>CAJUMI010000029.1 GCA_910587545.1 uncultured Muribaculaceae bacterium | reverse complement strand
CAGAGCTCTAAAAATGAGAAGCTGCGCCGTAAACCTTAATTACGACACAGCCTCCTGATAAATTTTGTAGCTTGCTTTATTCTCCGCTTAGGTAGCGGTGCATGGCTGCGGCGGCACGGCGGCCGTCGCCCATGGCGAGGATCACTGTCGCTCCGCCGCGCACGATGTCGCCGCCGGCAAAGATCAGTGGTATCGATGACTGCATGTTGTCGTTGACAACGATAGTTCCGCGTTTCGACACATCGAGACCTTCGATGGAATCGGGGATAAGCGGATTGGGCGACACTCCGACGCTGACGATCACTTCGTCGATCTCGATTTCGTCGACGGCGCCGGGTATGGCCACGGGCGAACGCCGTCCGTCAGGCTCCGGTTCGCCGAGCTCCATGCGCTGCACGATCATAGAGCGCACATTCCCGCGCTCGTCGCCGCGATACTCTATAGGGTTGCACAGGGTCATGAACTCAACCCCCTCTTCTTTGGCATGCTCGACTTCCTCGAGACGCGCCGGCATCTCGGCCTCGCTGCGGCGATAGACGATCATCGCGCGTTCGGCGCCCATGCGCCGGGCCGTGCGCACACTGTCCATCGCCGTATTGCCGCCGCCGATCACCGCCACCCGCCTGCCCCGGGCCACCGGAGTCATGCCCCCGCGTCCCGCACCCATCAGATTGATGCGCGTGAGATATTCGTTGCTCGACATCACTCCGATAAGATTTTCGCCCGGTATGCCCATGAATCGCGGCAAACCGGCGCCCGACGCCACGAACACCGCCTTGTAGCCTTCGGCCAGCAGGTCTTCGTAGCTCAGTGTCTTGCCGATTATGCAGTCCTTGCGGAACTTAACTCCGAGATCGCGCAGCGAGTCAAGCTCGGCATCGACCACGGCATTGGGCAGGCGGAATTCGGGAATGCCGTATTTCAGCACTCCGCCTATTTCGTGGAGAGCTTCGAAGACGGTCACCTCATAGCCCAGTTTGATCATGTCGCCGGCAAAAGCGAGTCCGGCGGGCCCGCTGCCTGCGACAGCGACCTTGATGCCGCGGGCGGGAGCCTTGGCCACGGCATCGCGTCGGCCGCTCAGGCGCTCTGTGTCGGCGGCGAAGCGCTCGAGCCAGCCGATGGCCACGGCAGGCTTTTTCATCTTGGTGTATATGCATCGGCTTTCGCATTGCTTTTCCTGCGGGCACACTCGCCCGCACACCGCCGGCAGGGCGCTTGTGTCCTTCAGTACTGCGGCCGCAGCGGCGAAATTCTTGCGCTGGATGTTTTTGATAAATCCCGGTATATTTATGCCGACCGGACATCCTGTCACACACTGCGGATCAGGGCAGTCCAGGCAGCGCGTTGCCTCGGTTACAGCCTGTTCGGCGCTGAGTCCGCGGTTTACTTCTTCGTTGCAGCTGACGCGATAGGTCGCATCGAGCATCGGCATCTCGGCCCTCCGTATCACTGTCCGTTCCCTGGCTGTCATGGCCTCGCGCAGTCCGACGCGCCATGCGTCGTCGCGCGATGTTTTATGATCTGTTTTTTCCATTCTGAGTCTGTTCTATTTATAGGCTTTCATGCGCGTCAGCATTTCATCGAAATCAACCTTGTGGGCATCAAACTCCGGACCGT
Source organism: uncultured Muribaculaceae bacterium (assembly GCA_910587545.1). Taxonomy (GTDB): domain Bacteria; phylum Bacteroidota; class Bacteroidia; order Bacteroidales; family Muribaculaceae; genus CAG-873. Next base: position 28,558 of record CAJUMI010000029.1, on the reverse strand, counting down.
CGACACATACAAAACGCATCTTCCCGCCGACAGTCACACGGCATGCGCCACACATTCCCGTGCCGTCGACCATGATGGTGTTGAGTGAGCAGATGGTCGGTACATTATATTTTTTTGTCAGCAAAGCGACAAATTTAATCATTATGGCCGGACCTATGGTCACAACCTCGTCGACGTGTTCGCGGAGTATGACCTTCTCAACGCCGTCGGTCACGAGGCCTTTGATGCCGGCGCTGCCGTCGTCGGTCATTATCACCGTCTCGTCAGACCATTGTCTCACCTCATCCTCGAGGATGATCAGATCCTTGTTGCGCGCGGCCAGCACGCTGACCACACGGTTGCCGGCCTGTTTCATTGCCTTGATGATGGGTAACAGAGGCGCGACACCCACCCCGCCGCCGCAGCAGACGACCGTGCCGCCTTGTCTGATCGATGTTGCGCGGCCGAGCGGTCCCACGACGTCGGTCAGCGTGTCGCCGCATCCGAGACCGCAGATCAGGTGAGTGGACTCACCGACATCCTGCACCACAAGCGTTATGGTGCCTTTCGCCACGTCGGCATCGGCGATTGTCAGCGGTATGCGCTCGCCGTTTTCGCCGGTGCGCACGATCACAAAGTGACCCGGACGGCGCGACCTGGCTATGTCGGGAGCTTTGACTACGAGTTTCACCACTTTTTCAGAGAAGTGGCTTTTTTCAATTATTTCGTTCATGTTTTGCTATGCTTTGACCGTATTTGATGCAAAAATAGTAATTTTGTGATAATTATGGTCTGAGGGCCTCTGAAAATAATTGAATATGACAAAATAATGATCAAACATACTTTGATATGGCAAGAAAACGCAAACCCCTTCCTGTTCTCGAAGCGGTGACAATCACCGATGTCGCTGCAGAGGGCAACGCGCTCGCCCGCGTCGATGACATGGTGGTGTTCATCCCCTTTGGCGCTCCGGGCGACGTGGCAGATATAAAAATAGATAAAAAGAAGAAATCTTATGCCGAAGGTCACATCGATCGCCTGATCACCCCCGGCGATGTGCGTGTCGAACCTCGCTGCGGGCATTTCGGAGTCTGCGGCGGTTGCCGCTGGCAGCATCTGCCTTATGATTTCCAACTCCGCTGCAAGCAGCGTCAGGTCACCGATGCGCTTCAACGCATCGCCAAGGTCGAGCTGCCAGAGGTGTCATCCATTATAGGTTCGGCCGAGATCTGGAACTACCGCAACAAGATGGAATACACCTTTTCCAACCGCTGCTGGCTGACATTCGAGCAGCTTGCGAGCGGAGAGGAGTTTCCTGACCGCGACGCGGCAGGCTTTCATATTCCCGGCGCGTTCGACAAGGTGCTCGACATAAAGGCGTGTCATCTCCAGGACGATCTCGGCAATCGACTGCGTCTGTTTGTCAAGGATTTCGGCAAATCTCACGGCTATTCGTTCTACGATCTCAAGGCCCAGTGCGGCTTGTTGCGCACTCTGATGATACGCATCGCCTCTACGGGAGAGGTCATGGCAGTGATGGCCTTTGGCGAGGACGACCGTGAGGCGATAGCCGCATTGCTTGATGCCATTGTCGCCGAATTCCCCGGCATAACATCGCTGATGTACACCGTCAACACCAAAGTCAACGACAGTCTTGCCGATCAAGACATCAGGCTGTGGCACGGCAAGGACCATATCGTCGAGGAGATGGAGGGACTGCGTTTTCGCGTAGGACCCAAGTCATTCTACCAGACCAATTCACGCCAGGCCTACGAACTCTATAAGGTGGCACGTGGTTTTGCCCGCCTCACCGGCGATGAACTTGTCTACGATCTTTACACAGGCACAGGCACCATTGCCAACTTCGTCAGCCGCTCGGCCCGCAAGGTCATCGGCATCGAGTATGTAGCCGACGCCATAGCTGACGCCCGTCTCAACTCTGACTTCAACGGCATCACCAACACCGAGTTTTATGCCGGCGACATGAAAGACGTGCTCACTGACGGCTTTATCGCCGCCCACGGCCGTCCCGACGTGATGATTGTCGATCCGCCGCGCGCCGGTATGCACGGCGACGTTGTAGACGTGATCCTGCGTGCCGAGCCCGCGCGCATTGTCTATGTCAGCTGCAATCCAGCCACTCAGGCGCGCGATCTGGCTCTGCTTGACTGCAAATACGGAGTCGAGGCCGTTCAGCCTGTCGATATGTTCCCCCACACCCAGCATGTCGAGAACGTCGTGGCTCTCGTGCGCCGCGACAGGCCGCAGCCTCAGAGCGACGAGTTGTAGTAGCGGGGATCGCCCGTCACTTCGGAGCCTGCGAATGGCGGAAGTGAGAACTGGGTGTCGGCCGACGGCAATTCGATTTCGGCTACCGTCAGCCCTTCGAGATCGCCCGCAAACTCGTCGACTTCCCAGTCAAAGCCTTCGAAAGCTACGACATAGCGCGTCTTGTTGATGACTCGCCCCGAAGCGCAGCGCTCTATCATCGAGTGTGCATCCGGCATCGGGATTTCATACTCCCATTCGTCGCGCACGGCGCCGTCGTTGAGTCCCTTCACCGTCAGACAAGCCTTGTCGCCGGTGATTCTCACTCTGACTGTCGACCGCGGATCGCGGTTAAGATAAGCCTGCATGATGTGCTTCACTTCTTTGGCCATCAGCTTGTAACTGCTGTCTGTCACCAGAAATTTACGTTCGATTTCTTTTGCCATAAGTGTTGATATTGTTCTTCGCGCGCCAACCCGGCGGCTGTTTCGCTTGTTTTTAACAAGTATATAAACTGATACAAAGATAGTCATTCATTTGCAAATGCCCATACAACGATTTTCGATATTGCTGACTTTTGTCATGACCTTCGTCATGGCAGTGGCGCAGTTGTCCGGCAACAAGACCAATGCCGACGGATTCTTCCTTAAAGGCATAGTGCGAGACTCTGTCAGCGAGCAACCGTTGGCCAGGGCATCGGTTGTAGCGCTTCCGAGCGCGCGCGGAGCTGTCTCCGACGACCGGGGCATATTCGGCATAGCCATCCATCCAGGCGATACGGCTCTCAGAGTGTCGTCGGTCGGTTATAGGGCGCAGTGCATTCCTGTCCGCCGCAATTCGTTCAATATGATTGTGGCATGGCTGTCGCCGTCGACCACAGACCTTGACGAACTCGTCGTCCATAAATCGAAATACTCGAAGAAAAACAATCCGGCCGTAGAGTTCGCCCGGCGTCTGCGCGCCGGCGCCGGAGTGGGTGATCCCCGTCGCCACGATTATTACAGCTACGACCGCTATGAACGCATAACGCTGGCGCTTAATGATTTTCACCCGGATGACGACAATCTGATACTCCGTAAGTTCCCTTTTGTCCGTGAATATGTCGACACCTCCGAGGTTTCCGGCAAACCGATCCTCAACGTGTCGGTCAAGGAAAAGGCCTCTACCGTCAACTATCGCCGCTCGCCACGATCGGAGAAAACCACCGTCACCGGGTTTTCGACCACGGGCATCGACGCGGTCTCCAACACCGACAACTCGCAGGTCTATCTCGAGGACATCCTGCGCGAGATCAATCTCTACGACAACGACATCAATCTCCTGCAGAACCGCTTCGTCAGTCCTCTGTCGCGCATTGCTCCCGACTTCTACAAATTCTATCTCACCGACACTCTTACCGTCGGTGCCGACACCTGCGCCGTGCTCTCGTTTTATCCATTCAACCGCTCCGCGTTCGGATTCACGGGGCATATCTATGTCGCGCTAGGCGACTCTGCCATGACCATACGCAAGGTCGAGATGAGTGTGCCGCGCGAGATCAATCTCAACTTTGTCGAGCGCTTCTACCTTACCCAGACCTATGAGGAGGCTCCCGACGGTAGCCGTCTCAAGACACGCGACGATCTGACCCTCGAGCTGGCCCCGCTGCCGGGGATGCCCTCGCTCTACGTGCGACGCAACACTACTTACGGCTCTCACTCATTTGATGCGCCGGCCGACAGTTCGATATTCGACGGCTCGCGTCGCGTGTTTACGGCCGACAGTGTCGACAACCGTTCCGACGAGTTCTGGCAGTCAGCGCGGCTGTCGCCGCTGACCCGACAGGAGAGCAGGGTGCAGTCGATGCTTTCGCGTCTGGGAGAGTCACGGCTGTTTTACTACGGAGCGCGAGTGATGAGTGCCCTGGTTCAGGGATATGTTCCGCTGGGCGACAAATTTGACTACGGTCCCGTCAATACTACAGTCAGTTTCAACCCTATCGAGGGCATGCGTTTCCGCCTCGGCGGCATGACCACATCCAATCTGAGCCGACGTTGGTTTGCGCGCGGTTTCGTGGCCTACGGAGTCAGAGACCACAAGTGGAAATACAAGGGCGAGATAGAGTATTCGTTCCATGACAAGAAGCGCCATTCACGCGAGTTTCCCGTCCACTCGCTGCGCCTGTCGCAGCTTTACGACATCGACTATGTCGGCCAGCACTATGTGTTTACCAACTCCGACAACTTTTTTCTGTCGCTCAAGCGTCTGACCGATAGGAATGTGATATATCACCGTCTGTCCGATCTCACCTACACTCTCGAGCTTTACAACAATTTTTCCGTCGAGGCTCTGCTGCGCAACGACCGCCGCATCGCCACCGGCTGGATACCATTCGTCGACGGCAACGGCAACGCCATGTCGCATTACACCGAAAACTATCTAAAACTGACCTTGCGCTATGCGCCGGGCGAGAAATTCTTCCAGTCGCGCAGTGCCCGCTACCCGGTCAACCTCGACGCCCCCGTTTTTATTCTAAGCCATACTTTCGCGCCTCAGGGACTGTCGAAATATCCTGTCAACAAGACCGAATTCAGCATGCAGAAGCGTTTCTGGCTCTCCGCGTTCGGATATATCGATGCTATTGCCGGCGGGGCGCATGTATGGAGTCAGTCGTCCTATCTCGATCTGATTATCCCCAACGCCAATCTCAGCTACACCATCCAGCCAGAGAGTTTCGCCCTGCTCAATCCGATGGAATTCATCAACGATTCTCAGGTGTCCTGGTTTATTAATTATAGTCCCAATGGGTTGATCTTCAATCTTATTCCCGGATTTAAAAAAGCAAAACTCCGCGAAGCGCTCTCTTTCAGCGGCTTCTACGGACGTCTGAGCGACCGCAATCTTCCTGCGCTCAATCCTCATCTGATCGCATTTCCACCAGAGTCCACCATCTCGCGCATGGACCGCGGACCCTACATGGAGATCTCTGCCGGCATTGACAATATATTCCGTTGCCTGCGGGTCGATTACGTATGGCGTCTGAGCTACCGTCATCCCCCTTATCAGATCGACCGCAGTGGTGTACGCATCGCCTTCCACGCTACCTTCTGAATCAACTGCCGGATGATTCGACAAGTCCGACCTGTCAGACTTGTCTGCCGCATTCTGCAATATTTATCGCAGAATAATTTGCAAGAATTAATTTAATGTTATAATTTTTCAATTTAAATAATTCTTTAAACCAAATACACATTCACAATGGAAACAAACTTATCCCCCGTATTGTAAAATTTATGAGTGAAAACACCAATGACGGCTGTTTATGTCATGAAACGCCTTGTCTCGCTCCGGATGCGCTGCGAGCTGTCAATCTTCGTCGTCGCCCATGACACAAGCCGGTCTGTCGACCGAGCCCTGATCACCCTCGCCGATAGAGAAATAAGATTGCATTCCGAGGACGACGCTCAGCCTGCCAAACTCGGGAAGTCAGAGAAGTCCGGTCTGCATGATCCGCTCGGTTCGTCAGGTCAGTCCGATCTATCCGATCCGTCCTATAAGCACTCCCGGCCTGTCGGGCTGCGTGTCGGGGCAACGGATCAATGGCCCCGCTGATTGCATAGTGTTCTGTTCATCGACAAAATAGGCCGCTTTGTCGACATTTGTTTGCACTCTCAGTCCGATATTGCTATATTTGCATGATAAATTCATTAACGGATATTCCATGGATCAGCAATCTATCGGCCTGTCGACGGATCGTCAGCATGTCAATATCAACAAATTCTTATCACATCTCATAGTGATTTCGATGCTTTTCCTCTTGCCGGAATTCATCATGAACTATGCGTTGTCATTATCCTCACGCTCCGGTTCGGGCGGTATACAGTGGCACATGTATGCCAAATCGATGGTATATATAATAGTTTTCTATATCAACTATTATTATATCATAGGCCATACTCTCACCCCGAAAGTGCGGCTGTGGCGTTTTCTTAGCTATAACTTCCTGCTGCTTGTATTTGCTCTGGGCATCAGCTACCTGATATGGTATTATTTTGCATATCTGCCAAGAATCGCCGAAAGTGCCGTCCACCCCATCAGGAATCCCGAAAAATTCAGAATGATATTTGTCTCGTCTGTCGTTCGCGACGGCGTGATGGTCATTCTCACTATAGCTTTCGCTGTGGCGCTGAGACTGTCAGACCATTGGACGGTGCTCGAACGCCGCCGCCGCGATATGGCTTCGGAGCAACGCGCCACCGAACTGCGCAATCTCAAAAGCCAGCTCAACCCTCACTTTCTCTTCAACACCCTCAACTCGATCTACGCCTTGATCGAGATTTCGCCCGTCGAAGCTCAGACTGCCGTCCACGAGCTGTCGCAGATGCTCCGTTACATGCTCTACGAATCACCGTCGCGTGTGACGCTCTCTCAAGAGACGTCGTTCATCCGCAACTATATCTCACTTATGGAGTTGCGCTTGCCTCCGGGAACGGTCACGACTCATATCGACATCGCCGACATGGCCCGGACCGACATATCGCCGCTGCTGTTTATCTCTCTGGTCGAGAACGCCTTCAAGCATGGCAACACCGGCAACAGCGCCGCCGGCATCACCATCGATATCACTGCCAGCGACGGCGTGATCAGATGCTACACCCATAACCGTTTCGACAGCAAGACCGTCGTCGACCGTCAGGGAGGCATCGGCATAGCCAATCTGCGCCGCCGTCTCCTGCTGATCTACGGCGACAGTGCGTCGCTGACCACAACCATCGATGGCGACAAATACACTGCCATACTCGAGATCAATGTCTCACGCAAACAATTGAAAAAATGAGTGCCCTGAAATGTATGATAGTCGATGACGAACCACTGGCCTGCAGGTTGCTGTCGTCATATGTCGAGCGGACTGATTCATTGACGCTCGCCGGATCTTTCACTTCGGCTTCGCGCGGCCTCGAAGCCATCAACTCAGTAGTTCCCGACATCGCCTTTCTTGACATTCAGATGCCGGAGATGTCGGGCATCGAGCTTGCCGGGCGCATCACAGCAGCCGGTACAAGGGTGGTGTTTACAACGGCCTATCCAGATTTCGCTCTCGAAGGCTTCCGCGTCAACGCGCTCCACTACCTGCTCAAACCTATCAGCTACAGCGAGTTTCTCGAGGCGGTAGGCCGCGCGGCAGTACTGAGACCTCAGTCCGGCGAAGAGCGCTACATCACCGTCAAAAGCGAATACCGCCTGATCAGGATATGTGTCAGTGACATCCTATATATCGAGGGTCTGAAAGACTATATCAAGATCTACACCGACGGCGAGCCGCGGCCGGTGCTGACCCTTATGAGCATGAAGGCCGTCGAGGCCCTGCTCCCGCAGGAGAACTTCATGCGTGTCCATCGCTCGTATATCGCCAATACCGGCCGTATACGCCTTTTCGAGCAGGGACGCATCGTCTACGGCGATGCGCGCATTCCGGTTTCTGACTCATGCCGCGCGATGCTGATGGAGCGCCTTCAGAATCCGTACTGACTCAGCGAACCAAAACCTTGCTCTCCGTGTTAAAAATTAGTGAGCGGCAGAGACCGTCTCATCCGTGCAATAGTAATTTATATAATTCATCACTGTAATAATGAAGCATAACTCATTGTCATCCAAATTATCCGGCTTATCCATGCGCTCTATCGGGCGTAAACGTGTCTGGATCTCGTTGCTGATAATCGTGGCTGCTGCTGTAGCGGCAATCGTTATATTTCACCGTTCCGAACCCGAAGTGACTCCGCTGCCGACTGTCGAGGTCGAGCCAGTCGAGGTCGATGATGTCAATATCTACGGTGAGTTTGTCGGCCGTATACGCGCCCAGCAGTTTGTCGAGGTGCGGGCGCGAGTCGAAGGTTATCTTGAGTCGATGCTCTTTGCCGAAGGCACATACATCAACAAGGGACAGACCCTTTTCGTGATAGACCCGAGGGTCTATCGTGCAAACGCCGAGAAAGCCAAAGCACGGCTCAACAAGGCCCGTGCGGTGGCTCGCAAGGCCGAGCGCGACCTTGCACGCATACGCCCGTTGTATGAGCAGAACGCCGCGTCGCAGCTCGACTACGACAACGCCCAGGCTGCCGACGAGTCGGCCAAAGCCGATGTGGTCGTGGCTGAGGCGGAACTGACGCAGGCCGAGCTTACGCTGGGCTACACATCCGTCCAGTCTCCGATCTCCGGTTACATATCCGAGCGAAGCGCCGATATCGGCACACTTGTGGGACCCGGCGGCAAATCGCTCCTGGCGACAGTGGTCAAAAGCGACACCGTCAGGGTCGATTTCTCCATGACCTCGCTCGACTATCTGAAAAGCAAATCGAGAAATGTCAATTTCGGTCAGAACGACAGTTCTCGCACATGGGATCCCTATGTAACCGTGACTCTCGCCGACGGTTCGGCCTATCCCCACCGCGGCATTGTCGACTTCGCCGATCCTCAGGTCGACCCCAAGACCGGAACATTCTCCGTGAGAGCCGAGATGCCTAATCCCGACCGCGCTCTCCTGCCAGGCCAGTTCACCAAAGTCAAGCTCCTCATGGACATCCGCGAGGATGCCATAGCGGTGCCGGCCAAAGCCGTAGAGATCGAGAAGGGCGGGGCATATATCTACGTTGTCCGCCCCGACAGTGTCGTGGAGCGCCGATTCATCGAGACCGGTCCCGAATTCGACAACAATTTCGTTGTCGAGCGCGGACTTGCTCCCGGCGAGTTGATTGTCACCGAAGGTTATCACAAGCTCAAACACGGCATGAAGGTGGCCCCGGCTGTAGTGAAGCCTGAAGATGAAGTTGTCAACGAATAACTCCGAGCCATGAAACGTAATTTTTTCCTTGACCATCCGGTATTCTCGATCGTACTGTCGATTGTGATCACAATCATCGGCGGAATAGGCCTGTTCATGCTGCCTGTCGACCAGTACCCCCGCATTGTGCCGCCAGTCGTCAAGATATCCGCAAGCTATCCCGGTGCCGACGCCATGACCGTGACACAGGCAGTGGCGACGCCTATCGAGCAGGAGCTCAACGGCACCCCGGGTATGATCTACATGTCGTCGTCAAGTTCAAACGCCGGTGGCTTCACGGCCCTGGTGACTTTCGACATCGCGACTGACCCCGAACTGGCCGCGGTCGACATCCAAAACCGCATCAAGAAGGCCGAGAGCCGTCTTCCCGCCGAAGTCGTCCAAAACGGCATATCCGTCGAGAAAGAGACCGCCACTAAGCTCATGACCATTACTATTCTCTCCGACGATCCTAAATTTGACGAGATCTATCTGAGCAACTACGCCACGCTCTATGTCCTCGACCTGCTGAGGCGAATCCCCGGCGTGGGTAGCATCAGCAACGTCGGCGGACGCTACTATGCGATGCAGATATGGGTCGAACCCGACAAACTCGCCGACATGGGCCTCACGGTCAAGGACCTGCAGAACGCCCTCAAGGACCAGAACCGCGAGTCGGCCGCCGGTGTCCTCGGCCAGGCGCCGATCGACGGCGTAGACCGCACTGTGCCTATCGTGGCGCGAGGCCGTCTGTCTTCTGTGGCCGAATTCGAGAATATAGTGCTCCGCGCCAACGATGACGGTTCTATCATACGTATGAAGGATGTTGCACGGGTGTCGCTCGAGGCTTCGTCCTATGCCACCGAGAGCGGCATTGACGGAGGCAACGCCGCCGTGCTCAATATCACCATGCTCCCCGGTGCCAACGCCATCGAGGTGGCCGGCCGGGTCAAAGACATGATGGATGATATCAGCAAGACCTTCCCCGAGGGGATCTCGTATAAGATACCCTTCGACATGACGACCTACATCTCCGAGTCTATCCATCATGTCTACCGCACCTTTTTCGAGGCTTTGCTGCTGGTTATCCTCGTCGTCTATCTTTCGCTCCAGAACTGGCGCGCGACACTCATCCCGATCATCGCCGTGCCAATATCGCTGATCGGCACCTTCGGCGTGATGCTCGTCTTCGGCTTCTCACTCAACATGCTCACTCTGCTCGGCCTGATCCTCGCCATCGGCATCGTGGTCGACGACGCAATTGTCGTTGTAGAGAATGTAGACCGCATCATGAACAAGGAGCGTGTCGCGCCAGGAGAGGCCACGCGTCTGGCGATGACCAATCTCGGCTCCGCGCTTGTCGCCATGTCGCTGGTGCTTTGCGCAGTATTTGTGCCCGTGAGTTTCCTGCCAGGCATCACCGGACAGCTTTACCGCCAGTTCACCATCACAATAGCCGTGTCAGTGATCATATCAACGATTGTGGCTCTGACTCTTTCGCCCGTCATGTGCGCCATGCTGCTCCGCCACGAAAAAGGCAAACGTAAGCCTAAGATATTCAGATATATCAACCTGTGGCTCAACAAGGGCAACCGCTTCTACTGCGGACGCATCTCGGCCGCCCTCGCGCGGCCGAGGAGAATGTATCTCGCCTTCGGACTCACGCTTGTGGCAATCTGGGGGCTGAACAGTCTGATGCCGCGTAGCTTCATGTCGCCTGAAGACCAGGGCTACTTCACCGTCGAACTTGAGTTGCCCGAAGGAGCCACAATCGAGCGTTCGCGAGAGGTCACCGATCGTGCGATCGCATATCTCAACGAAGATCCCGACATTCAGTATGTGCTCAATGTCACCGGTTCGTCGCCGCGTGTCGGCACGAGCCAGAGCAAAAGCACCCTGACCGTGATTCTCAAGCCTTGGGAAGAACGCAAGACAACCGACATAGGCAAGATACGCGAACGCATACGCCACGATCTCGCCGAATATCCCGAAAGCAAGGTCTATATCTTCTCCCCGCCGATCATACCCGGTCTCGGCACTTCCGGCGGCTTCGAGATGGTGCTCGAGGCACGAGGCGAGACGACATATTCCGACCTTCAGGCCGCTGTCGACACTCTTATGTCTTACGCCGCGCGATGTCCCGAGTTCTCCGACCTGTCGTGCTCGATGCAGGGCGACATTCCGCAGCTCTACTTCGATGTCGACCGCGACAAGGCCCAGATGCAGGGGGTACCACTGAGCGACATATTCTCGACCATGAAAGCCTTCACCGGCTCCATGTATATCAACGACTTCAACATGTTCAACCGCATCTACCGCGTCTACATCCAGGCCGAGGCACCTTACCGCTCCAATCGCGACAATCTGAGCCTCTTCTTCGTCAGAAGTTCGTCGGGTTCGATGATTCCCGTCACCTCGCTAGGCACGGCATATTACACCACCGGACCCGGAACGATCAAGCGTTTCAACATGTTCAATTCCGCCACTATCTCGGGCGAGGCTGCCCGGGGCTACAGCACAGGCGAGGCTATGGCCGCGCTTGAGGAGATCGCCGCCGAACATCTGCCGGCAAACATCGGCGTCGAATGGAGCGGACTGTCATATCAGGAGAAACACGAGTCAGGCAACACCGGCATTGTGCTCGGATTGGCGCTCCTCTTCGTGTTCCTTGTGCTCGCCGCCCTCTACGAGAGCTGGGCTGTGCCGCTGGCCGTGATCCTTTCGCTTCCTGTCGCCGGTGTGGGAGCATACCTCGGTATATGGGTCTGCGGACTTGAAAACAACATCTATTTCCAGATAGGACTTGTGATGCTGATCGGCCTTGTTGCCAAGAATGCGATCCTCATCGTCGAGTTTGCCAAGGAGGGCGTCGATGCCGGCATGTCGGCCGCCAGGGCAGCTCTCCACGCCGCGCAGCTGCGCTTCCGCCCGATCGTCATGACCTCGCTGGCGTTTATGCTCGGACTGTTGCCCCTCGTCTTCGCTACGGGCCCCGGTTCGGCGGCGAGACGCGACATCGGCACGGGCGTGTTCTTCGGCATGGTGGTCGCTATCACAGTCGGCATCATTTTTGTGCCATTCTTCTTCGTGGCCGTGTTCAAGGCCAAGGAAAAACTTAAACGTAAAAAACAATGAACGCACGATCAGCCCATATCACATCTCTCTTTGTTGCCGTTGTCGTCGCGGCGCTGATGTTGTCATGCTCGGGAGTCAGAAATCTGAAGCAGCCTTCGCTGGATATGCCAGCTGAGACCGTCAGGGGTTATGCCGATTCGCTCTCCTATGCCGACCTGCAGTGGTGGGAATATTACACCGATCCGACGCTCAAGACCCTGATAGGCCGGGCGCTCGAGAACAACCGCGACATGCTCGCCGCCGCCGCGCGTGTCGAGGAGTTGCGTCAGCTCTACGGCGTGGAGAAGATGAACTATATGCCGACTGTCACCGCGACAGCCTACGGCAATAAAGAGACCAACGACTATTACGGCGAGAATTTCAAGAATGACCCCGAGATAGGTCTCAAAGGCTCTATACGCTGGGAAGTCGACCTCTGGGGGGCGCTGAGTTATTCTAAGAAACAGGCCGGCGCTACATTCATGGCTTCGGTCGAGGATATGCGCGCCATGCAGATGACCGTCGTCGCGGAGGTCGCTTCGTCATACTTCAGTCTGGTGGCTCTCGAAAAAGAACTCGACATCGTGAGGATGACTCTGTCGACTCGCCGTGAGGCTCTCGAAAAGGCAAAACTGCGTTTCGAGGGAGGCCTTACTTCGGAGACCGTCTATCAGCAGGCCCAGGTGGAATATGCCACTACGGCGGCCATTATCCCTGATCTCGAACGCCGCATCGAAGTCGCCAAGACCGGACTTTCGTTGCTCGTCGGTGCCTTCCCCGGAGAGACTTTCGATCTTTCGCACGCCACGCTCGACGAGAATCTCCCCGAACGTCTGCCTGTCGGACTGCCGTCGACCCTTCTCGAGCGGAGACCCGATATCCGCGCTGCCGAGCAGCAGCTCAAAGCCGCGCTGGCAGCCTGCGGCGTGGCCTACAGCAACCGCTTCCCGGGCGTTAGCATAGGCCTCACCGGCGGTTGGGAGAACGACGGGGTGGCCGATCTTTTCAAATCGCCTTTCAGCTACCTGCTCGGCAATATCACCGGGACTATCTTTGACTTCGGCCGCAACAAACGCAAGTACAAGGCCAAGATCGCCGCTTACGAGCAGGCGCGTCTGAACTATGAGAAATGTGTCCTCAACGCTTTCCGCGAGGTCAACGACGCCGTTGTGACCTACCGCAAGCTGCGCGAGGCTGCCACGCTGAGGTCAAGTCTGCGCGATGTCTCGCTCAAATATGTCGAGTTGGCCAACATACAGTATCTTGCCGGCACACTCAACTATATCGACGTGCTCGACGCCCAGCGTCGCTACTTCGACGCCCGCGTGAGCCTGAGCAACGCTGTGCGCGACGAATACCTCGCCCTCGTCAACCTCTACAAAGTCCTCGGCGGCGGCTGGACCTCGGGCTCAGAGTAGATTCTTAACAGTTTTTGGGAATAATCCGGGCCGAAAAAGTGTTATATAGTCAGATCGAACTTTAATGTAATAACATAATACTATTATGGAATTTCTTTCTCAAGACAAACTCACGATCGTCGGCGCTGCCGGCATGATCGGTTCCAACATGGCGCAGACAGCTTTGATGATGTGCCTTACTCCCAACATCTGTCTCTATGACCCGTATGCTCCCGGACTCGAGGGCGTGGTCGAGGAGTTGCGTCACTGTGCCTTCGAGGGCGTCAATCTCACCTATACCTCTGATATGGCTGAGGCGCTCAAAGATGCAAAATATGTCGTCAGTTCAGGCGGTGCAGCGCGCAAAGCCGGCATGACGCGCGAGGATCTGCTGAAAGGCAACGCAGGGATCGCCGAGGACTTAGGCAAGGCCATCCGTAACTATTGTCCTGACGTGCGGCACGTGGTCGTCGTCTTCAACCCTGCCGATATCACTGGTCTGATCACCTTGCTTTACTCTGGTCTGAAGCCCTCTCAGGTGTCGACGCTCGCGGCTCTCGACAGTACGCGTCTACGCAGCGAGCTCGCAAAGTATTTCGGGATCTCGCCCGACAAGATCGTCAACACCCGCACCTATGGCGGCCACGGCGAGCAGATGGCTGTGTTCGCATCGACGACGACGGTCGACGGCACTCCGCTCGTCAATCTCATCGGCACACCCCGACTGCCCGAGAAAGACTGGTTCGAAATTCAGCAGAAGGTGATCCAGGGAGGCAAGAACATCATCGATCTCCGAGGCCGTTCGTCATTCCAGAGTCCGGCATACATCTCGATCGAGATGATCGCCGCAGCCATGGGCGGCAAACCTTTCACTTGGCCTGTCGGAACCTATGTCAACGACGATCGCTTCAAGCATATCATGATGGCCTGTGAGACCACGATAACGGCCGACGGTGTCACCCGCAAGCCTTTCGAAGGCACTCCCGAGGAGAACAAGGAACTCGAAAAGAGCTATGAACACCTCTGCAAGCTCCGTGACGAAGTCATCGAGATGGGCGTGCTGCCTCGCATTCCCGACTGGCATAGTCTCAATCCCAACATCGACTGAACAATCTCTGACAATAAAACGACAATGGCGCGCCTGTGGTATTCTCCCCGCGGCGCACCATTGTCGTCTCGTAATATATTCATTTCAGAACGTATCCCAAAAGTCCGGCAGAAGGCTTTTAGGATACAATTCGTTAATCAGTAGCCCGAATTGGTGATGCCTTTTTTGATGGGCGACCACTGGGTCATGTTGTTGACATGATAGAATTCGAATACCGACATGCCGTCGGTGTGTTTCAGGCAGAGTGTGATCGCATCGCTCAGTTTGTCGGGCGAGGTGGGATAGGCATATGACGCGATTGATCCCCACACCTTGCAGCTGTGGTTCTTGGGAATATATTTCTGATATGTCGTGACGAAATTCTCGACTGACCAGATACTTCCAGGGTTCTCAGAGATCCAGACTGCTGTTGAATATGCTCCGAGCGAGAACACATCGAGAGCTTCGGCGAAGCCGGTCTCATGATATTTGTCTATATAACGACTATGGTTAGGATCGTTGGCTGCAGGATCGTTATACGGGTCGTAGCTTGTTGAAGCCCAGTTCTGGCCTACGGAGTAGCGGCTGTCCCAGTCGGCCGAGGCCCATAGATGAACCTCGCACTCGGGATCGACGGCTTTCACGGCCTTAGAGATGGCTCGGATCACTTCGGAGATGCTCAGTGTGCGGAAATACACCCACTCTTTGAAGAAATCACCGAGGCCTCCGTCCGGTGTGATGAAATCGTTCTGGTCTTTGATTGACACACCCATGCGTGCCTCGAAATTCTTGACGAAGGTATCGCCGTAGCCGAACCACGAGGCGTTGTCCGTGCCATTGGAGTAGCGTACGTAGTCGAGACTGAGGCCTCTGAACGACTTGTGGTGGGAGTAATTTCTGACCACTTCCGAACACAGATCGACGCAGTACTGCCTTACCTCGGGGATCGATGGCTCGAGCATCACGGCGTCGGCCGTGGCATCGTCCTTGATGTCGATCAGCTCGATATCGCCATCTTTGGTCACTTTGCGATATTGGGTCTTGCCGTCCCAGCGGTCGGAGTCAAACGCCGGTCCGGCCTTGGTGCGCGGATTGCCCACACACAGGGGCGTGAGCGAGGCGATGATCTGCATGTCGAGTTCGTCGCACTTTGTCAGCACATATTCGAAGATGTCATAAGTCATTTCCTCGTATGGCTTGAGGGTCTCGACGTTGCACAGCGCGCGGTTGTTGGGTCCCATGACGTCCATATACAGAATGTCGATGCCGGTGGCTTTGATCTGTCTGAGGTACTTGTCAACTCTCTCCTGTGAGCTTAGGACAGGGAAGTTGACAGCTCCGCCAAACCACATGGCCTTGGGCTTGGGTTCGCGTACGACATCTTCTTTTCCCGGCGGAGGGGGCACAGTGCCGCCGATTTCGACAGGGTCATCTGACGAGCAGCTGACAGCGGCCAGAGTCAGAATTGCAGCAAGAAAATTTTTTAACATAAGGATTGTTGCTTTAGAGGTATCAGTTAAAGATTTTTGACAAAGTTAAGCAATCGTATCCAATCTGCAAAACCTTTTTTTCGGTGATGACCGGCAATAAATAAATTTTTGTTTATCTTTGCGTGCAATTATCATGAAAAATATTTAACCTTACCAATCAACCTTATGTCAGACCTTTCGAGAAGAGATTTTTTGAAGAAAAGCGGCATCGCCCTTGCAGGCATGATGATCGCCCCGACGGTAGTGCCGCCGACTGTGCTCGGCAAGAGCGCCGGCCATACGGCTCCGAGCGACAGGCTTAATATACTCGGCGTCGGTATCGGCGGCCGCGGAGCCGCTGACCTCGCCGAGATGGAGGCAGAGAACATCATCGGACTCTGTGACTGCGATTGGCGCTATGCCAAACCGATTTTTGAAAAATATCCCAAGGCGAAGCGCTACAGCGAATATCGTCGCATGTATGACGACATGCTCAAGGACGCCGACGCGGTGATGGTGGCCACGGCCGATCATACACATGCGATCATAGCCGCCGAAGCCATAGTTGCGGGCAAGCATGTATATGTCGAGAAGCCGCTGACGCTCTATCCTTACGAGTCGCGACTGCTGGCACGGCTGGCAAAAAAATATAATGTAGCCACACAGATGGGCAATCAGAGCACATCGAACGCCAACACCCGCAAGGCGCTCAACTGGCTGCGCAATGGCGAGATCGGTGAGGTGACACGCATCGAGGCCTGCACCAACCGCCCGATTTGGCCGCAGGGCATGGCCACGCCCAAAGAGGTCATGAAGGTGCCGAAGACCCTCGACTGGGAGGCGTTTATCGGGCCGGCAAAGTTCCGTCCCTATCACGAGACTTATACGCCGTGGAATTTCCGCGGCTGGTGGGACTTCGGGTCCGGGGCCTTGGGCGACATGGCCAACCATATCCTGCATGTGCCGTTCAGAGGACTCGAGCTGGGCTATCCGTCGGCTGTCATCGGAAGTTCTACGATGCTGATGAGCGACGCGTGTCCGACGGCCGAGAAGATCACGTTCAAATTTCCCCGCCGCGACAATCTGCCGCGACTGGCGTTGCCACCGGTAGAACTGACGTGGTATGACGGCGGTCTCACTCCCGATCTTCCCGACGATATGCCTCAGGGCAAGAAATTCGACATCAACGCCGCCGCCGTGCTCTACGGCACAAAAGACACGTTGGTGATAGGCAACAGCGGCTTTGATCCGGTGCTGTGCTCGGGCCGCGATCCCGAGGTGCCTCAGCTCTATCGCGTTGTCGAAAACGACAACCATCAGCAGGACTGGATCCGCGCCTGCAAGGAAAGCCCCGAGTCGCGCATGGCATGTGAATCTGACTTTTCTATCGCCGGCCCGCTCAACGAGATGATCACCATGGGTGTCGCTGCCGTGCGTCTGCAGAGCCTCAACCAGTGGCTCGAATGGGACGGAGAGAACATGCGCTTCACCAATATCCCCGAGGATGCGACTATCGCCAATGTCATCGAGGACAGATTCCGGATCCGCGACGGACATCCGACGTTTGACCGCACGTTCACCGAGCCTGTCAACGCCCGTGAGTATGCCGAGCATCTTATCAAGCCCGTCTATCGCGACGGATGGAAACTGCCCGATATGCCCCAAGTATGACAACTTATTAATAAAAATAGCAATCATGAATAATTTCAGATCAATTATATTGGCCGCCGCAGCGGCGGCCGCCGGCCTGTCATCATGTCAGACCGACAAGACCGTCAGTGATGCGGCGCCCGAAAAGGAGATGGCTCTGCAGCTATATTCGATCCGCGAGGTGATCGGCGACTCGGCTCTCTATGCCGACAACCATAAAGAGGTGTTCGCGCGGCTGCGCGACATGGGCTACACGGGAGTGGAGACGGCCAACTTCGTCAATGGAAAGTTCTATGGAGTCACGCCCGAGCAGTTCAGGACCGACTGCGAGGAGGCCGGTCTGGAGCCTCTGTCGGCTCACTCCACTCGCCAGCTTTCGGCCGAAGAGCTGGCCGCACATGATTTTACCGAGGCCATGAAGTGGTGGGACGACGCTATCGCCGCCCACAAGGCCGCCGGCATGTCGTATATCGTGACTCCGTGGATGGCTGCTCCGACGACCGAGGAAGAGGCTCGGACGCTCTGCGACTATCACAACGCCATCGGCGAGAAATGCAACGTCGCGGGCATCAGATATGGCTATCATTCTCACTCCGATGAGTTTACGACAAGCGTCGGCGACAAGCTGTGGATCGACTATATGATGGAGAACATCGCACCCGAAAATATGTTCTGGCAGCTCGATGTCTATCTTGCGGTCAAGGCCGTGCAGAGTCCGGTCGAGTTTATAAAGAAGTATCCCGGTCGCTTCGCGCTGCTTCATATCAAGGACAAGCACGAGCTCGGCCAAAGCGGCATGGTGGATCTGAAGCCGATCTACGAGGCCGCCGAACAGTCGGGGCTCGAGTATGCCGTCGTGGAGCAGGAGGGCACCGGCGGCGACCATACGATCATGGACGGTGTGGCGATGAGCGCCGACTATCTGCGCCGCGCCGATTTTGTCAAGGCCACTTACAGGGAGAAAGACTGATCATACGACTCAGACCATCCGGACGGGTGGTGTAATTATGAAAAGTGGCGGATTTGCCTCTTTTTCAGGTATTGCATTGCCACCTGCATTTGCATTTTTGTATATTGGATAAATTGATTAATTTTGCGGTGCCTGGGAAGGAGACGCCGGATATTGCTGCAGCCCTCAAACAGGTAGAGATTCAGTTTATGAATTGGATTATTCTTATCGTGGCCGGCTTCTGCGAGGTCGGTTTCACTTATTGCCTCGGACAGGCGAAATCGGCAGAGGGTCTCTCATGGAGGGGGTGGATTGCAGGATTTCTTGCCTTTACAGTCATCAGTATGGGATTGCTGGCCAAAGCGATGCAGAGCCTGCCGATAGGCACGGCTTATGCCGTGTGGACCGGTATTGGAGCGATTGGCACAGTGTCGGTCGGCATATTATTCTTCCATGAGCCGGCCACTTTCCCGAGACTGTTTTTCATTTTTACTTTGGTTTCATCAATCGTCGGACTAAAAATTGTTTTATAGGTCATGGAATTCAGACAAATGAGGCGTTTTCGCCAACAACTGTCAAAGACAGAATGTGAGTCGGTGCTCGCCGGTGTCACGGCCGGAACACTTGCGTTGCTCGGAGACAACGGCTATCCGTATGTAGTGCCGCTCAGTCATGTGTATGACGACGGGAAACTCTATTTCCACAGTGCGCTGACCGGTCATAAGGTAGATACGATAAGAAATTGCGACAAAGCATCGTTCTGCGTTATAGCCGCCGATGATGTGCATCCTTCTGAGTTTACGACTTATTTCAAGAGCGTCATTGTTTTCGGCCGTATCAGCATTGTGGATGACGATGCGGAGAGACGGTATGCCTCATCATTACTGGGAGAGCGGTTCAATCCCGGAGATTCTGAAGGGTTGCAGAAGGAGATGGATCGGTTTTTCGCCAATATGCTCGTCTTTCGCCTGGATATCGACCATATGACTGGAAAAGAGGCTATAGAACTTGCGCGAAACCGTGCCCCGGCTGATTAAGGTCGTCTAATAATAAAAATGTGAATACCCGGATGCGCATTGCCAAAAGAGATGCCTGGGCGGAAGTAGCTTGAAGGGTTTATTAAATATTGGGGGTACGGTGTCTGAAAACAATGGCGGTCGGCAACAAAACCTGATGCTGAAATTACCATGCGGTCAGAAAATTCGGGGCTGATTTTCACAGTTATTTTGGAACGACCTCTATACAGCAGGGATTCGCTGAAGATCGGATTTTTTTTTGATTGAATTGAATATATGATTTATTTGGGTTAACTTTGTGGACGGATAGCCCAGGTTGCGGACAATCCTTTTGACCGAACCAATCATTTTACTTTGGAATAATATCTTATTCACCTTAAAATAATATCTTATGTCAGATCTTTCAAGAAGAGACTTTCTCAAGAAGAGTGGAATCGCTCTGGCGGGTATGATGGTCGCTCCGACTATCGTGCCGGCATCGGTTCTCGGCAAAAGCGCGGGTTACACGGCGCCAAGTGACAAACTCAACATTCTCGGTGTCGGTATCGGCGGCCGCGGCGCTGCCGACCTTGCCGCAATGGAGACCGAAAACATCATCGGCCTTTGCGACTGTGACTGGAAGTATGCCAAGCATATTTTCGACAAGTATCCCAATGCGAAGCGCTACAGCGACTATCGCCGGATGTATGACGACATGCTCAAGGATGCCGACGCTGTCATGGTGGCCACGGCCGACCATACGCATGCGATCATAGCCGCCGACGCCATCGTGGCCGGCAAGCATGTGTATGTCGAAAAACCTCTTACGCTTTATCCTTATGAGTCGCGTCTGCTGACCAACCTGGCCAAGAAACATAAAGTGGCCACGCAGATGGGCAACCAGGGCGCATCGAGCGCCGGTTCGCGCAAGGCCATCAACTGGCTGCAGAACGGTGAGATCGGCGAGGTGACACGAATCGAGTCGTGCACCAACCGTCCTATCTGGCCGCAGGGCATGCCCACTCCGAAAGAAGCGATGAAAGTGCCGAAGACTCTTAACTGGGACGCATTCATCGGTCCGGCCAAATTCCGTCCTTACAACGCCGCTTACACGCCGTGGAACTTCCGCGGATGGTGGGACTTCGGGTCGGGCGCGCTCGGAGACATGGCCAACCATATTCTTCAGGTGCCGTTCAGGGGTCTCAACCTCGGTTATCCGACGGCAGTTATCGGCAGTTCGACAATGCTGATGAGCGACTCGTGTCCGACGGCCGAGAAGATCACATTCAAGTTCCCTGCACGTGACAATATGCGCCGTCTGGCTCTTCCGGCAGTCGAACTCACATGGTATGACGGCGGTCTTATGCCCAATCTGCCCGACAATATGCCCGCAGGCAAGAAATTCGATCCTAACGGCGTCGCTGTGCTCTACGGCACTAAAGACACAATGGTCGTGAGCACTTACGGCTATGATCCGATCCTGTGCTCGGGCCGCGATCCGGAAGTGCCCGCCGTGTGCCGCATCGTCGAAGAGGATAACCACCAGCAGGACTGGATCCGCGCCTGCAAGGAAAGCCCGGAGAACCGTGTGCCCAGCGAATCGGACTTCGAGTTCGCCGGCCCGCTGAACGAGATGATCACGATGGGTGTGGCCGCAGTGCGTCTGCAGGGCCTCAACCAGTGGCTCGACTGGGACGGCGAGAACATGCGCTTCACCAATATTCCGGCAGACGCCACGATCTCGAACGTCATCGAGGACAAGTTCCAGATCCACGACGGTCACCCGACATTCGACCGCACTTACACCGAGCCGGTCAACGCCAATCTCTACGCCGAGCAGCTGATCAAGCCTGTTTACCGCGAAGGCTGGGTGCTCCCAGATATGCACGTACTTTAATTATCGACGAAACAATTATAGCATAAAACAGTATCACAATAATGAAAAAAACATTCATACTCGGAGCCTCATTGGCTCTGGTACTTGCCGGCGCGACATCGTGCGGCGGCAATAAGAACGCAAATAATGCCGAAGAAGCAGCAGCCGCGAAGACCGACACACTCACTTATTCGACTGATGTTTTCGGCGAAGAGACCGCGCAGGCCGTATATCCCGTCGATGAGGAAGGCTACACGGTGATTTTCGACGGTACGAACCTCAACGGCTGGCGTGGCTACGGCAAGGATCATGTGCCGGAACGCTGGCTGCTCGAGGACAGTTGCTTGCATTTTGTCCGCGGCGAGGGTGAAGGCGGCGACATTATTTTTGCCCACAATTTTGAGAACTTTGATGTGCAGTTTGACTGGAAAGTTTCGGAGGGTGCCAATTCGGGTTTCTTCTATATGGGTCAGGAAAACAAGACCGACGAAGGCAATCTCGAATGGCTTTTTGTCTCAACTCCCGAGTATCAGATACTTGACAACGTCAACCATCCCGACGCCAAGCTCGGAGTCAACGGCAACCGCCAGTCGGCATCGCTCTACGATCTGATACCCGCCGCCCCCCAGAATTCCAAGCCTTTCGGCGAATGGAACACGGCGAGAGTGGTGGTCAGCAACGGCAAAGTCACTCATTATCAGAACGGCGAGAAGGTACTCGAATATGAGATGTGGACTCCCGAATGGGTAGAAATGCTCCAAAACAGCAAATTCAATGAAAAAGATCTTCCGGCTGCGTTCCGTCTGCTCAACGACAAGCATCCGGGCTTCTTCGCGTTCCAGGATCACGGCGACGAAGTGTGGTTTAAGAATGTCCGTGTCAAAACACTCTAATCAACGGTTATAATAATGAAAAAGATAATTATTATCATGGGTGCTGCCGCGATGCTTGTCTCATCGTGCGGCAACAACAGGAAATGTTCATGCGGCAGCGGCGACTGTATATGCCCTCAGGACACAGCTGCCGTAGCAGCCAAGTCAGCCCGCGGCGAATACAAGATCGCCGACAAGGCTCAGACCGACATCTCGAACTATCCGGTCGACGAGGAAGGCTATATCACGCTGTTTGACGGCAAGACTCTCGACGGCTGGCGCGGCTACGGCATGGACGCCGCTCCGACGAGCTGGAACGTCGACGACGGAGCGATCCACCTTGTCGGATCGGGAACGGGCGAGGCTCAGATGGAAGGCGGCGGCGACCTGATCTTCCCCCACAAGTTCAAGAATTTCGAGCTCGAACTGGAGTACAAGATCTCCAAGGGCGGCAACTCGGGTATATTCTACCTCGCTCAGGAAGCCGTGACCAACGAGGACGGCGAAGATGTGTATCTGCCTATCTGGCAGTCGGCATCGGAGTATCAGGTGCTCGACAACGACAATCATGAGGACGCCAAGCTGGGCGTCGACGGCAACCGCCAGTCGGCCTCGCTCTACGACATGATCCCCGCCAAGCCTCAGAACGCCAAGCCCTACGGCGAGTGGAACAAGGCCAAGATCACCGTCTACAAAGGCACTGTCATCCACAGCCAGAACGGCGAGAACGTGCTTGAATATCACCTCTGGACTCCGAAATGGAAACAGATGCTGAAAGACAGCAAGTTCAACGCTGACGGCGACTTCCCCTGCGCCTACAAGCTTATGGTCAATATGGGCGGCGATAACCACGAAGGTTATATCGGTCTTCAGGATCACGGCGATGACGTGTGGTACCGCAATATCCGCGTTAAGGAACTCGATTGACGTAATCTTATGAGAAAGGCAATAATTCTAACTTTGGCGGCAGCTATGGCCGGCAGTCTTACAGGCTGCCGGCAGGCTCAGTCCACTGCAGAGGCGCTGCCTGACAAAGATATCGCGCTGCAGCTTTATTCGATCCGCGAGGTGATAGGAGACTCGGCGAAATATGCCGACAGTCACGAGGAAGTGTTCGGGCAGTTGCGCGACATGGGTTATTCGGCTGTCGAGGCTGCCAACTATGGCGGCGGCCGTTTCTACGGGGTGAGCCCCGAGCAGTTCAAGACCGACTGTGAGGCTGCGGGTCTCGAGGCACTGTCGTCGCACGCCACCCGCGCTTTGAGCGACGAGGAACTCGCGGCTCATGATTTCACCGAAGCGATGAAATGGTGGGATGAGGCTATCGCGGCTCACAAGGCGGCAGGCATGACCTATCTTGTGACGCCGTGGGGCAATGTACCCAAGACGCTTGAAGAGGCACAGACGCTCTGTGACTACCACAACGCTATCGGCGCCAAGTGTAACGAGGCCGGCCTGAGATACGGCTATCATACCCACTCGCACGAGTTCAAGAACATCGGCGACACCGACCGCATGTGGATCGAATATATGATGGAGAATATCGCGCCCGAGAACATGTTCTGGCAGATGGATGTCTACTGGGCCGTCATGGCCGGCAAGAGCCCCGTCGAATATATCAAGAAGTATCCCGGACGTTTCGCCCTGCTCCATATCAAAGACCAATATGAGCTCGGACAGAGCGGCATGGTGAATTTTGAACCGATATTCAAGGCCGCTGCCGACGCGGGCCTCGAGAATTTCGTTGTAGAGCAGGAAGGCACTGACGGCTCGCACGCGATCATGGAAGGTATGGCGATGAACGCCGACTATCTCCGCCGCGCCGACTTCGTCAAGGCCGAGTATTGATCGAATTTTTGATTAGATTGAACAATTGTATCCCGACAGCCGCGAGGCTGCCGGGATATATTTATGGTCTGATGTTTCGGACGTTTCGGACTTCTTGAACTTTCGGGGGGCGGCGGAGTGTTTTGATTGTATGGATGAAATTATGATATATGGCGGAATAGGAAGCAATGTCATAGGCGCGATCTATCTGATGGCTTATGCCATGAAGTATGCCTATGCTTTCCGTCTCGCGAGAAAGCGGAATGTCAGATCTGACGGGTTGAAGGCCGCATGGGGCAAGAAACGGATGATCGGCTTCGGACTGATGATTGTCGGGCTGATCATCGCGATAGTCGGTTGCTACCTTTAGGATGCTGTCGGACGGGCCGGACTTTTCTGACAGGTCGCGACATTTCGGACGAGCTGAAGAGAGGGGTATTTATTTTTCTTTGCAGGAAGCTTTGTAGTCGTCGATGGCGCGTCGCACTTCCGACCAGCTGCCCATGCGTTCGATGTGGCAGAGGTCGCAGATGCGGAGATTGCCGGTCTTGCGGAGACTCATGGTGCATGCATTGTAGAGGTTGTTGATGTTTGATGCGACGGTGTCGTGGTTGACGGCGTAGAGCGATCCGACGAGCTTGCAGTCGCCGTGGAGCAGTGAGTCAGCGCGGGTGTAGGCATATTCCATCGATTCGTTGTCGTCGGGTCCGTAGACGCGTTCGAGATAAGCTCCGGCTGCGAATACGTCGACATAGGGAGCGAAGCCTGTGGCCTGGTATTCAGGCGATCCAAAGCTATAGGCCATAGGCCATGATGACCGGGGCGATGCCCAGTTCTGGCCGTTGCGATGGATGGCGTGGATCCATGTGGCAGCCCAGTATTCGACGTCGACGTCGGGTTTGGCTGCATGGATGGAATCGGATGCTTCGCGGACAAAGTCGGAGATGACTTTTGCGCGCCATGCCCACCATTGCCGGGCGTACGGGCCGTCGACGAGGTTGCCTTCGCTGTCATAATCGAGAACGTCAGCAGGCCAGTTGTCGACGCTGTGGCCGATGTATTTTTCGAACTCCCGACGCGAGAAGTCGGAGAAGTCGCTCTCTGCGTCGGGGTAGCGGCAGTAGTCGAGTGAGAATCCGTCGATGTCATAGCGGCGGACGAGTTCCATGATCATCTTCATCGATGTCTCGCGAACGTCAGGATGTGCGGGATTTAGGAAAGCGGCGGCTTTGCGTGTGTCGCGCATGTCGCCGAAGGTTTTGTCGGGACGGTATTCGACGCATAGCAGGCTGTCGGGGATCTGGCCGAGGAAGCACATGCCGCGCTGCCAGTAGGGCGATCCGCATGGCATGACGGAGAAAGACGCCGACAGACGCATGCCGCGGCTATGACATTCGTCGATAAATGTCTGCAGGTAGTCCCAGTCGCGGCCGAGTGGCTCGGGCGTGACGCCTTCGATGAAGTCGAGATAGGGCAGGTAGTCGCTGCGGTATAGGACTTTGCCGTAGATCGGCTTTACGTCGAGCAGGATGTGGTTGAAGCCGGCATCCCGGCTTTTGTCGAGATATATGCCGATGCTGTCTTGGTCGGCGAAGCGCATGAAGTTGGCGTCGGCAGCGACAACGAGGTATACTTCGGGTTCGTCGGGTTCGTTGGCTTCGGCTTTTGTGCATGACTGGATGATGGCGGCTGCCGCTGTTGCGGCTGCGATCAGAGCAAAGATTTTTTTCATGTGATTACGGTTATTTGATGTCGGATTGTCGGTCGTCGGGGAGAGATTCGCGGTCGACCTTGAGGATGGGCAGCGACCAGTTGTAGCGCACGGCAAGCACACGGAGCCCTACGATGGTGGCGGCGCAGATGCCCTGCGGAACCCAGAGAGGGGCGTTCGTCAGCGACACGAGATAGTAGGCGACTCCTCCGGCGAGACACGCCGTGGCGTAGATGTCCTTGCGGAAGAAGAGGGGTTCGTCGTTGATGAGGATGTCGCGGATGATGCCTCCGAACGAGCCTGTGATAATGCCCATTACGATTGCGACCCACATGGGGTAGCCTGCGGCGAGTGTTTTCTGTATGCCGACCACGACGAAGAGGGCGAGGCCTATGGCGTCGAAGATGAAGAGCGTGCGCATGCCTCTGACAAGAGCCTGCCTGAAGATGATCACGGCGGCCAGCGAGAGACCGGTGACGGCGAGGTAGCGGAATGACAGCATCCAGAAGACGGGTATGTCGAGCAGGACATCGCGTACCGTTCCGCCGCCGATGGCTGTGACTAGGCCTACGACGTAGGCTCCGAACCAGTCGAAGCGTTTTGCCGCGGCGAGGCGTATGCCTGATATGGCAAAGGCTATGGTGCCGAGCACCTCGATCGTTGTGATGAAAAGGGTGTCGCTTGTCATGACTGTCGGTTGTTTTTGGAGTAGAAACGGCAATATGGACGGATGTCGCACTGCTCGCAGAGGGGTTTGCGCGCCTTGCAGACGTAGCGGCCGTGGAGTATGAGCCAGTGGTGGGCGCGGGCTATTTTGTCGGAGGGGATATTTCTGACGAGTTCGTGTTCGGTGGTTAGCGGGTTTTTGCTTGAGGTGGTGAGGCCGATGCGTTCGGCCACGCGGAACACGTGGGTGTCGACGGCCATTGCTGGGCGATCGTAGACCACTGACAGGATGACGTTGGCGGTCTTGCGTCCTACGCCCGGAAGCGACATGAGGTCGTCGATTGAGTCGGGGACGCGGCCGTCGAAGCGGTCGACGAGCATACGCGCCATGCCCATGAGCGAAGTTGTCTTGTTATTGGGGTAGGAGCATGACTGTATCAGGGCGAACACTTCGTCACGCCCGGCGGCGGCGAGATCAGCTGGGGTCGGGAAGCGCTCGAAGAGAGGGGGGGTGATCATGTTGACGCGTTTGTCGGTGCATTGTGCCGACAGGATTACGGCCACCAGCAGCTGAAAGGGGTTGTCGTAGCGGAGTTCGGTTTGAGCATCGGGCATTTTCTGCCCGAAAGTCTCGATGACCATGCGGTAGCGGTCGGCTTTTTTCATCAATGAGCCGAGGTGAATTCTTCGAGGAAACGGGTGTCGTTCTCAGAGAACATGCGCAGGTCTTTGACCTGATATTTGAGGTTTGTGATACGTTCGACACCCATGCCGAGAGCGAATCCGGAGTAGACTTTCGAGTCGATGCCGCAAGCGTCGAGGACGTTGGGATCGACCATGCCGCAGCCGAGAATCTCAACCCATCCGGTGTGCTTGCAGAACGAGCATCCTTTGCCTCCGCAGAGATTGCAGCTGATGTCCATTTCGGCAGAAGGTTCAGTGAAGGGGAAGAAGCTGGGTCGGAGACGTATCTTGGTTTCGGTTCCGAACATCTCGCGGGCGAAGTAGAGGAGAGTCTGGTGCAGGTCGGCGAAGGTGACGTCCTTGTCGACATAGAGGGCTTCGACCTGATGGAAGAAGCAATGCGCGCGCGCGGAGATGGCTTCGTTGCGGTATACGCGTCCGGGACAGATGATGCGGATCGGGGGGGTTGAGTTCTCCATCACGCGGGACTGCACGGAAGATGTATGGGTGCGCAGCAGGACGTCGGGAGTTCGGTTGATGAAGAAGGTGTCCTGCATATCGCGGGCGGGGTGGTCTTCGGCGAAGTTGAGCGCGGAGAATACATGCCAGTCGTCTTCGATTTCGGGGCCTTCGGCAATGTTAAATCCGAGGCGGCGGAAAATGGCGATGATTTCCTCGCGGACGAGAGACAGGGGGTGGCGAGAGCCGAGTCTGACCGGAGAGGGGGTGCGTGTGAGATCTATGCTTGAGAAATCGTCTCCGTCTGACGACAGGGCTTCGCGCAGGGCGTTGATTTTGTCGGTGGCGAAGGTCTTCAGGTCGTTGATGGCCTGTCCGATAGTGCGTTTCTGATCGGCGGGAACCGAACGGAAATCGTTCATCAATGCGGGCACGAGACCCTTTTTGCTGAGGTATTTGATGCGCAGAACCTCGACTTCGTCGAGATTTGCGGCTGTAAGCGCTTCTATTTCAGTCTTTAGACTGTTGATTTTGTTTATCATTGCAAATATGATTCTATAGTAGTCACAAAGTTACAAAAAATATTATAGTCAGTGGAAAAGCAGGACCGAAAAAAATATGTGGGTGTGGGGGAGTGTGGATCAGAGCTTAGGTGGTTAGATAGTTTCTAAATGGCAATTTGCATTAAATCAATGGTGTAGAGGTCTTAGAGGGTGTTTCATAACGATTGTTAATTTGTGGGAAGTCTGTTTAGGAGCA
>CAJUMI010000028.1:24472-31145 GCA_910587545.1 uncultured Muribaculaceae bacterium | reverse complement strand
CATGACCGTCTGCTTAGAAGGCAGATGCTCTATCCAGCTGAGCTACCGGACCAACCTTTTGAGACTGCAAAGTTACACAGAATTTTTGATTTTTTCAAGAGGGTGTAATATGAATAATCTGTAATTATTGAAATTCAGATGCTTGCGGGGAATTTTTTTCGGAGATAAAACAATTTGTTTGTGTCTGCGTTTTAAGAGTATACTGACTTTTAACTTTAAGAAACATACTCTTTAATATATAATTTTAATAACCTGAATTTTAAGATTGAAAATATGAGCGAATTTAACGAACTGATAAAAGAGAGCAAGCCTACACTGGTTGATTTTTATGCTACCTGGTGCGGTCCTTGTAGGATGCAGTCTCCTATAATCGAAAAGGTTAAGGAGGAAATTGGCGATGCAGCCAATGTTATTAAAGTAGATATAGATAAGAATGAGGCCGTAGCCCGTAAATACAATGTGCAGTCAATACCTACGCTTATCATGTTCAAGAATGGCGAACCGGCATGGCGTGCTGTAGGCTTGCAACAGGCAGATGTTCTTGTCGCCAAAATCAAGGAATTCATTTAAAAGAGTTTCTCATTCTCCGTTTTACTCCTCTTTATTGATAAAAGCGCATCTTTGTGGCGCTAAGAAATAAAAGATGTTCGATTTTAGCCGCCTGGCGGCGAATCGAACATCTTTTTTAGATTGAGATAGCCTCGTCGGGCTCTTTTATTGCGATAAGACTATCAGGCGAGGCAAAGTATCAGAGCCTGGGCGGCGACTACTCGCAGGAACATCGTCAACGGATAGACAGTTGAATATGCTACCGCGGGAGCGTCGTTGCCTGTCGAGTTGTTGGCATAGGCAAGCGCTGGGGGATCGGTGCAACCGCCCGAGAACAGACCCATGATCGTCAGGAAGTTGATTTTGTCACGTCCGCGGGCAATCAGGCCTACGGTGATCAGAGGTACGACGGTGATCACAAATCCCCAGATCACCCACCACATGCCGGTGGTGTTGAACACCGCGTCGGCGAAGCCTTTGCCTGCTGAAATTCCGACCGAGGCGAGGAACATACAGATGCCGAGTTCGCGGAGAAGAAGGGACGCCGATGATGATGTGTAGGTGATGAGTTTGGCTTTGTAACCGAACCGGCTCAGCAGGATTGCCACCACGAGCGGGCCACCTGCAAGGCCTAGCTTCATCCCGAAGCCGAGATTGACCGATCCGAGTATGATGCCGAGTATTATTCCGATGAAGATCGTTATCAGGTTTGGTTGGTTGAGGCGTTTCATCGAGTTGCCGAGTCGAGAGGCCAGGCGGTCGATGTCGTCAAGATTGCCGACAACGGTCAGGCGGTCGCCCATCTGAATGCGGAGATTGGGCGAGGCGAGAAGATCGACGCCCGCACGATTGACACGGGTGGCATTGAGCTTATAGCCGTTGTGGAGACGGAGTGAGCCGAGGGCGACGCCGTTGTATTCGCTCTTGGTGATAAGTATGCGTCGTGAGTATACCGGAGTCTGGGTGGATTCCCAGTCCATCTCGATCTGGGGGCCGAGAACGGCTGTAAAACGCGAGGCGTCGATCGCCGAGCAGACGATCAGCAGACGGTCGCCAACGTGGATCTCAGTCGATGATTTGGGAATAGTAACGACATTGTCTTTGCCCATAATGCGCGACACGACAAAATTGCATTGGATCACGTCGTGGAGCTGAAGCAGGCTACGACCGTCGATGAGGCGGTTTGTGACGTCGATCGAGATCAGGTGAGGCTTGAGTTGTGCGCTTTCCTGATCATCCTCGATCTGTTTGATCTCTTTGTCGGTAGAGATGCGGAAAATGCCTTTGATGACAAACATCGAAAGGATTATGCCGACAACTCCGAGAGGGTAGGCTGCGGCGTAGCCCGACGCCATGAGGTTGGCCTGCTCGGGACTCTGATACATCTGGCTGACAGTCTGCTGCGCAGCGGCGAGTCCGGGCGTATTTGTCACAGCCCCGCTCATCACTCCGACAAGTGCGTTGATGTCATTGATATTGCCGAAGTAGTAGATGCCCAAAACGATCAGCACATTGAGGGCGATGATCAGGACAGCGAGGAAGTTGAGTCTCATGCCCCCTTTTTTGAAGGAAGAGAAGAACCCGGGGCCGACCTGCAGACCTATCGAGAAGATAAACAGAATAAGGCCAAACTCGCGCACGAATTTAAGAATGTTGTCATCGACGATGTAGCCGAAATGGCCCATCAGAATTCCGACAAACAGCACGAATGTCACGCCTAAGGAGACTCCGCAGATTTTCAGTTTGCCGATGTAGATGCCGGCTGCTATGACAAACGAATATAGAACCAATGTGCTGGCTATAGACGTATTGCCCGGCATGAGCAAGTCAAGGATCCAATCCATAAATTATTATTGTATGTTGATAAACAATGTTTTAGCTTGGGTGGAAAGCAAATCTGCAACCGTTGGCAGAACTACCGTTAGAAATTGTGCCACAAAGTTACGGAAAAATTTCCTTATTGGCTCAGTACTGCCGTTATTTTTTATGGCTGTTATTTTGACTTGTCAGGGCTGTATCTGCGGAAAATGGCTAGCAGCTGCATTGAAGCCTTGGCGGCTTTGCATATTTTTGGCGGATTTGTGCAATTTTTAGTCTGTCAATTTGGCTGTAAGGAAACAAATTCAGATATTTGCAAAAAAAATGTAAGCTTAGATGAGGACTTTTAGAAGTTTTGAAGATCTTTTAGATAGATATAAGGCTTTTAGTGAGCGAAAACGTGTGGCAATAGTATGTCCTGCAGACGATCATACGGAATATGTCGTGCGCCGTTGCGCCGAGGAAGATCTCGTAGATCTCATACTTGTTCTCGGTGGTGATGAAAGTGATGACTTTCTGGCGTTCTGCCGGTCTTATTCTGCCGATCGTATAAGACTTGTCAGGTGTGCCGATGTAGTGGCGGCAGCCCGCGAGGGAGTGCGTATCGTACATGACGGCGAAGCCGATGTGCTGATGAAGGGATCGCTTAATACCGACACTATTCTTCATGCGGTCATCGATAAGGAAGGCGGACGCGGACTCATAGAGAGAGGAGCCGTGATGAGCCACATAACATTGGTCGAGGCTCCGGTGTATCATAAATTGCTGATGTTTTCGGATGCAGCCGTGATACCGAATCCGACACTCGAACAGTTTGAGGCCATGATCGGCTATGACTGCGCCATTGCACGCAGTATCGGAATCGAATGCCCGAAAATAGCTTTGATCCATTTTACCGAAAAAATCAACTCGCGTTTCCAGGTTACAAGCGATTACGAGACTTTGAAAAATATGGCTGAAAACGGACGTTTCGGCGATGTGTCAATGAGCGGGCCGATGGATGTCAAGACCGCATGTGACATCGAAAGCGCCAGGATCAAGAAAATCGGATCGGATGTTGTCGGAGATGCAGATATCCTGATCATGCCTGATCTTGAGGCATCAAATGCATTTTATAAAACAGTGTCGTATTTCGGGAAAGCACGTATGGCCGGACTGGTGACAGGCACAACTGCGCCTGTCGTCGTGGCTTCGCGAGCCGATTCGGCGGAGTCGAAATTCTTTAGTGTAATTCTTGCCTGTATAGCATCATAAACCCCTATCAATTTGACTATGAAGATATTTGTAATCAATCCCGGGTCTACATCAACTAAGTTTGCTATTTATGAAGATGAGACGATAAAATGGAAAGGGTGTATTCAGCATCAGGTCGAGGAGCTCGCTCGTTTTGAGCATGTCAATGAGCAGCTCGGTTATCGCAACGAGGCTATGCACCGGCTTCTGGCCCAAGAAGGCATTGACGAGCATCAGTTTGATGTCGTGATTGCCCGTGGCGGTCTGCTCAAGCCTACGCCGGGCGGCGTTTACCGCGTCGATGACAAGATCCGACACGATCTTATAAACGCTGAGATGGAGCATGCCTGTAATCTTGGCGGTCTCATGGCCGACGAGTTTGCCGCAAATATAGGTTGCCCGGCATTTATTGCGGATCCCGAAGTGGTTGACGAACTGATCCCCGAGGCTCGTGTGTCGGGATTGCCCGGCCTCGAGCGCCGATCGATATTCCACGCTCTCAACAGCAAGGCCGTCGCCCGTCGCTACGCCCGTTTGAACAACCTTAAATATGAGGAACTCGATCTTATCGTTGTCCATCTCGGAGGTGGCATCTCTATCGGAGCTCACCGTCACGGCGAGGTGATTGATGTCAACAACGCTCTTGACGGCGACGGTCCGTTCAGTCCCGAACGAGCAGGCTCGCTTCCTGCGGCTGATCTTGTCGATCTGTGTTTCAGCGGCCGTTATACTCAGCGCGAAATCCATAAACTGCTTAATGGCAAAGGCGGTCTTACCGCGCTTCTGGGCATCAACGACGTGGCTGAGATCGTCCGCCGTGCCGAAGCTGAAGAGCAGCCGTACAAGACCGTCCTTGACTCGATGCTTTACAAAGTGGCATGTCATGTCGGAGCGCGGGCTGTGTCGCTAAAAGGTCATGTCGACGCTATTATCCTTACCGGTGGAATTGCCCACAGCACATATTGTGTGGACAAACTCAGAGAATGGATCGACTGGATCGCTCCGATATCAGTGCGTGCCGGCGAGGATGAACTTGGAGCGCTCGCATATAATGCTTACGGTGCGATGACAGGCAATCTGCCGATCAAGGTGTATGACCCCGAACATGAAGCAGTGCTTGATCGGATATAAGAGCTGTTTTTGCCTTTCGCGCCTGAAAGTTCATATTTGTATTTAAATAAGCTCTTTTTTCGGAAAAGATTTCATAACTTTGAGAAATCAAATAAAAAGGAGGCTTATGCGTTTATTTTTGCTTTGTCTCATTCTGTTCGGACTGGGCATATCTCCGATTTCCGGAGCGCCGCTCGATGAGGCAAGAAAACTATATAAAAACGGCGACTATTCAGCAGCCGTAGAGAAACTTAAAGTTCTTAAAAAGTCATCGCCGCGCGATGGCAATGTCAATTATTATCTCGGAGCTTCGCTGGTGGCGTTAGGTAGAAGCCCGGAGGCGGTCGCATCCCTGAAGATTGCTGAAGACCGCGGTGTCACCGATGCTTCGCGTCTTCTGGTGGAGATTGCGCTTGACGATTACGACACCGAAGGAGCGGAAGAACATCTCGACATCTGGAGCGACAAACTGAAGAAAAATAAAAAGACAGAGCCTGCGGGGATGGATGAGCTGCGCAAGCGCATGGTAATGCTCAGCAATATGCTCGATCGCGTGGAAAAAATCGAAATCGTCGATTCGTTAAATGTTGATGCGTCGGATTTTTTCACTCACTACAGGCTTTCACCCGAGGCCGGCCGCCTGCTTTTACCCGAAGATGCGGATGTCAGAGCGCGGACACTCGTATATCTTCCTCAGAACAGAAGTGAGATGATCTGGGCTGAAAGCGACTCTACCGGAACGGCGGTACTGATGTCTGCGTCAATTCTCGATGACGGCACTATCGACAATGCCACCCCTCTGAAAGGCAACTTCTCCGAGGGCGGTGATGCCGATTATCCCTTTCTTATGCCGGATGGCATGACGCTTTACTATTCGGCAACCGGCGACGCGTCGCTTGGCGGATATGACATCTTTATGACGCGCCGCAGCGACGACGGATACCTGCAGCCGCAGAATATCGGTATGCCATACAATTCGCCATACAATGATTATATGCTTGCTATTGACGAGGCTACGGGCGCGGGATGGTTTGCAAGCGACCGCGGTTGTGTCCCAGGCAAAGTGACGATCTATGTATTTGTGCCTTCGCAGACGCGTGTCAACTATGATGTCGATGACCCGTCGCTTCACGACAAGGCGCGTATAAAATCTATTGACAGTGTACGATCTGCTGAAGCCTCGGCACTGCGTCAGCGTATCGCTGCCATCGACGAGGGCGGATCCCGCCGCGGCATGGGCAACAGCCGGTTCGAGATATCGATGGGCAACGGCAAGGTGTACACTTCGCTTGATGATTTCAGCAGCCGTCAGGCCCGTCAGGAGATGAAGGAGCTGCTCGTAGAGCAAGAACATATCGATGCGCAGATCGTAAGGCTCAATCAGTTGCGCGAGCGCTACCGCGGCGGAGAGAAAAATCTCGCCGACCAGATAGCCGATGCCGAGACTGCGATTGAATACGGACGGCAGAAAATATCCGAATGGCGCAACAAGGTGATCCGCCTTGAGACAAAATAATAAACAAACCAATAAATCTTAAATAACATGGAACTGACATTGATCATTCTCATTATCGCAGGTATTATATTACTGATCCTGTTTTTTTATTATTGTCCGTTTTTTCTATGGATTTCGGCCCGTGCAAGCGGTGTTCGCATCTCGCTGATCCAGCTTGTGCTTATGCGTATCAGGCAGGTTCCGGCGAGTTTGATCGTCAGAGCCATGATCGAAGCTCATAAAGCCGGCCTTAATGAAATCACGCGCGACGATCTCGAAGCCCACTATCTTGCCGGCGGCAATGTTGACAAGGTTGTGCACGCGCTCGTTTCGGCGGCAAAGGCCAATATTGACCTCGGATTCAAAATGGCCACGGCGATCGACCTCGCCGGTCGCGATGTGTTCGAGGCTGTGCAGATGAGCGTAAATCCCAAAGTGATAGATACCCCGCCGGTCACGGCGGTCGCC
>CAJUMI010000028.1:0-24462 GCA_910587545.1 uncultured Muribaculaceae bacterium | reverse complement strand
GACGGCATACAGCTGATAGCCAAGGCTCGTGTGACTGTCCGCGCCAACATACGCCAGCTCGTGGGTGGCGCAGGCGAGGATACAGTTCTTGCCCGAGTGGGAGAAGGCATTGTTTCTTCGATAGGTTCGTCGGTGAGCCATAAACAGGTTCTCGAAAATCCTGATTCGATTTCAAAACTCGTTCTCAAAAAAGGTCTCGACTCCGGCACGGCTTTTGAGATACTCTCGATTGACATTGCCGATATAGACATAGGTCGCAACATCGGAGCCGCCTTGCAGATCGATCAGGCTCAGGCAGATAAGAACATCGCTCAGGCAAAAGCCGAGGAGCGCCGCGCGATGGCGATCGCTCTCGAGCAGGAGATGAAGGCCAAGGCTCAGGAGGCCCGTGCCAAAGTGATTGAAGCTGAGGCTGAATTGCCGCGTGCGATGGCCGAGGCTTTCGTAAGGGGCAATCTTGGCATCATGGACTATTACCGCATGAAGAATATCGAGGCTGACACCGAGATGCGCGAGAATATCGCGCGTCCGGGCGAAAATCCGACTCAGCCTAAGAAATAAACCTACTCATAATATAATTATCACATAAATAGATATATGCTCTCTTTTCTCATAGCGCTGGCTGTTCTGATCATAGGCTATATAGTCTATGGCGCGCTGTGCTCGCGTATTTTCGGCGTGGACCCGAGCCGTCCCGTGCCCTCTCAAACGCGGTGTGACGGCGTCGATTTTATCCCTCTGCCGACATGGAAGGTCTTTCTGATCCAGTTTCTCAATATCGCAGGTCTTGGCCCGATTTTCGGCGCTATCATGGGCGTAATGTTCGGGCCGGCCGCATTTATATGGATTGTGGTCGGCACCATTTTCGGTGGCGCTGTCCATGATTATATGTCAGGCTTGATGTCGATCCGCAGCGGCGGTGATTCGCTGCCCGAGCTGGTAGGCCGTGAACTCGGACCGTCGATCAAACAGACAATGCGCGTCGTGTCGGTTGTCCTGCTGATACTGGTAGGCGCTGTCTTTGTCATCAATCCGGCCGATCTTCTTTCGGGCATGACTCCCGACTATCTTGACCGCACTTTCTGGATCGGCGCGATATTCGTCTATTACATTCTCGCCACACTTCTCCCGATCGACAAACTCATAGGCAATTTTTATCCGGTGTTTGGCCTTGCGTTGCTTTTCATGGCCGCAGGCTTACTTTATGTGCTTTTCTTTGGCGGGCATACCATTCCAGATGGTTTTGCCGAAGGTGTTTACAACCGGCGGGCCAATCCCGAAGCCACACCCATATTCCCGATGATGTTTGTCAGCATCGCCTGTGGAGCCATATCCGGTTTTCATGCCACGCAGTCGCCTATGATGGCGCGATGTCTGAAGAACGAGAAACTCGCCCGACCGATTTTCTACGGCGCTATGGTCGCCGAAGGCATTGTGGCTCTGATCTGGGCTGCTGCTGCGATCACGTTCGTAGGCGGATATGATCAGCTCGCACAATATATGGCGGAGCATGGCGGAAAACCCGCGATGCTCGTCAACGAGATCTCTATTTCGTGGCTCGGATCGTTGGGCGGAATACTTGCGCTGCTCGGTGTGATCGCGGCTCCGATAACTACCGGCGACACAGCCCTGAGATCGGCCCGGCTCATCGCTGCCGATTTTCTTAAATTCGACCAGAAGACAATCCTCAGGCGTCTCGTTGTAAGTCTGCCTATATTCGCTCTGTGTTTTGGGGTGATGATGATTGATTTCAACGTGCTGTGGCGTTATTTCGCATGGGTCAACCAGACTCTGGCTGTATTCACGCTTTGGGCGATAACAGTCTATCTTGCGCGTCACCGCAGGGCATACATCGTCTCTCTGATACCGGCGATCTTCATGACGATGGTAAGTGTCAGCTATATTCTTTTTGCTCCTTCGCCCGAAGGCTTCGGTCTCGGCCTTACGGTAGCGCTGTCGTGTGCGGCGTTGGCCGCTTGTGTCACGCTCGGGCTGTTTATTCATTATCTCAAACTGTTGCGCTCAGGTCGTCTGGTGCATGAAGTAGGGTATTGATACATTCGTATGGATATATTAAAAGCAATTTCATCAGACAGACGTTATACGCTCCACAGCCACACGCAGTTTTGCGACGGCCATGCCCCGATGCAGGATTTTGTTGAGGCTGCCATAGCCGCGGGGTTTACAAATTACGGGTTCTCGCCTCACTCGCCCGTGCCTATAGAATCGCCTTGCAACATGTCATTTGACGATGTCCCGCGATATCTTGCCGAGTTTGCGAGGTTGAAGGAGTTGTACTCAGTCAGGATTAATCTCTATGCCTCGATGGAGATAGATTATTTCGGTCCCGACTGGGGTCCGTCGAATGAATATTTTGTCAATCTGCCGCTTGACTACCGTATCGGTTCGGTGCATTTCATAAAGGCTAAGGATGGAGAGATAATCGATGTCGATGGCAGTGCCGAGCGGTTCAAGGCCAATATGGCTCTCCATTTCGGCAACGACGTCAGATATGTGGCCGAGACATTTTTCAATTCGTCCGTGGCCATGGTCGAGGCCGGCGGTTTTGATATTATAGGTCATTTCGACAAGATAGCTCAGAATTTGTCCTATTATCAGCCGGGGGTCGAGGACTGTTCGTGGTATCGGTCGCTGGTCGATGACTTTGTGTCTCTGATATGTAGCAGAAAACCCATTGTCGAGGTCAATACGAAGGCTAAGGTGCTGCATGGACGCATATTCCCGTCCGAACGCTATCTGCCGAGGCTGATCGATGCCGGAGTGCACATTGTCGTGAACAGCGATGCTCACGAACCACGGCTGATCGACGCCTCGCGTGACTATGTATTTGATCTGATAGACAGATATGAAACGCTTTCAGCTACCCGAAAAAACGACTGTGTCGCCCTCTGAAAGAAAACTCGAACTGCTTGCGCCCGCGCGCGATATCGCGATCGGCCGTCAGGCTATATTACATGGTGCCGACGCGGTGTATGTCGGAGCCGAATCTTTCGGGGCGCGTGCCGCGGCATGTAATCCGGTTGATGATCTGGCGAAACTGGTCGAGTTTGCCCATTCCTATAATACTCGGATATATGTCACACTCAACACTCTGATCTATGATGACGAGCTTTTGGCTGCCGAGAAGTTGATCCGGCGGCTTTATGACATAGGGATCGACGCTCTGATTGTTCAGGATCTTTCTGTCCTGAGAATGGACATTCCGCCGATCGCGCTGCATGCGAGCACCCAGTGTGACACCCGAACACCTGAGAAGGCAAGGTTTCTCCAGGATTGTGGCTTTTCCCAGATCGTGCTTGCGCGAGAGCTGTCGCTTGAAGAAGTAAGAGCTGTCGTTTCCGCAGTGACTGTGCCGGTCGAGGTTTTCGTCCACGGCGCGTTGTGCGTGAGTTACAGTGGAGACTGCCAGGCGAGCCTGTTTGCTACGGGGCGCAGTGCCAACAGGGGCGAATGCGCCCAAATGTGCCGTCTGCCGTACAGTCTTACCGATGCTGACGGCCGTAAGCTCGCTCCCGACGCCCATTACCTGTCGCTTCGCGACATGAATCGCCTCGAGCGCATCGGTGATCTTGCCGACGCCGGAGTGAGTTCCTTCAAGATAGAGGGGCGGCTTAAGGATAGTGATTATGTCCGTAACGCGGTTGCCGCCTATTCTCAGGCTATAGACAGGGTGATCGCTGCGTCTGACGGCAGGTATTCCCGGTCTTCCTCAGGCAACGTCGAGTATGCGTTCGAACCCGATGTCTCCCGCTCGTTCAACCGCCGCTTTACGTCCTACTTCCTTGACGGTCGCCCGTCCCAATCGGAGCGTCTGGCCTCGTTGGAAAGTCCGAAATGGATAGGTGTGCCTGTCGGTACGGTAATTTCCGTCAGGGGGCGTTCGCTGAAGGTGGACAGCCGTGAGCCCCTTAACAATGGCGACGGCCTCGGTTACTTCGACCGCGACGGCCGTTATTGTGGCTTCAGAGTCAATAAAGTTGACCGCGGTGTGGTCTATGCGGCGTCGGATATAAGGATTGAAGCCGGAACAAAATTGTACCGCAACCGTGATAAGGTCAGAGATGATATAATGTCAGGCGAGACTGCCCGGCGGTCAGTCGGTCTCAAGGCAGTGCTCCGGCGGGTTGACAGCGATAGGATATCGTTGAGTTTCACAGATGAGTGCGGTGTGATGGCCGAGCAGACAGCAGTCTGCTGCGAACAGCCTGCCCGCAGTCCGCAGCTACAGTCCCGCCAAGGGGTTATAGCAAAACTCGGCGGTACGGTCTATCGTCTTGCCGCAGTGGACGATCGTATTCCGGACGACAGTTTTGTGGCGGCGTCTGTGCTTGCTGATCTGCGGCGCAGAACCGTAGCCCTCCTCGACAACACACGCAAAACGGTCTACAGATATGATTATCGTCGTGGCGAATTAGCTGAGATCAAGTCATATTCCGATCGTCCTTTGGATCGGCATGACAACGTCGCGAACAGACTTGCACGGAAGTTTTATGCCGACCACGGCATAGCTGTCAGAGAGGGAGCTGCCGAGGTTGATATGCCCGATCGTCAGTCAGACCGGAGGGTGATGACGACGCGCTATTGTCTGCGTCGCGAGCTTGGGGCGTGCCTGCGCACCGCTGCCGGCTCGCGTCTGCCGTCACCTCTGTTTCTTCGTGCGGCCGGAGTTGAGTACCGCCTCGACTTCGACTGTGCCGGCTGCCGGATGATGGTCATGTTGCCGGCATCTGCCCGATGACCGAAACGGTTAAGACTCGGCTGAATACTATATTTTGCCGGTATGAGTCCGGTAATTGCTAAATAATTTAAAAAATAGAGTTAATCGGTTGCAAAAAACCGATTAAAAACCTTAACTTTGAACCATAATCTAAAAATACCTAAACTCTATTCCCTAATATAAAATTATCAATTCAATATACCAATCATGAAATCGAGCAGAAGGACATTTCTCAAGACTCTTGGCGCTGCAGGACTATTCACTATAATCCCGCGTCACGTACTTGGTGGTAATGGTCACATCCCACCAAGCGATCAACTCACACGTGGCATCATCGGAACCGGTGGCATCGGCCGTTCATCCTATCATTTCAACAGTGACAAGACCTGCCGTCTTGTGGCTCTTTGTGATGTCGACAGCAATCATCTCACATCGGCTTCCAATCTTGCTAAAGAACGTTTTGGCGAGACAGTCGCTCAATATCACGATTTTCACGATCTGATCAACGATACTAACGTTGACATTGTACATATCGCCACACCGCCCCACTGGCACGGCATCATGGCTGTCGAAGCAGCCAAGGCCGGTAAGGACATCTGGTGCGAAAAACCTATGACACGCACTATCGGCGAAGGCCAGAGAGTCGTTGAGGCAGTTCAGCGCTATAACCGTATCTTCCGCCTCAACACATGGTTCCGTTTCAAAGACACATTCTACGGTCTGGGCACTGATGTCCAGCCGTTGAAAAAGCTTGTCGACAGCGGCATGCTCGGCTGGCCTCTGAAAGTGACTGTGTCGGGCGCGACCGGCTTTGCCTGGAAATTCTTCTGGGTTGGCCGTGAGAACCTTGTTCCACAGAATGTCCCCGCAGAGCTCGATTATGACATGTGGCTCGGCCCGGCGCCCTACAAGCCCTACAACTCTCACCGTGTGCATCAGACCTTCCGCGGCTACTGGGATTATGATGGCGGCGGTCTCGCCGACATGGGCCAGCACTATCTCGATCCTATCCAGTATCTTCTCGGCAAGGACAACGATCTCCCGGTCAAGATCGAGGTCGACGCTCCTCAGCAGCACCCCGATGCCGTCGGTACATGGCACAAGATCATTTACACCTATGCCGACGGTTGCCAGATAGTGCTTGAAGGCGAAGGCTTCGAAAGTCAGGGTAAGGTGCCCTATATCGAAGGTCCCAACGGCAAAGTCTACAAAGGCTTTGAGTGCACAATTCCCGACGTTATGAACAAGATCGCAGAGCTTCCCGACCCCGAACCTCAGCGTACTGATTTCCTTCAGTGTGTGCGCGACCGTCAGAAATTCGCGCTCAACGAGGCAAACGGCCATTACAGCTGTACCCTCGTCAACCTTGGCACCATCGCGCTCCGACTCGGTCGCAGCGAACTTGCTTTCGATCCGCAGACCCAGACATTCATTAACGATGATGCAGCAAACGCACTTATCAATCAGCCCATGCGTGGCCCCTGGAAAATCTAATTATCATCTCAACTAACATAGCACCCTTATGAACAAACGTTTCATATCACTAATACTTCTGTCGTTTGTACTGGGCATCAGCTTCTCGTCTGTAGCCCAGCTTGACAGCCGCGGACGCAATGCCGAGACTATCATCACCGACGGTCTCGCGCAGTTGCCTGCAAAAAATCCGGCTTCATATAATGAAGTCATCGGTGAAATGGCCGCAACAGGCCAGAAAGGCATCGAAATGCTTGCCGGCATGCTTAAACCGGCCGACAAGAACCAGAATGCCCTTTTTGAATATGCGATCGATGCCATTGTCAGCTATGTAAGCCGTGCCGACAATGCCGCTATGCAGCAGTCTGCCCATGACGGTCTCGTAGCCGGACTGAAGAAATGTGGCGACGATCCTAACCGCGCGTTCCTGATGACTCAGCTTTCCAAACTGGCACGCCCCGGCGATGCAGAACTTTTTGCCTCATATCTCAGTGATCCCTATCTCCGTCACTATGCTGTCAACGGTCTCTCTCTCGTCCCCGGTGATGATGCCGTGGTCAGCCGTGTGATCAACAGTGCGGCGGCTCCCGACGCAGAACTTGCTTATGTAGCTTATTTCAGAAAGCTCAAAGACGTCGAGCCTACTCTGATCAAATGGACCGAAAGTTCCGATCCCAAAGTTCTCGATGCAGTCTACAATGCTCTTGCCGTCTGTGGGACAGATGCGGCCGTCAAGGCTCTCCGCAAGGCAGCGAAGGCTCACAAATTTGCCAACGATCCGACCGGAGCGACTGATGCTTACATCCGTCTGCTCAACAATATCGGTGGCCGGACAGCCGTGGCTTCAGCCAAGGAGCTTACAAAGGCAGGCAACGATTATGCCCGTTGCGCAGGTCTTGACATT
This sequence comes from uncultured Muribaculaceae bacterium, assembly GCA_910587545.1. Classification (GTDB taxonomy): domain Bacteria; phylum Bacteroidota; class Bacteroidia; order Bacteroidales; family Muribaculaceae; genus CAG-873. Next base: position 17,347 of record CAJUMI010000028.1, on the reverse strand, counting down.
ATCCTGAGAAATGATGCCGCCCACGCTGCTGACAATGTTATTGCCGCCCTCAAGGACAAGGATATAAAATACCGTAACACCGCACTCCTTGCCGCTCCCTCAATAATCGGCGACGGCGTTTTCGACGCTGTGGCTTCCAAGTTCAAATCCTTGTCGCCAGCAGCCAAAATCGATGTGATCAACTGGCTCGGGAACAATCATGTCGTTTCGCAGACCGATCTCGTTGTTGAGAATATCTCGTCGCAGGATATGCCTCTCGCTATCGCTGCTGTCAATGCTGCTTCGAAGATCGGCGGTGACAAATCGCTCGCCGCTCTGACTTCAGCTCTCGGCGACGACAATGAGCTTTCAGCGGCTGCTCAGGCGGCACTCCTTTCATTTAATGGCAACATTAACAGTGGAATCCTTGAGGCCCTTGACTCCTCTGACTCCAATGTTGTAGCCAAGGCGCTCCGGCTTGCGTCCGCCCGCCATATCTACGACGCATATCCCAAGACTGTCAATCTCATCGCTAACGGAAACTCACAGGTCAACATTATCGCCCTTAAAGGTCTTAAAGGCGTTGTGCGCCCCGAGAATTTCGAAGATGTATGCAAGATGCTCGAGACCGTTAAAGGTCAGGAAGAGATCGCAGAGCTTCAGGCTGCAGCCAAGAATGCTATTGTCAGCCTCGACGCTGACTCGCAGTTCAAGAAAGTCGAGAGCGTGATGAACGGGAAGAAGGATGCGAAGATCGTTTCGCGTTATTACCCGATCCTCGCCCAGACAGCTGCAGTTCAGGCGATTGACAGACTTCTCGCAGACTATAACGCGACCAAGAGCGCCGAGGCTTATGACGCCCTCATGCAGGTCAACAATCAGTCGATGATCCCTGTGCTTTTCGACATAGCGGCAAACAATCCTGACAAGAAGGACGCAACTCTCCGCCGTTACATGCAGTTGGTTCAGAGCTACGGCCTGCCGGCGATAGAGCAATACCGTCTCTTCAGCAATGCTCTCGCTCTCGCTCCGTCTGTCGATGTGCAGAATGCTCTGATCTCGGCTCTGGCCAATGGCCGCACTCTTCCCGCAGCGATGCTCGCTGCCCGTTATCTCGATAACAAGGAGACGGCTCTCGCCGCAGCCGGTACGGTCAAATATATCTTCTCCAAGGAAGACGCTCTCCGCCGAGGTCTGACAACAAAGAATATCCTCGAAAAAGCACACAAGGTGTTCGTCGACCACGGCGTGAACGATGCTGACGCCGGTTATGCGGCTGACGAGGTCGCCGGCATGCTTAATAAACTCGACGAGAACGGCGGTTATGCGGTTGTTGCCGGGCAGGGACCGGCTGGTGAGTTCGAGAATTTCGATCTTTATTTCGACTGGAACGGTGTCGATCCTCTGACGCTCACGCTCCGCTCAATGCCCCTCGTCACTATGTCACCGGCCGGCCTTACTGTGGGCAACGGCATTCTTCAGGCAGTGCCTGCAGGTGTGCAGCCCGTGCATGTCCGCATGGTCAACGACCGTATCTTTGTTGAGGTCGGCGCGACTCCCTTTGCATGCAACGAGGTTGTGGTCAATCCCAAGAAGGGCGCCAAGACTCTTGACCTCGGAACGGTATCGGTAAGCAAACCCGAAGCCGCCCGTAATTTCTACTTCAATCATCTCCCCGACACTCCGGTCTTCAAACTTTCACCCGAAGAGGAAGCCCAGGGATTCGAAGTGCTTTTCGACGGACGATCACTTGAAAAATGGCACGGCAACACTGCCGCTTATGTTCCCGTTGACGGTAATATATATGTGACAGCCCAATACGGTGGATCAGGCAACCTTTACACCAAAAAGAACTATAGCGATTTCATCTACCGTTTTGAGTTCTGTTTCGACGTCCCCGGCGTCAACAACGGCATCGGCATCCGCACAGGCAAGGATGTCACAGGCGTTGACGCAGCTTTCCACGGCATGGAAATCCAGGTACTCGATCACGATCACCCGATGTATCAGGGTCATCCCTACGGTTACACAGGTATCAAGCCTTATCAGATCCACGGCTCAATCTATGGAGTCGTAGGTGCCAAGCATCTCGACTTCGGTCCCATCAAACAGTGGCACACCGAGGAAATCAAGGCTGTAGGCGACCATATCACCGTTACGGTCGACGGCGAGGTTATTGTCGACGCAAATATACGCGAGGCATGTCAGGGTCATGCGGTAGGTCCCGAGGGAACGGAAGGCAATCCCTACATGGTCGACCATCGTAACCATCCCGGCCTCTTCAACAAAGAAGGTTACATCAGCTTCTGTGGACATGGACAGGGCGTAATGTTCCGAAACATCCGTATCCTCGACCTCAGTGATAAGAACAAAAGCAAAAAAGGTAAGAGAAAATAAGATCTTTCAAAAAATCTAAATGGCTGATTTCCCCGACAGTTCACGCATGCCGACTTCGATAGTTGCTATCGGAGTCGGCAATCGTATGCGCACATATATGCATTATGTCGCGAGGCATCCCGAATTGGCGAAACTTGTGGCTGTTGTCGAGCCCGATTCCATTCGCCGCAATGCGATGGCAGATCAGTTCGGTGTGCCGGAGCAGTGCCGCTTCAAGGATTACCATGATTATTTCAACAGTCCGGTGGTGGCTGATGTGGCATTTATATGCACTCCCGAGCGAGAGCATTTCGAGCCGTGTATGGAAGCGTTGAGACAGGGTATGCACGTTCTGCTTGAAAAACCTGTCGCTCAGAATTACGAGCAGTGTAAACTTATATCCAAGGCTGCATGCAAAGCCGGAAAGATCGTGTGTGTATGTCACGTTCTCCGTTATCACCCGGCATTTATAAAGGTCAAGGAACTGGTATCGTCAGGACGGTTCGGCCGCATTATCACCATAACCCATACAGAGGATGTCGGCATCGACCGTACGACGCACAGCTATGTCCGTGGAGTCATGAATACCGAGGCCGGCAATAACCCGATGCTTTTGGCCAAATGTTGCCATGATATCGATTTCATCACATGGCTCACCGATGCCAACTGCCGCAGGCTTTCCTCGTTCGGAAGCCGAGTATGGTTCCGCCGTGAGAATGCGCCCGAAGGATCGGCAACGCGTTGCTGCAAATGCTCAGTCGAGCAGTCGTGTCCCTATTCGGCAGTCGATCTCTATTGGCGCCGTCGGCAATGGATCAATAATTTCGACGTTCCGGCCGACAAGACGATTGAACAGGTCATAACGCAGGAACTTGAAGAGGGTGATTACGGGCGTTGCGTTTATCATTGTGATAATGATGTTGTCGACAATCAGGTGCTGACAATGCAGATGGACGATGGTTCGCTCATAACCGTGTGTATGGATATTTTCACCCGGCGCGACGGTCGCAGCACTGATATCAAGATGACCCACGGAGAGATTGTCAGCGACGGTGTCAGGATCTTCGCTACAGATTTTCGGACTCAGAAACGAGAGGTCTTTGATTTTACAGAAGTTTGCAAGCAGCCTTATCACGCAGGCGCCGACTTAAGGCTCGTTGAAAGTTTCTTAGGTGCGGTGCGGGGAGATATATCCCATGCGCCGACTACGACGATTGATGACTCGCTTAGGAGTCACAGATTGTGTTTCGAAGCTGAACGTAGCCGTCACTCCGGTCAGACGATCCTGTTCGACTGATCATCCACGCTTGACGAATCTAAAGACCCGGGTCTGTTTAGAGATCCGGGTCTTTGGATTCCTGGCGTATTATGAAGGGTGTTTAAGGGCGGGCGACAAACAGGGGTGTCTTCTCACCGCTTTCATAGCGGAAACCTGCCCCGTCGAACAGTTTCAGACCTTCAAGGTCGCGAAGCTCCTGTTCTATGATAAAACGAGTCATCGCGCCGCGACATATCTTGGCGTAGACGGTTACAGTACGGAGTTTTCCGGAGCTTTCGATCTTGAATTCCGGAGATATTACATTCAGCTGGGCGCAGACCTGTTTCCAGTCAAACAATTTGCGCATCTCATTGCTTGCGAGATTGATAAGTGTGCCGTCGTCTGCTTTTACGCGTCTGATCAGTTCTTCGGTGAGCTTAGGCCGCCAGTAATCAAACATGTTTTCGGTTCCTGTCGCGGGAAGTCCCACGCACCCTTCCATTCTGTATGGGTTGATCGCATCAAGAGGCCTGAGTAGACCGTAGACAAAAGAGCAGATGTTGACGTGCCTGTCGGCAAATTCGAGTTGCTTGTCAGACAAGGTTCCGGCGTCGATGTTTTTGAATACAATTCCATCGTAGCAACCGATCGCAGGCATACATGTCGATTTATCGAAGAAGCGGTCATAACGCCTAAATGTCGAGACTGCTATATCGTGATTTATATGAAGCATCTCTTCGAGTTCGCTGACCGAGTAGCGGCACATCTCCGACGCGATCATATCGGCCTGCTCCCCGAAGACCGGTCTGTGGGAGACTTTCAGATCCCGATGCAGGCTGCTGTCGGCCATCAGCTTGGCGCAGGCGAGTAATATCTGCATATTGTCTTGGTTTATTCAAAATTCGCCATCACCTTTTTCATCTTTCCGGCAATCTCGCTGTTGCACAGATTGCCGATGCTGCCGCAGTGAGTGTGGCTGACAGCCTTTGTCGGCTTGTATTGTCCTTCGTTGACCTGTAGACCAACCGTCTTGTATGCTTCTCTGAACGGGGTCCCGGACAGGACCATGCGGTTGACATCTTCGACGGTGAACAGATAATCATATTTGGGGTCATCGAGTATGTTCTGATTGACACGGATATGCTTTAGCATGAAATCGCACATATCCATGCACTCGATCAGTGTCGTAGTGGCCGGAAACAGAATGTCTTTGAGCAACTGCATATCGCGGTTATATCCGAGCGGCAGGTTAGCTGTGAGGAGCGCTATCTCGTTGGATACCGACTGCAGTCTGTTGCATTTTCCGCGCATGATCTCAAAGACGTCGGGGTTCTTCTTGTGGGGCATGATGCTCGAACCTGTGGTCAGTTCATCAGGGAAGCCTATGAAGCCGAAGTTCTGGCACATATACATGCAGACGTCCATCGCAAAGTGGCCGATTGTAGACGCCAGGGCCGATATGGCAAAGGATATGGCGCGTTCGGTCTTGCCGCGGCTCATCTGGGCGGCGACGACATTGTAGTGCATGTCGGCAAATTCCAGCAGGCCGGTTGTCTTCAGGCGGTCAAGGGGGAAAGATGATCCATATCCGGCCGCCGAACCGAGCGGGTTCTGATTCGTGATGTCGTAGGCGGCGCTGACAATGCGCAGATCGTCGACCAGCGACTCGGCGTAGGCGCCGAACCATAGTCCGAATGACGATGGCATGGCGATCTGAAGATGAGTATAGCCGGGCATGAGTACATCCTTATAGCGCTCGCTGAGAGCCTGGAAACGGTCAAACAGACGCTTGGCCGACCGGGCGATCTTATGCAGTTCGTCGCGCATGAAGAGCTTGAGGTCGACAAGCACTTGGTCGTTGCGTGAGCGGCCCGAGTGAATCTTCTTGCCTATGTCGCCGAGACGTTCGGTCAGCATGAATTCAATCTGGGAGTGTATGTCTTCGACTCCTTTGTCGATCCTGAAATCTCCGGCGTCGATTATCTTCAGTATGTCATTCAATGCAGATACGAGTACATCAAGCTCATCCTTCGCAAGCAGTCCGATGGATTCGAGCATCTTTATGTGGGCGATTGAACCGACGACATCGTATCGGGCCAGCCTCAGGTCAAGTTCTCGGTCATTGCCGACGGTAAACTGTTCTATCATTTTGTCAGGCTCGCAGCCTTTGCTCCATAGCTTCATAGTGTTGATATTAATGTTTGATAGAATTTGATTGCATCAGAAATTTCATGTTCAAAAACGAACTCATCTGCCGTATGGCTGCGGGCCGAATCCCCGGGCCCTATTTTAAGAGCTGGAATATCTCTCATAAGAGCGCGGTCGGAGAGGGTGGGCGAGACAAATGGCACGGCTCCGAGACGTATCGCCGCAGCTGCCAGAGGGTGATCTTCGGATATGGCGGATGCGTTGAGTCTTGTACTTCGCGGCACACACTCCGAATTGATAGCCTGCGCGATCAGCGAGGCGATTTCAGGGTTGGTGTAGGCGTCAGTCGTTCTGACATCGATCACGAACGAGCATCTGTCGGGTATGACATTGTGCTGTGTCCCGGCCTCGATCTGTGTGACTGATATTTTTATGTCTCCAAGGACGGCGGATGTCTTGTCGAATTTGAGCCCGCGCAGGCGTTCGATGTCGGCTATCGCGCTGTAAATGGCATTTATGCCTTCTCCTCTGGCCGCGTGACCGCTTTTGCCGTGTGCCGTACAGTCAAGAACCATCAGACCGCGTTCTGCGGTCGCGGCCCGTAGCGATGTCGGTTCCCCGACAATGGCCATGTCGGGCATCAGATCCCGGTCACGGAGATGAGCGAGCAGCATTTCGATGCCGCTCTTGCCGCTGACTTCCTCCTCGGCCGTGGCCGCAAGGATGAGGTTGACACCGGTGTCGGCACTGTTGAGTGTGAGAAATGTCTCGACAAGCGACACCAGTGAGGCGCCGGCGTCATTGCTCCCGAGCCCGTATATCCTGCCGTCGCGGTGGAGAGGCGAGAAAGGGTCTATGGTGTAGCCTGACGCAGGTCTGACTGTGTCGTGGTGGGAATTCAGCATCAGTATCGGTTTGCTGCGGTCGAAATTCTGACTGATTGCCCAGACGTTGTTTTTCAGGCGCGACGGGCTGACACCGTTGTCGCGCAGGAAGCCTTCAAGCAGATCGGCTGTGGCGTTCTCTTGCCGTGACAACGACGGTGTCGCGATCAGGCGGTCGAGTAGGTCGATGGCTCGTGCGGTCATTTTGATATGCGGGTGCCGGAATCGGCAAGAAGTCCGGCCGACGATTTTATGGTGACGCTTCTGACCCCTTCACCTACGGCCTTCAAGGCGTTGTCGATCTTAGGCAGCATGCCGCCGTCGATAATTCCTTCGGAAATAAGAGCCGGGTAGGTAGCCGGACTGATGTTGCGGATAACGGAATTCCCGTCGTTAATGTCTCTCAGCACGCCGGCTTTCTCGAAGCAGAAAATCAGGTCGGTCGATCCGATGCGCGAGCATGCCGTTGCTACCGACGACGCTACGGTGTCGGCATTGCAGTTGAGCAGCCCTCCCTTGCCGTCATGGTTTATCGCGCAGAAAACCGGAGTCAGGTGCATGTCCAGCAGTTTGCCGATCAGATCGGCATTGACCGCCGCCGGGTCGATGTCGCCCACATAACCGTAGTCGACCGGAGCCGGCTTGCGGCGTGTTGCTGTGATGGAGTTGCCGTCGGCGCCACACATTCCTACCGCATCGCAGCCCGCGGCCTGGAGCATGGCGACTATGCGCTTGTTGATAAGTCCGGCGTAAATCATTGTGACAATGTCTAAGGTCTCTCTGTCGGTCACTCTCCGGCCGCCTTCCATCCGGGTCTTGATGCCAAGTCTGGCGCTCAGCCGTGTCGCTTCTTTCCCTCCGCCGTGGATGAGGATTTTCGGCCCGGAGATCTTCGAGAAATCGTCGATGAAAGCGGCGAGCGCCTCGGGATTGTCGATGACGTTTCCTCCGATCTTCACTACCGTTATTCCGCCGTTCATAGTTCCTGTAAAAAGCGTTTGAGCACGGTCTGCGCTGAAATTTCACGGTTGGCGGCCTCGGCGATCACAATGCTGCGGTCAGACTCTATGACGTCGTCGCTCACAATCATGTTGCGGCGCACCGGAAGGCAGTGCATGAAATATGCGTTGTCGGTCAGAGCCATCGCATCTGAGTCTACAGTCCACCTGCGGTCGGTGCTCAGCACTTTGCCGTAATTCGGATCATTATAGGCCGACCAGTTTTTAGCATATATGAAGTCAGCGCCTTCAAAGGCCTTGTCGCGGTCATATTCCACTTTTGCCCTGCCGACAAACTTCGGGTCGAGTTCATATCCTTCAGGGTGAGTGATCACGAACTCATAGTCGGTTTTGTTGATCCATTCGGCGAAAGAGTTAGGCACAGCCTGAGGCAGGGCGCGTGGGTGGGGAGCCCAGGTCATGACTATCTTGGGCCGGCGGACGGTCTTGAACTCTTCGATCGTGATCAGATCGGCGAAACTCTGGAGCGGATGTCGAGTGGCGGCTTCCATGCTGAAAACCGGTCGTCCCGAATGGCGTATGAACTGTTCGATGACGCGTTCCTCATAGTCTTCGGCTTTGTCTTTGAGGCCGGCGAAAGATCTCACTCCGATCAGGTCGCAATAGCAGCCCATGACCGGGATGGCCTCGAGCAGATGCTCGGGTTTGTCGCCGTCCATGATCACTCCGCGTTCGGTCTCGAGTTTCCAGGCGCCCTGGTTGACGTCAAGCACTATCACATTCATGCCCAGATTTATCGCGGCTTTCTGTGTGCTCAGCCGGGTGCGGAGACTCGAATTGAAGAAAATCATCAGCAAGGTGCGGTTCTTGCCGAGATCGCAATGTGCAAAGCGGTCGCGTTTGATTTCGAGGGCTTCATCAATGGCTGATCTTATGTCGCCTATATCGTCGGCGCAGGTGAATTTTTTCATGATGTTCAATCCATTAGTTTATGAAATTCTCCGAGGAATATGTCGGCCTGGGCTTTGCTAAGGCTCAGCGCGGGCAGCAGTCTGACGGTTGTGGCGCCCGCTCCGCCGGTGAAGATATGATGATCGAACAGCAGGCGACGACGGATGTCCGAGGCGTTTCCGTCGATCTCTACACCGATCATCAGCCCCCGGCCTCTCACGTCCTTGAGCGCGGGCATCTGTCTGAGATTGTCGATCAGGTATTGGCCTACAGATGCGGCGTTGGCGATCAGATTTTCCGACTCTATGACATCAAGCACGGCGAGCGCTGCGGCGCAGGCCAGATGGTTGCCGCCGAACGTCGTCCCGAGCATGCCTTTGCGGGCTTCGAAATCAGGGGAGATGAGGACGGCTCCCATGGGGAAACCGTTGGCTATGCCCTTGGCGCACGTTATGAGGTCGGGACGGATACCGGCGTGATTGTGGGCAAAGAAGCAGCCGGTGCGGCCGTAGCCTGCCTGGATTTCGTCGGCGATCAGCACAACGCCTTTGCCGGCGGTCAGCTCGCGGAGCTGACGCATGAAGTCGTCGTCGGCCATGCGTATGCCGGCTACACCCTGGATGCCCTCGATTATGACGGCGCAGAAGTCGCCGGACTCAAGGTGGCGTTCGACGTCAGCTATGTCGTTGAGACGGGCGAATTCGACATTGGCTGTGCGATTGAAAGGCGATATGATCGCCGCGTTGTCGGTCGCCGCGACGGCTCCCGACGTTCTGCCGTGGAATGCTTTGTCGAATGCGAGAACCTTATGTTTGCCTGTATGGAATGACGCGAGTTTGATGGCGTTTTCATTGGCTTCGGCACCCGAATTGCACAAGAATACGGAGTAATCGTCGTATCCGCAAACCTTGCCGAGTCGGTGAGCAAACTCATTCTGTAGGCTGTTGATCACCGAGTTGGAGTAAAAGCCGAGTTTCGCGACCTGATCGGAGACCGCCTTTACATAGCGTGGATGGGCGTGGCCGATGGAGATCACGGCGTGACCTCCGTATAGGTCAAGATAACGCCGGCCTTGCCGGTCGTAGACATAGCAGCCCTCGCCTCTGACCGGCTCTATGTCATATAATGAATATACGTCGAAAAGATTCATGACTGTTAAAATTATCAGAAGGCCGAGGGTTTCAGGTTCAGTCCTGCCTTGCGGTCGAGGCCATACATTATGTTCATGTTCTCGACGGCTTGTCCTGACGCTCCTTTGAGCATATTGTCGATGGCTGAAGTGATGTGGAGCTTACAACCGTGTTTCTCTACGTGGACGAGCGCCTTGTTGGTGTTGACGACCTGTTTGAGATCGATCGGATGATCTACGGCATGGGTGAAAGGCGTGCGGTCATAGTAATCATGATACAGCCGTTCGGCTTCTTCGCCTGTGAGGTTGCAGTCGGTGTAGACCGACGCAAATATGCCACGGGTGAAATCACCTCTCATCGGAACGAAATTTATGTCGTTGTCGAAGTCGGGCTGCAGAGACTTGAGCGTGCGCGTGATCTCGGCAAGGTGCTGGTGGGCGAATGGCTTGTAGACGGATATATTGTCGGATCTCCAGCTGAAATGTGTTGTCGCTGAAGGCTTGACCCCCGCTCCGGTTGATCCGGTGATGGCGGTGACGTGTATTTCGCCATTGAGTTTACCGGCCTTTGCAAGCGGCAGCAGTGCGAGTTGGATCGCAGTGGCGAAGCAGCCCGGATTGGCTACGCGGTCGGCTGAGGCAATGCGGTCGAGGTTTAATTCCGGAAGACCATATACATAGCCGTCGCTCCCGTCGCGGAAATCCTGGGCGAGATCAATGACTTTCAGATGAGTGGGCATAGCGTTGCGGCTCCAGAACCCGGTGCTGCGTCCGTGACCCTGGCAGAGAAACAATGTGTCGACCGTCTTTAGATCGAACGTGTCGGTAAACCGCATGTCAGTGTCGCCTGTCAGGCCGCCGTGGACATCGCTTATGAGGTTGCCGGCGTTGCTCTCGGAGTGGACGAAGCTGATCTCAGCGTCGGGATGATTGATCAGCAGACGGATCAGCTCTCCTGCGGTGTAGCCCGCTCCGCCGATAATTCCGATCTTCATTTCGGCAGGTCCTCCCCGTTGCGTTTTCTGATGTTGTAATATATTTTCATCTGGTTGCCGAGGATCTTTGTGAAGCCTTTTATGTCATCGGCGCTCCATGCCTTGTTGACCTCTCCGTATTCACCGAAGTCTGTCTTCATGAGGTCGTAGGGAGAATCTACACCGACAAGAGTATAAGAGTAGGGCCGGAGTATGATTTCCACCGTACCTGTGACATTATGCTGTGAGCTGTCAAGCATGGCTTCAATGTCGCGCATCACCGGCTCGAGATACTGGGCTTCGTGGAGAAACATGCCATACCATGTGGCGACCTGGTCTTTCCAATATTGCTGCCACTTTGTCAGCGTATGCTTTTCAAGCATCTTGTGTGCGGCGATGATCAGTATGGGTCCGGCAGCCTCGAAGCCGACGCGGCCTTTTATGCCGATTATGGTGTCGCCTATGTGCATGTCACGGCCGATGCCGAATTTTGAGCCGAGTTCTTCCACTTTGCGGATGGCTTCTATCTTGTCTTCGTAGTTTTCGCCGTTGACAGACGATATTTCGCCGTGGTCAAAGCCGATGGTGATACGCTCCTCTCCGCTTGCTGTGATCTGCGATGGATAGGCGTGTTCGGGTAGCGTCTGCTCGGAGTGCAGTGTTTCCTTGCCGCCGATACTTGTGCCCCAGAGGCCTTTGTTGATCGAATACTCCATCTTCTTGAAGTCGGCTTCAAAGCCGTGGTCTTTGAGATAGTCGATTTCGTATTCGCGAGTGAGGGTCATGTCGCGGGTCGGAGTGATTATCTCTATCTCCGGAGCCATTATCTGGAAAGTAAGATCGAAGCGCACCTGGTCGTTGCCCGCGCCTGTCGACCCGTGGGCGATGGCATCCGCTCCTATCGACTTGGCGTATTCGATGATGGCCATAGCCTGGAAAATACGCTCCGACGACACACTGATCGGATAGGTGCCGTTGCGCAGCACATTGCCTGCGACCATATATCTGATACTCTTGGAGTAGTAGTCTTTAGTCACGTCGAGAGTCTTGTGGCTTGCAGCTCCGAGCGCCAAGGCACGCTTCTCGATGATGTCGAGTTCGTCAGCCGAGAAACCTCCGGTGTTGGCGATTGCCGTGTGGACCTCATAGCCGAGATCTTCTGACAGATATTTGGCGGCAAACGAGGTGTCAAGACCACCACTGAATGCGAGTAAGACCTTTTTCTTCTTTTCCATTATTGTAATTGTGTAATTTTTATTTGAGGTTAAGCAATTTTCTGATTTTGTTTTTTAGCAATATGATATATGGCGTTGCGCGAGTGGCATTCTCGACAGGTTTTTCGGGGTCGTAGAGCATGCCGGTGCAAAGACACATACGTCTGTTGTTACGCTGAAGAATGTCGTAGTTGACACAACCCTGACATCCCTGCCAGAACTCGTTGTCGTCCGTGAGTTCGGAAAAAGTCACCGGCTTGTAGCCCATGCGTGAGTTGAGTTTCATGACCGGAAGAGAGGTCGTGATACTGAAAATCTTTGCGAAGGGGAAGCGCATTCTTGCCAGTTCGAAAGTCTTTTCCTTGATCTTTGCCGCGAGGCCGAGATGGCGGTATTCGGGGTCTACGATAAGCCCTGAAGTAGCGACAAAATCGCCGTGTCCCCAGCATTCGATATAGCTGAAACCGACCAACTTGTCGCCGTGAAGGGCTACGACAGCTTTGCCCCCTTTGATTTTTGCGGATATATATTCGTTGGAGCGTCGAGCTATGCCGGTCCCTCTCTGGAGAGCCGATTCGTATATAAGATCACAAATGTGAGGAGCATGTACGGCATGCTGTTCTTCAGCGAACGCAATGGTGATATCGTCTATATTCATTCTTACTGCTTTAACTTGTATATCGAAAATGTAATTTGCAAAGGTAAGCATTATGAAACAAATTGCGGCAGTTTTATCGGAAAAGAAAAAGATAACATGGCAATTTAATTGTGAATTTAATTGTAGGCAAACAGTTGGTCTTCTGAAAAATGATTAATTCGGTATTAATTATCGTTTATTTCAATGATATTGCCCTGATTTCATTAGCCATCAGTTGCGATTGACGCGAAAAAGTTGTATCTTCGCGTGAATTTTCAAACATTAGGAAATTGTGACAATCACAAATCTGACAACTCAATTTTCGTATATAATCAATAACAACAGTTATGAGCAAAGAAAAGAAATTCTTGACTTGTGATGGCAATCAGGCCGCTGCCCACGTGAGCTATATGTTCTCGGAAGTAGCTGCGATCTATCCCATCACTCCGTCTTCGACTATGGCGGAATATGTCGACGAATGGGCTGCTGCCGGGCGTAAAAACATCTTCGGCGAAACGGTCCTCGTTCAGGAAATGCAGTCTGAAGGCGGTGCGGCAGGCGCTGTTCACGGTTCTCTCCAGGCCGGTGCGCTGACAACCACCTACACGGCTTCGCAGGGTCTGCTGCTGATGATCCCCAACATGTACAAAATCGCCGGCGAGCTTCTCCCCTCGGTTTTCCACGTATCGGCTCGTACGATCGCTTCTCATGCGCTCAGCATCTTCGGCGACCATCAGGATGTGATGTCGGTGCGTCAGACCGGCTTCGCCATGCTGGCCGAAGGTTCGGTGCAGGAAGTGATGGATCTCGCAGGTGTCGCCCATCTTTCGACGATCAAGTCAAGTGTGCCTTTCGTCAATTTCTTTGACGGATTCCGCACATCACACGAAATTCAGAAGATCGAGCAGCTCGACGCTGAGGATCTCGAGCCGCTGCTCGACCGCGAGGCTCTCGCAGCGTTCCGCAAACGCGCCCTCACCCCCGACGCTCCCGTGGCTCGCGGTATGGCTGAAAACGGCGACGTTTTCTTCCAGCATCGTGAGGCATGCAACCGCCACTATGAGGCAGTTCCCGAAATCGTTGAAAACTATATGGCCGAAATCTCCAAAATCACTGGCCGCGAATATCACCTTTTCAACTACTACGGCGCGCCCGATGCTGACCGCGTGATCATTGCCATGGGTTCGGTCACTCAGGCCGCTCAGGAAGCCATTGACCACATGGTCAAGAACGGCGAGAAAGTAGGTCTTGTTTCGGTTCACCTTTACCGTCCTTTCTCAGCCAGGCATTTCCTCGCCGCTGTGCCCAAGACAGCGAATCGTATCGCTGTCCTCGACCGCACCAAGGAACCCGGCGCCAATGGCGAGCCCCTGTTCCTCGATGTCAAAGAATGCTTCTATGGCGTTGACAACGCACCCGTGATCGTCGGCGGACGCTATGGTCTCGCATCCAAGGATATCACCCCCGCTCAGATCATCGGCGTATACGAGAACCTTGCCCTTCCGCAGCCTAAGGATCACTTTACCGTAGGCATCGTCGATGACGTGACATTTACTTCTCTCCCCATGAAGGAAGAGATGGCTCTCGGCGGCGAATCGACCTACGAGGCCAAGTTCTACGGTCTCGGCGCTGACGGCACGGTTGGTGCAAACAAGAACTCAGTCAAGATCATCGGTGACAACACCAATAAATACTGTCAGGCATATTTCGCTTACGATTCTAAGAAGTCAGGCGGTTTCACCTGCTCGCACCTTCGCTTCGGCGACGAGCCCATCCGCTCGACCTATCTCGTGAACACGCCTAATTTTGTCGCATGCCACGTTCAGGCATATCTCCACATGTATGACGTCACCCGCGGTCTCCGCGACGGCGGCACATTCCTTCTCAATACTATTTGGGAAGGCGAGGAACTTGCCAAGAACCTGCCCAACAAGGTTAAGCGTTATTTCGCTCAGCACAATGTCTCGGTCTACTATATCAACGCCACCAAGATCGCTCAGGAAATCGGCCTCGGCAACCGCACCAACACCATTCTCCAGAGCGCATTCTTCCGCATTACCGAGGTGATCCCCGTTGATCTCGCTGTCGAGCAGATGAAGAAATTCATCGTTAAGAGCTACGGCAAGAAGGGTCAGGACGTTGTCGACAAGAACTATGCGGCAGTCGACCGTGGCGGCGAATACAAGCAGCTCGCAGTCGATCCTGCATGGTCATCTCTCGCCGACGACGCAGTCGTGGCAAACAGTGATCCCGAATTTATCAATCGCGTTGTGCGTCCGATCAATGCTCAGGACGGCGACCTTCTGAAAGTTTCTGACTTCGAGTCAAACCCCGACGGCACATGGCATCAGGGCACTGCCGCTTATGAGAAACGCGGTGTCGCAGCTTTCGTGCCCCAGTGGCTTGAAGAAAACTGTATTCAGTGTAACAAGTGTGCGTATGTCTGCCCCCACGCTTCGATCCGTCCGTTCGTCCTTGACGCAAACGAGATGGCTGCCGCGCCGTTTGCCGAAAATGATACTATCCCGGCTATCGGCAAGACGTTCACCGGCATGCGCTTCATGCAGGCTGTCGACGTGCTCGACTGTCTCGGTTGCGGCAACTGCGTTGATGTCTGCCCCGGCAAGAAGGGTGTGAAGGCGCTCGAAATGAAGCCGCTCGAAACTCAGCTCAACGTCCAGAAAGAGTGGGACTACTGCGCGAAATCAGTCGCAAGCAAGCAGCACCTCGTCGACATACAGCAGAACGTCAAGAACAGCCAATTCGCTACTCCGCTGTTTGAGTTCTCCGGCGCATGCTCGGGTTGCGGCGAGACTCCTTATGTAAAACTCATCTCGCAGCTCTTCGGCGATCACGAAATGGTTGCCAACGCTACGGGTTGCTCATCGATCTACTCCGGTTCTGTACCCTCGACTCCTTATACGACAAATGCCGCCGGCCACGGTCCGGCATGGGCCAACTCGCTCTTCGAGGACTTCGCAGAGTTCGGTCTCGGCATGAAGATCGCCACGGAGAAGATGCGCGACCGTCTCGTCGATCTTATGACCAAGGCTCAGACTTGCGACTGCTGCAGCACTGAGATCCAAGATCTGGCTGTCCGCTGGATCGAAAATAAGGAAAATCCTGCGATCACCCGCGAAGTGGCTGACAAGATCATTCCTCTCTGCGAGGCATGCAACTGCGATATCTGCAAAGGCATCGTTGAACTCAAAGGCTATCTCGTGGCTCGCTCGCAGTGGATCATCGCCGGTGACGGCGCAGCCTACGACATCGGCTTCGGTGGCCTCGATCACGTGCTCGCCTCGGGCAAGAACATCAACGTTCTCGTTGTCGACACCGAGGTTTACTCCAATACAGGCGGTCAGGCATCCAAGGCCACTCCTGTCGGAGCTATCGCCAAGTTTGCGGCTGCCGGCAAGCGCATCCGCAAAAAGGATCTCGGCCTTATCGCTTCGACCTACGGCTACGTCTACTGCGCGCAGGTTGCGATGGGCGCCGACAATGCCCAGACCCTGAAGGCTATCCGCGAAGCTGAGGCCTACGACGGACCTTCGATCATCATCGCATACTCGCCCTGTATCAACCACGGTCTCCGTGCAGGCATGGGACACGCCCAGCAGGAACAGGCTCGCGCCGTCGAATGCGGCTACTGGCACCTCTGGCGCTACAATCCCGCTCTTGAGGAAGAAGGAAAGAACCCCTTCTCTCTCGACAGCAAGACTCCCGACTGGGATAAGTTCGAAGACTTCCTCAAGGGTGAGGTTCGTTACGCTTCTGTATGGAAACAGTATCCCTCTGAAGCAGCCGAACTCTTTGAAGCTGCCAAGAAGAATGCCCAGTGGCGCTACAACAACTATCTCCGTCTGGCTCGCCAGCAGTGGGGTGTAGCTCCCGAAGAATAATCGCTATATAAATAATAGTCTGAAAAAAGAATGCCGCCTTTTCGGGCGGCATTCTTTTTATTCATGCTTAGAGAGTCAGGGTTGTTGGTCAAACGTCTCGGCGAGTTTTTGTTCGAGTTCGAGAGAACACGGGTTCCAGGCAATGATCTGTCCGTCGCCATCGACGAGCAGCGTGAACGGAATCCCATTGAAATTCAGATTCGCACTCAACCGGTTGTGATCCTTCGGCTCGAGATACAGGCGTGTGTCTACAATATCGTTTTCTTCCGCCCACTTTTCAGAAAGTTCTTCCGACGATATGTTCTTGTTGGAAATATACATGAAACGCAAGCCTTTGTCGGCATATTTTTTGTATAACTCGCGGTGATGAAGCATCTCGGAGCGACATGGCCCGCATCCCAACTCCCAGAAATCGATCACGACCGTGTGTCCGCGGGAGCCGTGCTGCGCGAGCAGGCTGTCGAGCAGTTCGGGGAGCTTGTTGGCTCCGGTATTGACGGCTGTGGTTTCGTTATTGCGGACGTACTCGCGGTATTTTTCAATTACACGACGCGCGATCAGAGGATGGGTGAATGCCTGCATGTGTCCTGCGACAACTGCGCTCGTTTTATCGGGATCGTCGGGCGGCAAATACAGTCCTCGAGCCATACATATCTGTGCCGCCAGAGTGTTCGGCGGCAATTCGGCTGACTTGTTGTCGAGCGCCGCTTTGATCGCGTCAGCCGTGGTCGTGATACTGTCGAGTAGTGCGGCATTCGCCGAAGAGTATGCTGACGGGTAATCTTTAACCCCCGGCGTAAACCAGACACCCGGGACGTTTGTCGGCATGGTGTTCGGCATCCTCATATATCTGTATTCCGAGTATTCTAACTTATTAATATTACCTGTTGGTTGAATTAAATTAGCGAATATTTTATCTGCCCAATCGGACGATGA
>CAJUMI010000027.1 GCA_910587545.1 uncultured Muribaculaceae bacterium | reverse complement strand
AGCCCGCCGAATTCGACCCCCGCAAATACCTCGGTCCGGCTCGCGACAACATGGAGAAACTCTATCGTCACAAGATCGTCAACGTTCTCGGCAGCGCCGGCAAAGCTGAATAATCTTTAACGATATCATAAATTCCTACAGAAGGAGACTGTGCATACACATCGTGCCACAGTCTCTTTCTTTTCTCCAACGATGCACAACAATCAGGCATCTCAATTCAACATCAATGAAATCAATACGTTACATCGTTATAGCAGTCGCCCTGCTCACGGGTTTACGGGCATCAGCCTCCGGGGATCTCAAGGATCTGCTCAACTCCGTGACTTCGGGCAAATCAACCGACAAGGAGTCAAACCCTCTCGGCTCTCTCGGCAGCATACTCTCCAATCTCACCGCCTCGTCAAACTTCGAGCTCGCAGACCTTCAGGGAACATGGGCCTATGAATCTCCGGCCGTGACATTCAAGAGCGACAATGTGCTCCAGAAAGCCGGGGGCGCCGCAGCCGCCTCTACCATCGAGGCCAAAATCGCCCCATACTACGAAAAAGCCGGCATCACAGCCCTACAACTGACGGTCGACGCAGAAAACAAGTTCACCATGAAACTCAAGCGCGGCACTCTCAAAGGAACCGTAACCAAAGATGAAGATGGCAATCTCGAATTCAACTTTAACGCGTTAGGCAAGATAAAGTTAGGCAAGGTCAGCGCCTATGCAACCAAATCAGGCAACACGCTCAATCTGACTTTCGACGTGTCAAAACTGATTTCGATCGTCAAAACCGTATCTTCGGTCTCAGGCATTTCGAGCCTCAACACCATCAGCTCACTCCTGTCATCCTATGAAGGCATCTACGCCGGCTTCAAACTGAAAGCCTTGCAGGATAGCAAATAAAAACATTATCGCTCGGGCGATGCGACATTAACGGCTACCCATTGTTTATAAAAATAAATGATCAGGAGTTTTTTCATAAGGGCAATCATCTTGTGCATCGCCACGCCAAAGGTGCGGAGTTGCTCCATCGCCGCTTTGTCAGAAACTTTACCGGCATGGCGTCGGTCACACGCACGACAGTAGGAGTTCTGTCGGTGATAGCGTCGTTTTTCTGCCTGATCGAACTGACTCTGTATTTCGGGTTTGAGCGCAATGCCGAAGAAGCCGACGCTCTCAAGCAATTGTTCCGCATTCCACAGGCCATATTCATAATTGATATTATACTTGATCTGGCTTTCAGGCCGCGCAATAAAAGCCGTAACGCGCGCACCCTCAAATGGATCGTCGACTCTGCGCTGATCCTTTCAGCTCTCGCATGGCTTTACCCTCATCCCGAACGCCCATGGGTTCCCATTCTCGAGAAAATATTGTACAGCGACACCTACCTATTCGCCGTGCTGACCGCATACTCCGTTCTACGGCTATGCCAGGTTGTGATGCGTCTGATCGGGCGACGCACCAATCCGGCGCTCATCCTGTCGGGCAGCTTCATCGTCTTCATACTGATCGGATCGTTGGTCCTGATGCTGCCCAAGTGTACGGTCACACCGATATCCTACTGCGACTCGCTGTTCGTTTCGACTAGCGCTGTGTGTATAACAGGTCTGACTCCGGTCGACATCCCGACCACATTCACACCCCTCGGCCTGCTGGTAATAAGCATTCTGATCCAGATCGGCGGGCTGGGAGTCATCACATTCACGAGTTTCTTCGCGATCTTTTTCAGCGGAGCGCCGTCGATCTACAGCCAGCTCATGATCAAAGACATGATCTACTCGAAGACGATCAACAATCTCATACCGACACTGCTGTATATACTCGCCTTCACTGTCACAGTCGAGCTGGCAGGTGCCGTAGCGGTATACTTCACCATCCCGCCGGCGCTCGGACTGACGTTCACCGACAGGCTCATCTTCGCGGGCTTTCACTCGCTGTCGTCGTTCTGCAACGCCGGCTTCTCCTGTCTGCCCGGCGGCATGGCCAATCAGGCGCTGATGAACGGCTCGCAGTCGATCTACATCGTGACGTCGGTGTTGATCTTCGCCGGCGCGATCGGGTTCCCGATACTCGTCAACTTCAAAGACATCTTTGTATTATGGCTGCGCAGACTGCTCACACCAAGGCGAAGACGGCACAACGCAGCCCGGCCGGTACATCTTTACGATCTCAATACCAAACTCGTCATCGTCACGACTCTCGCTGTCCTCGCAGTCTCCACCATAACCTTTTTTGTCCTTGAGCATGACAACACGCTTGCAGGCATGTCGACCGGCAAAAAGATCACCCAGTCGCTGTTCAATTCGCTGACACCGCGTAGCGCCGGATTCGTGTCGGTCAGCCCTTCTATGTTCCTGCCGGCGACCTTGCTGCTGGTCGTCGTCCAGATGTGGATCGGAGGCGCATCGCAGTCGCTGGCCGGCGGAGTCAAGGTCAACACCGCCGCCGCCGTCTTCCTTAACCTCAAGGCGATCATACGCGGGCACGCGTCGGCGACAGCGTTCGGCCGCCGGATAGCTCTCGGATCGGTCAGACGCGCCAACGCCGTCCTCGCCCTGTCAATAGTGGTCTTCCTCGCCTACGCTACAGCAATACTGCTCCTGGAACCACGGCTGGCGGTCAAAGACTGCCTGTTTGAGGTCACATCCGCCTTGTTCACCGTCGGATCGTCGCTGGGCATCACCGACCAACTGAGTCAGGCCACAAAGATAATACTGTCGACAGCCATGCTTATCGGACGCGTCGGCATATTGTCACTCCTCATCGGCTTGGGCTCGCAAAGCCGCGATAAGTCGCCCCACTATCCCGCAGAAAGCATAATCATCAGCTAAATCATCTACAAACATGAAATATCTCATCATCGGACTCGGCATCTACGGTTCAAACCTCGCACTCGATCTCACCGCACTCGGCCACGAGGTGATCGGCGCCGACAACCGTGCCAACAACATCGGAGCCATCAAAGACTACATCTCGACCGTCTATCTGGTCGACTCGACCGAGGAAAGCGCGCTCGGCGTTCTCCCGCTGAAAAATGTCGACCTCGTCATCGTGGCGATAGGCGAAAACTTCGGAGCGAGTGTCAAGACTGTCGCACTACTGAAGAAAATGGGAGTGAGACACATCTACGCAAGAGCGATCGACAGACTACACGAGTCGATACTCCAAGGCTTCGGCATCGACCGCATCCTCACCCCTGAGCAACACGCCGCCGCCGATCTCACCAAAGAAATGGAACTCGGAACCCGGGTGACGTCGATGGCCGTCGACGCAGACAACTACGTTCTGAAATTCAGGATGCCTGAATATTATGTCGGCCTTACTTATGACAAACTCGATCTGGACGATTACGGCCTGAAAATCGTAGCCGCGACCCGCCCCACAGTCAAAACCAACATCCTCGGCATTAGCCACAACGAACCAGCAATGATCGACATCTCGACCCCAGGTCTGACGGCCGAAGCCGACGACACAATAACCGTAATCGGCCCCGCAAAAGGCTTTAAAGATCTATACCGCAAAATCAACAGCTGAACACCCCCACGTAGCAAAAGTCTGCGAGGACACTCAATTGTCAGTCATATATATGCGAGTTAATATCTGATATTATCTTACGTACTATTATCGACGTCTTATTTGGGTATTTCCTTCCAAATTAAGTTCCTCATAAATAGTATTACTCAAGTAACGGTCCAAACTGAAATTTCTCCATATAATAATAAAGACGACAATGTTTTATAACATAAGAATCCCGACAGAACCAATAATTGTTGTCGGGATTTCGATTAATATGTTAAAAGTATATTTTTATAGAATCTATGTCTTGCGACATATCTCGCCTACTTGACTTCTGAACCAGAGAGTTACACCTCGTAATCGATGCAGGCGCGGTCGGATTTGTGGGCGGCGAGGAGTGAGGCGGCGGCGACGTGGGCGGGATGCTTGGCATAGATCTCGACGTCGGACATCTTGTCGACTACGGCTGTTAGGACTACGTCCCAGCTTTCGGCGGGGTTCTGGTTGATGCCTACTTCGATCGAGCGTAGTACGTCGATCTGCTCTGGCAGGCGCTCAAGAGCGGCCTTGAAGCGTTCGGCTATGGCACGACGCTCGGCGTCGGTGCCGCTAAGTTTGAAACTTACAATATGTTTTACCATTTCAGTGAGTGTTATGGATTATTTGCTGTAAAGGCGTTCGCGCGCGGCGGCGACTTTATCGTCGGTGATATAGTCGTCATAGTCCATCATCTTGTCGATGATGCCGTTGGGCGTAAGCTCGATTATGCGGTTGCAGACTGTCTGGATGAATTCATGGTCGTGTGACGCCAGCAGGAGATTGCCTTTGAAAGCCTGGAGAGTGTTGTTGAAGGCCTGGATCGACTCAAGGTCGAGGTGGTTGGTCGGGGAGTCGAGTATCATCGTATTGGCGTCGCGGAGCATCATGCGGGCGATCATACATCTCATCTTCTCGCCGCCCGACAGCACCGAGGCTTTTTTGAGCACGTCCTCGCCGGAGAAAAGCATCTTGCCGAGGAAGCCTTTGAGGTAGATTTCGCTGGAGTCGTCGCTGAATTGACAGAGCCAGTCGACGAGATTGAGGTCGGTGTTGAAGAAGGCGCTATTGTCGAGCGGCAGGTAGGCCGTGGTGATGGTCTGCCCCCATTCGTAGGTGCCGCTGTCGGCCTTGCGGTTGCCGCTGACGATCTCAAACAGGGCGGTCATGGCTCGCGGATCGTGACTGAGGAAGGCCACTTTGTCGCCTTTCTCGATCTGGAAATTGACATCGCTGAACAGCACCTCTCCGTCGACCGACGCACTGAGACCCTTGACTTCGAGTATCTTGTTGCCGGGCTCGCGCGATGGGGTGAAAATGATACCGGGGTATCGGCGCGACGAGGGCTGGATCTCCTCGACATTGAGTTTTTCGAGCATCTTCTTTCGCGAGGTGGTCTGCTTGCTCTTGGCGACGTTGGCGCTGAAGCGCTGGATGAACTCGAGCAACTCCTTGCGGCGCTCCTCGGCCTTCTTGTTCTGCTGTTGCTGCTGACGGAGCGCGAGCTGGCTCGACTGGTACCAGAAGCTGTAGTTTCCTGCAAAAAGCTGCACCTTGCTGTAGTCGATGTCGAGGGTATGGGTGCAGACCGAATCGAGGAAGTGACGGTCGTGACTGACGACAAGCACGGTGTTCTCAAACTTCGACAGATAGTCTTCGAGCCATGCCACGGTGTCGAGGTCGAGGTCGTTGGTAGGCTCGTCGAGCAGCAGATTGTCGGGGTTGCCGAAGAGGGCCTTGGCCAGAAGCACGCGCACCTTCTCGTTGCCGCTGAGGTCGCGCATCAGCATGTAGTGCTTGTCTTCCTTGATGCCGAGACCGCTGAGCAAGGCTGCCGCATCACTTTCGGCGTTCCAGCCCTCGAGTTCGGCAAACTTCTCTTCAAGTTCCGACGCGCGTATGCCGTCGGCGTCTGAAAAATCGGGCTTCGCATATAACGCGTCCTTTTCTTTCATTATGTCCCAGAGCACGGTGTGACCCTGAATTACAGTGTCAAGTACCGTGAAGTCATCGAACTTGAAGTGATCTTGCTCAAGCACGCTCATCCGCTCGCCGGGCCCCTGGCTGATCGTGCCGTGGGTCGGCGAAAGCTGACCGCTGAGCATACGCATCAGCGTCGATTTACCCGCACCATTGGCTCCGATGATGCCATAGCAGTTACCCGGAGTGAATTTGAGATTGACATCCTGAAATAATACTTTTTTACCGAATTGAATACCTAAATTGTTTACCGCGATCATATATCAAATAAATATTGTACCTTATTGTTTTATCAACTGAAAAGAGCCTCACTCAGACGGTTGAGTGCTTCGATCTTGTCTTCCTTGCGTATAAGCATCGACACATTATAATTGCTGCCGCCATAAGAGATCATGCGCACCGGTATGTCGCGCAGCGCCGCGACAGCCTGCGCCGCATGTCCGCGGTTGTGCCACTCGAGATCGCCTACGACGCAGACTATTGTCATGTCGCGGTCGACCGTGACCGTGCCGAAATTCTTCAGTTCATCTACCAAAGCCGCGAGATGGCTTTCGTCGTCGATTGTCACAGACACACCTACCTCCGACGTGGCCATCATGTCGATGCTCGTCTGATATTTCTCGAATGTCTCGAAAACCTTGTGCAGGAAACCGTAGGCGAGCAGCATACGTCCCGACTTAATCTTTATGGCCGTGATGTTGTCCTTGGCGGCCACTGCCTTGATCCTGCCGTCAGGCGGCATGTGATAGATCACTGTGCCTGCAGCCTTGGGGTCAAGCGTATTGAGAAGCCTGACAGGAATATTGGCCAGTTTTGCAGGCAACACACAATTGGGATGGAGTATCTTTGCTCCGAAATATGCCAACTCGGCGGCCTCCTCGAAGTTCAATTCGCCGACCGGCGACGTATTGTCGACAAAGCGTGGATCGTTGTTGTGCATTCCGTCGATATCGGTCCATATCTCGACCTCGTCAGCATCGACGACCGCTCCTATGATCGAAGCTGAGTAGTCGCTGCCCCCGCGCTTCAGATTATCAACCTCTCCGACGGCGTTGAGACAGATATACCCCTGGGTCAAAAACACGTCAGCGTCGCGGTTGAGATCGAGCATACGGCGCAGACGCGTCGCAACGTATTTCATGTCAGGCTCGCCGTTGGCGTCAGTCCGCATGTATTCCAGCGCGGGCAGGAGCACCGATCTCACACCGTTCTCGTTCAGATATATATCCATCATCGCAGTGGACATCAGTTCGCCCTGCGCGAGGATTTCTCTGCCGTCGGCGGCCGAATAGTCTCCGTCGATCAAAGCTCTGATGTAAGAAAACCGCTCGCTGATCACAGCCTTTGCCCTCAATCTTGAAGTTTCGCTTTCAAAAAGCTCATCGATCACATTGAGATATTTGAGGTTAAGGTTGTTTAGCGTTTCCTGCGCACCGGGAACATTCCCTTTCGACAGATAGTCGGCGATGTCGACCAGCGTATTGGTCGTTCCGGCCATCGCCGAAAGAACCACAATGTTACGGCCGCGCGACCGGATAAGGCCGGCGACATGTCTGATGCGTTCGGCCGAGCCGACCGACGTGCCTCCGAATTTAAGAACTTTCATTTACTCAGTCTTATTTGTGAATTCAAGACTGCAAAGTTACAAAAAATCGGTATAACGGCGTTGACTTTAGATCAGTGTTTTCGATCAGTTGCCGCCGGCGGCTATTATCCACGACAGGCCGGCAATGAAAAGAATGAACATCAGCGCAAGCAACAGGTCGGTCTTGCGGTCGGCGCCCTTGAACTCTTTCCAGATGAACACACCCCAGATTGCAGCGATCATCGGCGCTCCCTGACCGAGAGCATATGAGATAGCGCCACCGGCCTTGCCGGCCGCGATATAGCTGCATGCCGTGCCGAGACACCATATCGCACCGCCAAGAACCCCGACCATGTGCGTTCCCGCCGATCCGGCGAAGTACTCACGGTAGGAGACAGGCTCACCGACAAACGGACGCCGCATCGCCCAGGTTGTGAAAACAAAATTACTCAGAAACACTCCGACTGAGAAAACGAAGAGAGCGCCGTAGGGGGTGAACATTCCTTCTGCGGGATGCTCGAAATTATCGAGATCCATGGCGGCGGCAACGAAGCGATAGAAGAACGACATCAGCACACCGGCACACCCGGCGAGCAGAATGCCTTTGCGATGAGTGTCGGCCGATTCGCCCTTCGATTTGGCTACACGCCCCGAAGCCACACCGTTGCAGATGATAGCGGCCACGACAAAGGCAACCCCGATCGACAGCAGCAGGGCGCTTCCCTTGGGCTCACCGATGTAGTTGACTATCACGCCGAGCACAAGCGCAATGCCGACTCCGAGCGGAAACGCCACCGACATCCCGGCCAAAGAGACTGACGCAGAAAGCAGGATATTCGATGCATTGAACACCACGCCGCCGATCAGCACACTGCCTATCGAAGCCCACGATGCCTGCGACAAATCATCGATGAAATGACGGCCTTCCGATCCGATGCTGCCGAGAGTAAATCCGATCAGCAGAGAGAACAGCAACATGCCGATCACATAGTCCCAGTAGAACAGTTCATAGCGCCAGGTCTTGGCAGCGAGTTTCTGCGTGTTGCCCCACGAGCCCCAGCACATCATCGTAATGAAACACAGCACAACGGCCATTGCATAGTTTTCGACGATAAACATAATTTTAAGCGTTTATGGTTATAAATGATTGTTGATTGTCATAAAGATGCCGCCCTGTCGACCTCGGCGCGGGTCGGTATGGCATTCTGCGCGCCGGCACGTGTCACGGTTATCGACGCCGCAAGATTGCCGAAAGTCACAGCCTCGTCGATCGGGCGCCCCTCGGCAAGAGCCACACACAGTGCGCCGCAGAATGTGTCGCCTGCGGCGGTAGTGTCGACAGGCTTCACTTTAAACGCCGGCATCAGACGTCTCTCTCCGTTGCGGCAAATCAACGCGCCTTTCGATCCGAGCGTCACGACGAGTGTGCCGACTCCGATGCCCGCCAGGCTTTCGACAGCTTCGTCAACCGAACCGCTGCAATCATGCCCGGAGATCATCTCGAGTTCCGTGCGGTTGGGGATAAGAATATCTACATTTTCAAGCAATTCAGGCGGCAGAGTGTCGGCAGGCGCTGGCGCGGGATTGAGTACGACAGTCACTCCATGGCTTTTGGCAAGCCGGGCCGCATAGGCCACAGTCTCGACAGGCACCTCAAGCTGCATAAGCAGTATACCGGCTCCGACGATCACCCCAGACACCGCTTCGATGTCTGACGGCATCAGTCTGGCATTGGCTCCCGAAGCTACCGAAATAGAATTTTCGCCCTCGGCATCGACATTGATCAGCGCCACGCCCGACGCACAACCCGCAGCTGTGCCGACAAAGCTCACATCGATACCCTCGCCTGCAAGCTGACTTCGGGTCTGAGATCCGAAAATATCGTCACCGACCATTCCGACAAAAAAAGCATTGCCCCCCAGACGGGCGACCGCCACAGCCTGATTGGCGCCTTTGCCTCCGGGGTTCATCATAAATTCTCCGCCGAGCACCGTCTCACCCGGACGCGGCATACGAGTGCAGCGCACTACCATATCGGTATTGCTGCTGCCAACTATCACTATCTTATTGGATTTCGTATTCATGGTTTAACAATTTAAGGTAACTACCACATCACAAAGGTAAGCATATTTATCAAATAGAAGCAACTCGCCATTTTCTTTTTTCCGAGACAAACACTTACAGTCGGTAAATTATTCTTATTTTTGCATTTAAAATTCAGCAAGCTATGTCAGAACATGCGAAATATAAGCTCGGAGTGGCGCTCAGCGGGGGCGGGGCAAGAGGTTTTGCCCACGTCGGCGCTCTCATGGCCATCGAGGAAGCGGGTTTGAAGCCCGACATCATTGCCGGAGTCAGCGCGGGATCTGTAGTTGCCGTCCTTTACGCTTCGGGCATGCCGCTCGACGAAATGTCAAATATTTTCGACAAAAAGGGCTTCAGCGACTTTGTCAACATGAGCATGGGCAACGGAGGATTGATGAGCATCGACAAGTTCAGACGCTTTATCATGCAGTCGATCAGCAAATTCGGATCTTATAAAAATCTCGAGGATCTCAATATCCCGACATATATCGGTGTGACAGATCTCGACAACGGCTGTCCTGTCGAGTTTCATACCGGTCCGATAGGCGAACGCATGGCTGCCTCATGTTCCATACCCATCATATTCAAGCCTATCAGAATCGACGGAGTCAACTATGTCGACGGCGGCGTGCTGCGCAACCATCCGGCATGGATCATCCGCGACAAATGCGAGACACTTATAGGCATCAACGTCAGTCCTATACGCCATCCGGGCAAAAAGCTGTCGCTTATCGACGTCGCATTGCGCACCTATAATCTCATGGCCAAATCCAATCAGGCAGTCGACATGGCGATGTGTGACCTGTCGGTGCAGCCTCCAGAGCTGTCCGGCTACAAGGTCTTCGATCTGAAAAACATAAAAGCCGTGATCACAAGCGGCTACATCCATACCCGCCGGGCGCTCAAGGACGCCGGGCTCTGGAAAACAAATCCATAACCTCATTTTAAAACAATCATGTCAACAAAACCGATAATATACCAGTTACTTCCCCGTCTATACACAAACTATTGTCCGGCACCAGTCCACAACGGCACTCTCGAACAGAACGGCTCCGGCAAACTCAACTCCATCACTGAACGCATTCTTCGCGACATCAGATCGCTCGGAACGACCCACGTATGGTATACCGGCGTGATCGAACACGCCCACGACGCCGATTACACTGCCTACGGTATTCCCCGCCACAATCCCCACGTGATCAAAGGCCACGCCGGCAGTCCGTACGCCATCACCGACTACTACGACATAGACCCCGACCTTGCCGAGGACGTACCCGCCCGCATGGCCGAATTCGAGGCTCTCGTCGACCGCACCCACAAGGCAGGCATGAAGGTGATCATCGATTTCGTGCCCAACCACGTGGCACGCCAATACGCTTCCGACGCAAAGCCCGCCGGCATCGAGGATCTCGGCTATGGCGACAACAAGGACATGTTTTTCTCTCCGACCAACAACTTCTACTATATTCCCCGCCAGCAGTTCGCGCCTCATGTCGACATGGGTCTCGGCGACGACGCCTATATCGAGTTCCCGGCCAAAGCGTCGGGCAACGACTGCTTCAACGCTTTTCCCGGCGTAAACGACTGGTATGATACAGTCAAGCTCAACTACGGCGTAGACCCGTGGAACGGCAGCCGCCATTTCGATCCCATCCCGCCGACCTGGCTCAAGATGCTCCACATTCTGCGCTACTGGGCCGCCAAAGGCATCGACGGCTTCCGCTGCGACATGGTCCACATGGTACCCGTCGAATTCTGGCGCTGGGCCATCGCCAATGTCAAGGAGTCATACCCCGGCATAATTTTTATCGCCGAGATCTACGACATCGGCCTCTATCGCCCCTATATCGATGCCGGCTTCGACTACCTCTACGACAAAGTCAATCTCTACGACACCCTGCGCGCCGTCGAGTGCGACAACGTGTCGGCGGCACGCATCACCTCGTGCTGGCAGACCGTCGAAGGCATCGCCGGCAAAATGCTCAACTTCCTCGAGAACCACGACGAACAGCGCTTCGCGTCGCCCCAATATGCCGGCGATGCTCACCGTGTGATGCCCTCGCTCGTGGTCAGCTCGATGATCAACACCGGTCCTATGATGATCTACGGCGGCCAGGAGCTCGGCGAACCGGCCCTCGACTCCGAAGGCTACAGCGGCTACGACGGACGCACGTCGATCTTCGACTACTTTAGCATGCCGACCGTACGCGCCCGCCTCAACGGCGGAAGATGCGACGGAGCGATGCCGGACGACATTGTCAAGTTGCGGGCCGACTATGCCAAGGTGCTCAGCCTGTGCAACAGCGAGCCGGCCATCAGCGACGGCCGTTTCTTCGACCTGATGTATGCCAACTATGACAACCCCGGCGTCGACCCCCACCGCGACTATGTGTTCATGCGCGCCGACGACAAAGATCTGCTGCTCATCGCGGTCAACTTCGGCTGCGAAGACAAAGAGATGTCGATCAACATTCCCCGCCATGCCTTCGATGTGCTCGGTTTCCCCGAAGGACGCGCACGCATGAAAGAACTGCTGAAGGGCGGCCGCGCCGTCACAAAGGAACTCCGCGCCGACAAGCCTTTCACACTCAACGTCCCCGCCCACGGCGCAGCAGTATGGAAAGTCCGCCGCGACGACATTGCATGACCACATATTTTTTTCAAAATTCCATTAAAAAATATATGTCGGGCCTCGCACGAACGACAAAAAAAGGCTAACTTTGCACGCGGAAAAAGTATTCTTCATCATTTCATCACTCATGAATAACTCCCTACCCCCTTTCAAGATCTTCTCCGGCACTAACTCTCAGTATATGGCCGAGGAGATTTGCCAACACCTTGGTGTCGAACTCGGCAAGATGAACATCCAGCACTTTGCCGACGGTGAATTTGAAGTATCGTTCGAAGAGTCCATCCGTGGCTGCGAGGTCTATCTGGTACAATCTACCTTCCCCAACAGCGACAACCTCATGGAGCTTCTGCTCATGATCGACGCCGCCAAGCGCGCTTCGGCCAAATCAATCATCGCCGTGATGCCCTACTTCGGCTGGGCCCGTCAGGACCGTAAGGACAAACCCCGTGTGTCGATCGCTGCCAAACTGGTCGCTGACCTGCTCATGACAGCCGGAGTCAACCGCGTGATCACAATGGATCTCCATGCCGATCAGATCCAGGGCTTCTTCAACGTCCCCGTAGACCACCTCTACGCTTCTTCGGTGTTCATTCCCTACATCCAGTCCCTCGGCCTCGACAACATGGTGATCGCCACCCCCGACGTCGGCGGAGCAAAACGCTCCAACAGCTACGCCAAGTACCTCGATCTTCCTCTGGTGCTCTGCCACAAACAGCGAGCCAAGGCCAATGTCGTAGCCAACATGACTGTCATAGGCGATGTGAAAGACAAGAATGTTATCCTGATCGATGACATGTGTGACACAGCAGGTACCATCGTCAAGGCCGCACAGTTGATGATTGACAACGGAGCCAAGTCAGTGCGCGCGCTCTGCTCTCATGCCATCATGAGCGATCCCGCCACTGAGCGCGTCGAAGAAAGCCCGCTCACCGAAATGATCTTCACCAATTCGATCCCCTACAGAAAACACTGCGACAAATGCACCATCATCTCAGTCGCCAAATTGTTTGCCGATACAATCCGCCGGGTACACGACAACGAATCGATCTCGTCGCAGTATCTCATCAAATAAGAGCTGAAGCAACAATACTGCAAAGGCGGTGTGTCAGATTTTCGATACACCGCCTTTACTTTTATATTATTATAATCAATTCTTCAGGAACCTGTAGACCTTCGACGGCTGGCCGAGCAGCGGACGCGGAGTCGAGTATATCGGCTCGAATCGATAGCCCTCGCTCTCGAAGCCTGGCAGATATTTCGCGGCGTCATTGTCTCCGATCAGCAGGAAGCCGTTCTCGGGGCGTCGCTTGTAGAAACTTGCCATGCGGTCACCGATATAGAAATTCACCTCGAAATAATGGACGGGATCGCCGGCCGCAAACTCGCCATGCTCGATAAACTCATATATGTCACCCTCAGACTGAGGCGCTACACGGTCGATCTCGGCGGCGATATCCTTGACCGACTTGACATTGAGCACCGCCGGCTGATATGTTCCCGACATTGAAATATATATAGCCATTATCACACACGAGATGGCCGGCACGACAGACTCAGGCGTCAGCCTGCGCCGCCACGCCGTCCACCACACCGCCGCAGCGATCGGCGAGATACACGCGCAGATCCATGGCATCACACCCACGATCGACGCTATCGACTCCATCATCGCCAAATTCTGAGCGGCGTGACGTCCCGTGCCAAAAATACTGTCAGGCACAAGGCCGAGTTTCACTGCAATAAAGCAGACAAAGAGCGCCGCCGCAATGACTGCCATGACATCGCCGAACACCTTCACAACCGTGATGCGCCGACGCGACACATAGATCAGCAACTGCGCCAGATAAAACGACAGGAATGGATACATTGGCATCAGATAGACACTGCGCTTGCTCTGCGGTATGCAATAGAACACGAATATAGCTGCCGCCGCAACAGTCGCCAACAGATTGACTGCCGGCATCGTGCGGCACATCCCGAATAGCGCCCTCCACGAATCTGCCGCCGGACTGCGCTTATAGCTCCGATAAGGCAGCACGACAGCCGCCATAAGCGCGGCCAGCGTCCACGGCACAAAGCCGGCCACTGTGGTCAATATATTATACGGCCACGGATTGACACACGAGTCATAGCTCATCGTGCTCGTCATACGACCGAAATTCTCTTCCATCACCAAGTCAAGAAACTCCTGACCAGCCTGATGGTAGGCCGCGACATACCATGCGAGCGGCAGCACGAGCGACATCAGTCCCCACGCCGCGAGCGAAAAGAAAGCCTTGAAGAAATTGACACCTCTGAGCAAAAGGAATATTCCGGCCACCATACACGGCACAAGCGTCCCGACCGGTCCTTTGGTAAGGGTCCCGACACTCATCATCAGTACGGCGATCCACGGCACACCTTTCATGCCCCGCTCATACCACGTGAAAAGAGAATAGATAGCTTCTGCCGTGGCGGCAGTCAGAACCATGTCGACACGGCAGTTGGCTCCGGCCCTGTGAAGCTCGAAAGTTGTAAATGCGATCAAAGCCGTGGCCATGCCCGTGGCCGCGCCTTTGCAACGTGCAAAAAACACAAACGTCCACACCGTCATCGCTATCAATGCTATCGCCGACGGCAGACGTGAGGTGAATTCGTTGACCACACCCCCGTTGAGCAGCGAAAGCAAAGCGATGCACCAATGGAAAAACGGCGGCTTATATGGCATCTCGCCGCCGTTGTTGGTCGGCAGTATCCAATCACCGCTTTCAAGTATAGAATATGCCACTACTGCCTCTCGCGGCTCGCCTTTGGTATTGAAATCCGCAAGCCCAAGAAACGGCAACATCACAACCACGCACACCGCCAGCAACACCCATGCCTGCCGGTCGATTTTAATTTCTTTGATCATATCTCTTTGTTTTTGATCATTTTGTTACATCCAATTTCCCCATCACAGATCTCTCTTTTCCCAGTCGGTGACTTCGGAAGAGACGATCACGAGGTTTATTATTCAGAGTAGTCGTATTTTCCGCAAAAGTAATGATTTGCGCACAAATAACATATCTCACCACCCGTAAAATTCAAAATTTTTCTTTTCTAATCTGCGATAGGGATCGTCCGAATACGCGAAATTCCAGATACACGCCAATATGCCATTCATGCAATCAGACGTTTTTCGCCTAAAATCGTCGCATTTTTTGCGACATTATAAAATCTCCCTTGCCGAAAAGACAATAATTCCGTATTTTTGACTCAGTCCAATATACTCTCGCTCAACAAAACTCAAACAAGTTTGGTTTTGTCTTTGACTTATCAGTATATTTCTCGCAAATATCGCGACGTTATTCATAGCACAATGACGCATTAGATATGTTTGATATATGTATATACACGAAAGAGACAATTGGACAGCATTCCGTTGGAATACAACTGAGTTGACAGCATTGCTTGAAGAAGTGAACCGCAAACAAATACATACAGGCTTCGTACAAAGGAAAGTTACAAGTGTACGAAAGGATTTTACCCCTTGATGCGGAGCGATTTGAAAGAGGTGACCTCACATTAGGAAACCTGCTGGCCAAGTATTGCTCATATCTTAGAATAAACTAAGAGCATATCTAAAAACCAATACGGACAAGTTCTTATCTCTTCAGACGTTTCTCAATGTATTCTTCTTTCCCGACAAACGTCTGCGGGCCCCAGACTCCGCCGCCATACACAAACACGGTCGAGTCATCATAGACTATCATGCGGTAGTCGTCGTTGATACTGTCGCGCTGCTCCCGGGTCAACGGGCGGTCATGTAGCTCGAACGAATACAGGCCCATCCCGACGCGGCGGAACCGGACATTCGCATGATCCGCCTGTCCGGGCCGGATATCCAGCCCGATACAGTCTATGTCGTCCAATGAGCGCCGAAGTGCTTTCAACTGATCGGGGCTGAGAGCATCGACGTCACACCGACACTTTCCATCCTCAAACTCCACGCTGAAATATACGCTGTCAGACAAAACCACTCTTGTAGATTTTATGAGACTTCTCATCTCACTGCCATATTTGTTATAATGGTCTTCCATGATATAGGCATCGCAATTGACCGCCGGACGCAACGCCATATAGATCATCAATCCGACCAACAGCACATCGGCTATATGAAAATACAGCAACACTATGTCGGTTTTGGTTCTTCTGAAGATTGATTGATAAAACGAATAAAGCCAGCATCCGATAATCGGGATGGTGATATAGAAAAACAGCCCCGCAATCATCACAAAAAGCATAATCCATACGTCAGTATCAATCAGCAAGATAAAACCAATGTTCAATTCACAATTCACTGCAAAATTAAAACAGATTCTTAATCGGCATCAAATCAAACTTAGCGCATCGCGCATTGTGAATTGTGCATTGCATTAGTGCGCAATATTCTCGCGTATTTCACGTTAAATTATTGTCGCAAAACGACAACTATAAGAATTTTCCTATGAAATATCTGCTCCGATATGTATTATGTGTTTTATCGATGACGCTGATCTTTACAGCCTGCATCGATGACAGTTTCACAGACTCGCCGTCCGATCAGCCGCGTTTTTCGGTCGATACGCTCGACATGGGCGTTGTCTTTACCGAACAGATGACCACGACATATCGTTTCACAGTAAGCAACCCGGCTTCGAAGTCATTGTCAATCAGCCATATCGGGCTGTCAGGCGATGGCGCCGAGTATTTTCGTCTCAATGTCGACGGTTTCAGCGGACGCGAGTTCAGCAACGTTGAAATCCGTGGCAAGGACTCCATTTTTGTGTTTGTCGAAGCCACCCTGCCGCCGTCGCAGGCCGATCTGCCGATCGAAATAAACGCCTACATCGACTTCACGACCAACGGAGTCTCGCAAAGCGTCGTTCTGTCAGCTTTCGGACAGGATGTCATACGTCTACGCGGCCAAATAATCGAAACCGACACCAACTTTGATTCAGCAAGACCCTATCAGGTATTCGACTCTCTCATCGTGGCTCCCGGCGCGACACTGACCCTTGCCGAAGGCACCCGCCTGCTGTTCCACGACGGCGCATACATGGCCATCGACGGCCGGCTCGTCACCCGGGGCACACCCGACAACCCCGTCACTCTCGCCGGCGACCGCACTGGCAACGTCGTCTCCAACATATCATTCGACCTCATGTCGCGCCAGTGGCAGGGCATCATCTTCAGCTCAGGCTCGACAGGCAACGACCTGAGCAACACCGTTATCAAGAACACCGTCTACGGCGTGACCGTCGACGGCACCGATGCTGCTCCAGGCGAGACATCGCTGGCCATGCTCAACTGCCGCCTGCGCAATTCTGGCAACGCTGTCCTGACAGCCATCCACGCCGACATCGACGCCGCAGGATGCGAATTTGCCGAGGGGGGCGGAGGCCTCGTCTTCCTTCAGGGCGGTTCCCACTCGTTCAACCACTGCACCTTCGCCAACTACTATCTGTTCTCAGCCATCTCCGGTCCGGCGATTGCGTTCAGCCATATCGACGTCGAGAGCGACGACCTAAGCGACAAGCCATATCTCCGCGCTGTCATCGACAACTCAATAATCTATGGACTCAGCGCCGAACTCTCCCACGACGATCTGACCGGCACTGACGTTTATCTCCGCAACTGCCTGCTGAAAAGCAAAGGCAGCGACGACGACAATTTTATCGGTTGCATCTGGAGCGAGGATCCGCTTTACTACACTGTCCGCAGCGAATATCTGTTTGATTATCGTATTCGCCAAGACTCCCCGGCTATCGGAGCGGCAGATCCGGAGCTGACTTCACAACGCGCAGCGACAGACGGCTACGGTCTTCAGCGCGGCGCTCAACCTGATTTAGGGGCCTACGTCTATTTGCCCGCCGAATGACCCTGACCAGAAGACGCCGAAGACTTTGCCGCCATCGGACGATCGATCACATATTGCTGATAGTAAGACAGGAGCAAGGTCGTCAAAGGCAATGCTATGATCATTCCTATAAGTCCGAGCAATGTTCCCCAAACAGACAATGAAAACAGTATAATCGCCGGATTAAGCCCCATGGCCTTGCCCATGATCTTCGGGGTAAGCACATAGTCACAGACACACTGGCTCACCACATAGACCAGCAGACACTGTCCGAACACCGGCCAGAACTCCGCCTCACCTCCCATCGAATAGATCAGACAGACCAGGGCGACCGGTATCAGCGTGATATATTGGAAATAGGGTATCAGATAAAGCACTCCCACAAGAATTCCGAGCACAATCGACAGCGGTATGCCTACAATCGAGAAACCTATGCAGTAGAACACCGCCGCAAAAAGCGCGATCAACGCCTGACCGCGGAAATAACGGTTCATGCTTGTCTTGACATCATCCTCAACACGGTAGGCGATCCTGCGGTATTTCGGTGGCACAAGCTGCCTGAAGCCCTTCATCAGTTGCTCGTAATCAAGCAGAATAAATATGACATAGACAAACGTCATGAGCCACTGCACAGTCCGTTTCAGAAAATCGATCGATGCCGAAAGCAGCGTAGAGCTCCTGTCAAGCAGCGACTCGATATTGTCACTGTCGAGCAGCGCCTTGATGTTGCCCGACGAAAGAAAACGGTCGATATATTCATGCACCTGAGAAGGCACATAGGGCACAGATACATTTTCGGGCGAATAACCTTTTATGAGTTCTTTCATCTGATCGATCTCGCCAAGTATCGACGGAACACAAAAATAGCATAACACTCCGATGACAAGGGTCACTTCGACAAGTGTAAGCATCGTGGCGAGCGCACGGCCTTTGAGGTGATTGATCCGGCGGTTGAAGTCGACAAACGGATCGAGGATATAGGCAATCAGACAGGCTACGCAGAACGGCAGCAGCACATATTCAAGAGTGTCGATCAACCATATCGCGCCTGCAATCGCGACCAGACCGAGAACCATGCGCACAACCCTGTCAAATGTGAACTGACGTGATGACATAACGGATGATTATTATTAGAGATTGTTTAATAACACTTGTGAAGCCGGAGTAGATGGATTCAGTTACTTATGTTTACATTTATCTTCATTTAAAATTCTATGTTGAGATCGTAAAAGAAATGCTTGTTCGCATCCTTTCTCTTGGGTGCCTTTAGTGCTGAATTTCATCTCAAGAGATTGGACTCAGAATTTCACATTTGTTATTAAGCAACCTTCTTATACATCTTCTTATTATATATTGAGCTGATTTGAACTTATTTCAAAATGTTAAAACCAAAACTGACTGCAACCTTATTGTTAACCTTTTGGCTTGTTTTGGGCCGCTTTCGTCCCTTTTATCGGTCATGATGGGTCCCATCGCTCACCCTAAAAGATTGAAATCGCCACAAACCAATCTCAAAATGTTAATTTGCAATAAGTTTAAATCAGTTCATTATAAGAATGCTCGCGACCCCATAAATGTTTTCTGCCGACGGCATTATCGGCAAATGTAACAACTTTACTCCGATCTTGCAAGTTCTACTCCGCGTCCGGTCACTCCAATACCGAAAAGAGCGAAATCATAGACCACAGGATCATCGGGATTGTAACGGCGCAGATGTGCCGTAAGCTCGTCAACGGCAGCGCGATCATTGGCTTTGCGGGTCAGCAGACCGAGTTGACGCGAGATGTTGCCGACATGCACGTCCAGAGGCACATAAAGCTGACTCGGCCGTATCGCTTTCCAAATCCCGAGATCGACAATGCCGTCATCTCTCACAAGCCAGCGAAGTGCCATATTGAAGCGTTTCAGAGCCGATTTGTCAAGACCCAAGGGCAGACAGCGGCAATCGTCAGTTTCTCCGTTGGCTGCCGACAGTTCACGATTGATCGCCTGGGCAAGATACCACGACGCATGATCGTTGACCCCTTTGAGCACCTCGCCGGCAAAATCCTCGAGAGTGGCATGGCGGCTGTAGATAGAGCGCAGTCCGCGCAGATAGTGACGCATGTTTTTCGCGAAGAATGTCCGGTGGATATTACAATCCGGCAGATCCTCATAGCCCTCGTCCATCACATAACGGTAAGGCTGGTTGTCCATCAGGGCGAGCATCCTGTCGGCATTGCGGCATATCATGGAACGTTTGCCCCAAGCGATCGTCGAACTGAGCAGGGCGACGATCTCTATGTCTCGCTGATCGGAGAAACGGCGGGGAAACTGCACCGGATCTTCGGCTACAAAATCCACACTGTTTATCCTCTGGGCCTCAGCGTCCAACAGTTCTTTCAAATCATTGTCTGTCATAATTATGTTAATCCATTCATAACGATTATTTATAATTGACGTAGGGTCACACCACTCATGCGCTCCATGATTATCAACTCTTTAAGACATAACCCACGAGCCGTGCGCGCCTCCTGTCTTACGGTCATATACCTTATTTGAACCACTTCTCTCAACTCGTGCGTTCTTTGTTGAAATTAAAAAAGGCGATGTGCCTAATCGTAACACATCGCCTATGTGGGTGCCTTAGGGGCCTCGAACCCTTGACCTTCGGAACCACAATCCGACGCTCTAACCAACTGAGCTAAAGGCACCATCTTTTCAAAAGCACTGCAAAGGTACTGCTATTTCTCAAAAGATGCAACTTTTCTCCCATTTTTTTCAACATCAAAATGAATATTTTCTTCTATAATCATAGAAACCAATCATTTACAAGCATATTATAAAATCAATCAAAAAATAAACGTCCATAAAAAAATCAGATTACGAAGATAGTTTTACGTCATGATACGTATAATATGATGGGTGATTCAACTCCGTTTGGACCAAAACTGCGTAGTTTATGACAAACGTTTTCTCCATTTTTTATTGTACCTTTGTCGGATAATAAATAATGTGTGAATAACATTAATCGATTACATACATGTTGATATCCAACTCGCTCGCAACATTCGGCCGCTACTGTCTGTTTATCAAGCGTGTTTTCGCGCTTCCCGACAGATGGGGTGTATTCGGCCGACGCACTGTTGCTGAAATCTCGAAACTCGGTATTGACTCCATACCTCTTGTCATAGTCATATCGCTGTTTATCGGTGCGGTAATCGCCATACAGATGCAACTCAACATCACGTCGCCACTGATCCCGGCCTACTCAGTTGGTCTGGCGACGCGCGACATCGTGCTCCTTGAGTTTTCCAACTCGATCCTCTGCCTTATCCTTGCCGGAAAAGTCGGGTCCAACATCGCATCGGAGATAGGCACAATGCGCGTCACCGAGCAGATCGACGCCCTCGAGATCATGGGCGTCAACTCGTCCAACTTTCTCGTATTGCCGAAAATCATCGCTTTCGTCCTGTTCATGCCCTTTCTGGTGATCATATGCATAGGCACCTCACTCATCGGCGGCTACCTCGTGGCGGTGTTCACCGACATAATCACAGTGTCGAGATATATCTACGGCCTTCAGGCACTGTTCAACGAATGGTACGTGTGGTACGGTCTGATCAAGTCGCTGTTCTTCGCATTCATCATCTCGTCGGTCGCATCGTTTTTCGGCTACTACGTCAAAGGGGGCGCGCTCGATGTCGGCAAGGCAAGCACCGACGGAGTCGTGTCGAGCAGTATTCTTATTCTTCTTTTTGATGTCATACTCACAAAACTGTTGCTGCAATGATCGAAGTCAAAGACATAGTCAAATCATTTGACGGCCGCACCGTGCTCCACGACGTAAGTGCGACATTCCACACCGGCAAGACCAATCTCATCATCGGTCAGAGCGGATCAGGCAAGACAGTGCTGATGAAATCGCTCGTCGGACTGCTGCAGCCCGACAGCGGCAGCATTCTCTTCGACGGCCGCGACATAGTGACGATGCCAGGCAACGACGTCAAGGAACTACGCAAGGAAATTGGCATGCTGTTCCAGGGTTCGGCATTGTTCGATTCCGAGACCGTGCTCGGCAACGTGATGTTCCCGCTGGTGATGTTCACCGACAAGAGCCGTGAGGAGATGCTCGAGCGCGCGCGGTTCTGCATCAGGCGTGTCAACCTCGCGGGCACCGAGGACAAATACCCATCCGAAATATCTGGCGGCATGCAGAAACGCGTCGCCATCGCTCGGGCGATAGCCCTCAACCCCAAATATCTGTTCTGCGATGAGCCAAACTCGGGTCTCGACCCCAAGACCTCCATTCTCATCGACGAACTCCTGAGCGACATCACCCACGAATACGGCATCACGACCGTGATCAACACCCACGACATGAAC
Organism: uncultured Muribaculaceae bacterium; assembly: GCA_910587545.1. Lineage (GTDB taxonomy): Bacteria > Bacteroidota > Bacteroidia > Bacteroidales > Muribaculaceae > CAG-873. The sequence continues at coordinate 9,478 of CAJUMI010000027.1, read as the reverse complement.
TCCGTGCTCGGCATCGGCGAAAACATAATCTTCATCAACAAAGGCCGACGCGAGTGGGTCGGCGACATGTCGCAGATCTACTCAACTGCCAACGAAGCCCTCAACAACTTTGTCTTTGCCACCGAGCTTTTCCAACAAGTAAAAAACTATGTCAAGGCCAACGGCTCTGTCAGACCGACTTCACAAAAATGAGATTTGCCGACATCCCCGGACATGACGACATAAAGCGACGTCTTGTCGAAATGGCCGACACAGCACGTCTGCCCCACGCCCTGCTGCTCGAAGGACCTTCGGGCACCGGCAAATTCATGCTCGCGAGAGCTCTCGCACAATATATTCACTGCGAGAATCCATCGCACGGTGACTGCTGCGCCACATGCCCCTCATGCCGCCAGCATGAAACCTTCAACCACATTGACACCGTCTTCTCTTATCCCGTCGTCAAAAAAGCCGGCAAACCGGCCGTATCGGCCGATTACCTGCCCGAGTTCAAGTCTTTACTGACCGAACATCCGTTCATGGATCCAGAGCAGTGGGTCTCTCTGCTCCAAGCCGGCAACACCCAGCCAAAGATCTATGTCGACGAAGGCGCTGAACTGACCCGCCGGCTCAACTTCCGGGCCCACCAGTCGCGCTACAAGATCGTACTGCTGTGGTTGCCTGAGAAGATGAACGAGGACACCGCCAACAAGATGCTCAAGATCATCGAGGAGCCACACGACGACACCCTCTTTCTGCTCATAAGCAACAATCCCCGCCAGATACTCCCGACCATCTATTCGCGCACACAACGCATTGCCGTCAACCGCTATGACGACGAAGAGGTCTCAGACTGGCTGCGCGACAACATGGCCATGGCGCCAGAAGCGGCCGACTCCATCGCAAGGATATCGTCAGGCAACATCAACGAGGCCGTATCTCTGACCAGAATCTCAAAGACCCGCAAGATGTTCCTCGATCTGTTCATCGATCTCATGCGAAAGGCCTATCAGCGCAAAATCGGGCTCCTGCGCCAATGGAGCGTCGACGCAGCCTCGCTCGGACGCGAACAGTCGCTCGCCTTTCTCAACTACTGCGCACGCATGATGCGCGAGAACTTCATTCTCAATCTCCATGTCTCAGGTCTCAATTATCTGACACCGGACGAAAAAGCTTTCAGCGTCAACTTCTCGCGTTTCATCAACGAGCGCAACGTTCTGAAACTCTTCGACGTCGTTAACGACGCACGAAATGACATTGCCGGCAACGCCAACGCCAAGATAGTGTTTTTCGACCTGGCCATCAAGACGATCCTACTACTGAAGAAATGAACGGCCAAAGCAAATTTCTCGACAGCGTGGCTCACTATCTGATCGGAGCACACACCGACATGAGCCGTCTGACACTTGTTTTCCCAAACAAGCGCAGCGCCATGTTCCTCAAAAAATACATGCAGGAAGCGCTCGCCTCACAGTCATCACGCCCGAGGTTCATGCCACGCTTTGTCACGATGGGCAACTTTGTGTCGCGCTTTGCCTCGCGGCCCGAGATGCCCAGGCTCGAACTGCTCTTTCTGCTCTACGACTGCTACCGACGCCTGCTGACAGAGCGCGGTCGCGAGGAACAGTTGCGCGACTTCGACAAATTCATCTTTTGGGGTGGCATGATCCTCGACGACTTCGACGATGTCGACCGTCAGTTGGTCGACGCCGCGAAGCTCTTTAAAAATCTCAAGAACCTCAAAGAGATCAACGCCGACTATCTCGACGACGAGCAAAAACGCATCGTGCGGCAGATATGGGGCGACAGCGCACGCACAGCTGCCGTCTCCGAATTCTGGTCTCACGTCAGCCATGTCGAAGGCGACAGCCCCGAGGCCGGATTCGTTTCGCTATGGCAACTTCTCGGCGAGCTTTACTCCTCGTTCACCGGCGAGCTACACCGACGCGGCTGCGACACCCCAGGAGGCCAGTTCCGCGATGCACTGAAAACCATCTCAGAGTGCGACCGCGAGTTCCTCGCTTCTCGGCGCTACGCATTCATAGGCTTCAACGACCTGTCACACTCCGAACTACTCATGATGAAAAAGCTCAAGGACGCCGGGGTCGCTGAATTTTTCTGGGACTTCGATAGTGCTCTGCTCGACTGCGCCATGAGCGGACGGCTCGGAGCAAGACTCGCCAAGCTAAAACAGTCCTATCCCATGCCCGACGGTTTCGACGCACCGGTGTGCCGGTCTCTGCCTCAGATAGAGGTGATAGCCGTCCCATCGGCCATCGCACAGACAAAAGCCGTCGCCAGCATACTCGATGAATGGGTTGAAGACTCCGACGACGCTTACGCCGATCCGATCGACACCGCCATAGTCCTGCCAGACGAAAACCTGCTCACACCCCTGCTGCTGTCGATCCCCGAAAGCGTGCCCGACATCAACATCACCATGGGCGTGCCCTTCAACGCCACGGCTTTTGCCTCGATGCTTCACTCAGTTATAGCCCTGCAGCTTCACTCGCGCGAGATCCACGGTCGAATACACTACTACTATGCCGACGTGATCGACCTCCTCTCCCACCCCCATATCCAGGTGATCGCCCCCGCGAGCGCCGAAGCTTTAAAACGTTATATCTCGAAAAACAACCTCTTCAATCTCGATGCCGCCCAGTTGTGTGAGTCCTACCCCGACATCTCATATCTTCTCACCCCCGTCAAGTCTCTCGAAAAGGCCGATGATATCTGCGACTACATTTCGGCGATGATCGACGGACTGGGCGACGCGCTCAAGGCCAACGCCACTCCGTCGCAGAGCGGACTGCCCGAAATCGAGATGCTCGAATACTTCAGAGAGGGTGTCGCAGAACTCCGCCGACTGATCGTCGCCTACTCCATCACCATGGGCGAGAGCACCTGTTTCACACTGTTCGAGAGGCTGATGCAGTCACGTCGCATCGACATGCAGGGCACTCCGCTCAAAGGCATGCAGATCATGGGCGTACTGGAGACACGTGCGCTTGATTTCGACAACATCATCATTCTCTCGATGAACGAGAACAGCTTCCCACGCAAAAGCTATATGCGCACCATGATCCCCAACAATCTGCGCATAGGCTACGGCATGAACACCATTGACCGTCAGGACGAACTCTACACCTACTATTTCTATCGTCTGCTCTCTCGCGCTAACCGCGTGAAACTGATCTACGACTCGCGCACAGGCTCGTTCGGAGCTGGCGAAGCCTCGCGCTATATCGCCCAGCTGCGCCACATCGTCCCTGGTTACACCTTGCATTTCAACGCCATGCAGTTCCCCTCCGACTTCAACAGCCCCGGCGAAATCACCGTCGTCAAAGACCGCGAGGTGGTGGCCCATCTGACGCGCTTCTTGCCGGGCGGCAATGCATTTCTGTCGGCAAGCGCCCTCAAGGAATACAAGAAATGCCGCCTGAGATTCTATCTTCGCTATGTCAGAAATCTCAGAGGCGAAGACAATATCACAGACTACATCTCGCCTTCGGTCTACGGCACCATCGTCCACAAGGTAGTCGAGACGCTCTACCGCGAATTTGAGAACAGATACATCACCGCCGACATAATCACCGAAATTCTCGAGAGGCCCGGCTATATCGATCGTGTGATCTCCGAGATTGTCTTCAGCCTCTTCTTCCGCAACGCCCGGTACTCATCGCCTGATTCGATGCCGGCCGAAGGCGTGGTGACTTGTTCGGTCATCAGCATCTATATCCGCAAGATGCTCGAGATCGAGCGGACAGAGTGCGCTGTAGCGCCGTTCAGATACATCAGGGGTGAGATGGAAGTGAAGAGCCCGCCGGCATGGAAGATCAGCGACACCCTCTCGGTCAACTTCAAGATGTCGATTGACCGCGTCGACCAACTCGCTCCGGGACATCTCCGATTTATCGACTATAAGACCGGATCAGACAAAATCGCCCCGACGACGGTGGAGAAGTTGCTCAGACGCGAGCGCCACGACGACGATGCCGTGTTCCAGCTCATGACCTACTGCACCGCCTACTGCGATATGACCGGCAACGACGTCGCGATAAAACCGGCTGTCTATCCCTTCCGCATCCTTGCAGCAACAGGCCGCATACCCGACATAGAGATCGACGGCACCGGAATCGACGACTACCGTCAGGTCGCCCTGGATTTCCGCGAGGCCCTGTTCGCCATGATAAGCGAGATCTTCGACCCCGAAGTCCCGTTCGACCAGGCCGACGACATCTCATCGTGCACCTTTTGCCCCTTCCTCGACATGTGCGGCAGAATTATTGAAAGATAACAGACTCAGATGGCCGGCCTTTATATCCATATCCCCTTCTGCCACAGCAAATGCATCTACTGCGACTTCTATTCAACGCCTGACCTCAGACACCTCGACCAGCTCCTCGACGCCCTCGGACGTGAATACAGTCGCCGCCGTGACGAAATCAGCGAGAAATTCAACACCGTCTACTTCGGCGGCGGCACACCGTCAATCATCCCTCCGGAGAAACTCTCACGGCTGTGTGCCGCTCTGCCAGTCGGCAATGCCGAAGAGTTCACGATCGAAGCCAATCCTGAGAATATAGATCCTGAGAAAATCAAAACATGGCGGGAAATCGGCATTAATCGCATCAGCATGGGCCTACAGTCTTTCGACGACCGCGAGCTGGCCATCATACGACGGCGCCACAGCGCCAGCGACGCCGGGCGGGCGATCGAGACTCTGCTTGCCGGCGGAATCCGCAACATATCCTGCGACCTGATCTACGGTCTTCCCGGTCAGAGTCTCGGATCATGGGAGCGCTCGCTCGACAGATTGCTCGCCTACGACCTGCCCCATATATCGGCCTATTGTCTTTCATATGAGCCGGGAACCGCACTTTACGCAAGAATGACTGCCGGCCGGATCAAACCTACCGACGACGAGATCCTCGAGGAAATGTATGCGTTGCTGTGCGCCCGCACGGCAAATTACGGTTACGAGCATTACGAGATCTCCAACTTCGCCAAGCCCGGGATGCGCTCTCGCCACAACTCGTCTTACTGGACATCTACGCCCTACCTCGGCCTCGGCCCCGGAGCTCACAGTTTCGACGGCTCTACGCGCCGCTACAACACTGCCGATCTTAAAACATACGTCGAGACAGCCGACATCACCGTCATCGACGAAGAAAACGATGACCAGCGCTTCAACGATCTCATCATAACCTCACTGCGTACATCCGACGGACTCGACTGCGACAGGCTCGACTCGGATCAACGCGACTACATCATCCGCGCCGCACGACCGTTTGTCGCCGACGGATCCGTCATGACAGACGGCCACCGCCTGCGCATAAGCGAACAGGCCTGGTTTCGCTCCGACGCAATTCTCCGCGAAATAATAATCTGAGAACAGGCAGCCTCTATTGAATCACAAAAGGCGGTGCACATTTGAGCGCACCGCCTCTTGAAAAAACTTACAACGGATATTACTTGAGCGTTCCTGCTTCGGCCTGCTGGATCATTTCTTTACCGGCTGTGATGTAGATTTCCACACGACGGTTCTGAGCCCGGCCGGCGGGAGTGTCATTCGAAGCCACATAGTCGGCCATAGGGATACCTTTGGCGGTCAGACGCGTAGGCGAGACTCCACTGTTGGCCAGATAGCTGAGCACAGCATCCGCACGCTCATTCGACAGCTTCTCGTTGATTGCAAACGTGCCAGTGTTGTCAGTGAAACCGAGTATCTGCACATTTGTTCCCGGATTCTGGTTCAACGACTGAGCAAAGCGCGAAAGATCGGCCTGAGCCTGGGTATTGAGGGTATATTTGTTAGTCGGGAAAAGGATGCCGCCGTCAAAAGTGACCTTGATGGCGCGCAGACCGTTCTGGTCGGTTGTTTCCTCTACAGTTGCCTGATCGGCGAGTTGCTGCTGAAGTTCTTTCTGCTGCTTGTCCATTTTTTTCCCGATCAGTGCGCCTGCGCCTGCGCCTACTGCTGCTCCGATCGCACTGCCTATGCCGGCGCCCTTGCCGCCGCCGATAAGCGCTCCCAGGCCGGCTCCGACTGCGGCTCCGCCGCCACCTCCGATTAAAGCGCCCTTACCTGTATTTGTCATCGACGAACATGATGTTTCTCCAACCAACAGTGAGGCACTGATAAGTGCGACACCCGCGAATTTCAATAATTTCATGAGTTTTATGTTTTGTACGTTATATAATGATAATAACTCAGCCACCAAAACTCCGGTGGCAACTTTACAAAATTACAAATTATAAAGCATAGAAGTTTGCAGGGAACGGATTTTTTTAACTAATTTTGTATCGAATCCATACGCTATTCAAAGCTCTATGCTTAGTCATCTATCACAAAAAAACCGAAATTCGATAATCTTAAGCCATTTAGGCGCTATCATTACGGTTGCCATATGGGGCGGTTCGTTCGTGTCGACAAAAGTACTCCTTGACCACGGCATGAACCCCGCCGAAATTTATGTCTACCGTTTTGCGTTGGCCTACGTTCTGATTCTCTTCATGAGCCATGCCCGCCTGTGGGCCAACTCCGTTCGCGACGAACTTCTTTTCGCGCTCTGCGGCATCACCGGCGGATCTATTTACTTCCTTGCTGAAAACACCGCTCTCGAATATACTCTAACGACCAATGTGTCACTGCTCACATCCACATCTCCACTCATCATATCGCTTATTGTCGGCATACTTTATAAAAGCGAACGACCCAACAAAGGCATGCTTATGGGATCATTCATTGCTTTCATCGGCGTAGGATGCGTCATATTCAACAGCAGTTTCAACCTGCAGGTCAGGCCGCTCGGCGACGTCCTGTCAATCCTTGCCGCATTCAGTTGGGCCATCTACAGCCTTGTGCTGCGCAAGATCAACGTCGTCTATGATCTCTGGTTCATTACTCGCAAGACATTTTTCTACGGTGTGCTGACCGCCATTCCATTTGTCCTGAGCAAGCCACTCAACAATCCGCTCGAACTCCTCGGCGACAGCAGCATACTCGTCAATCTCTTGTTCCTCGGCATCGGAGCTTCGATGATAGCCTACTACCTGTGGGCTAAGATCATCAAGCAGGTAGGCGCGGTCAAGGCCAACAACTACATGTATCTGCAATCGATCTTCACCCTGATCATTTCAGCCATAGCAATCCACGAACGCATCTCGATCGTCGGCATATTAGGATGCTGCCTGATCCTCGGCGGACTCTGGATTGGCGACCGTCTGTCGCAGTCCTGGCGCAACAAATAAGCGATGAACTGCATCGCCAATAAATAGCCCACTAAAGCCGTCCGGAAAGTCAGACCGTCCGACCCCGCCCGTGCCTCACTCTTCCTCGCCGAGCAAAAATCGGCATTCGTCGGCAAGCTGCAAGGCCACTGTCCGGCAATTTCCACCGAGACTTCCGCTTTCGAGCGAGCGCACCGCATAGTCAAGCGCGCGCTTCGGATCGGCAGAAACAAGATTGAACACCAGTCTAAGACCGACATACATCCTCATATCATCATCGGCAAGCGCAAGCTCATCTGCCAGTGGCAAAGCGTAGGGCATATGACGCAACAGCTTAAGGCACATCACATCGGCCACCTCGTGAGAGGTCAACGATCCTATCCAGCGGCGCGCATCATCGGCCGTAAAGCCCCCACGGTCGACAAGCATAGGCGCGAGCATCATGCTTTCTCGCGTCGTCGTATTGCTCCACAGACGCTCGGCAAGTTCTCGGCTGTGAGGCGTTTTCATTGCTATCTCGGCTATCTGTGGCAGATTGAGGCCAAAGATAATTCTGAACGGGCTCCCCGCTCTCCTGAGAGCGTCGGCGATCACACCGTTGCGCAGAGCAAAAAAATGTCGCTTCACAGTCTGCATTTCATTGAACGACGTTTCTACATTTTCCATATCGCAAAATTAGTATTTTTTGCGTAATTTTGCCCAATAAATCATTCATCAGTAAAATGGCACAGAAACCGTCAATTCCCAAAGGCACCCGCGACTTCACAGCCGAAGAAATGGCTAAGCGCAATTATATTTTCGATACTATCCATGACGTATTCAGGCTATACGGGTTCCGGCAAATCGAAACTCCCGCAATGGAGAATCTGTCGACCCTCATGGGCAAATACGGCGACGAAGGCGACCGTCTGCTTTTCAAGATACTCAACTCCGGCGATTTCCTGAACGGCGTCGACCGATCGCTGATCGACAACAACGAGACAACACGACTTGCAGCCAAAATCTGCGAGAAAGGGCTTCGCTACGACCTGACTGTGCCCTTTGCCCGTTTTGTCGTCCAGCATCGCAACGACCTGCAGATGCCATTCAAGCGTTTCCAGATCCAACCCGTCTGGCGAGCCGACCGTCCGCAGAAAGGCCGCTACCGCGAATTCTATCAGTGCGACGCAGACGTCGTCGGCAGCGAATCTCTCTACAGCGAAGTAGAGCTGCTTCAGCTCATCGACGAGGTCTTCGCCCGACTCGGCATCAGGATCACGATCAAAGTCAACAACCGTAAAGTGCTGGCAGGCATAGCCGAAGTCATCGGTGTGCCTGACAAACTTGTCGACATCACCGTAGCCATCGACAAGATCGACAAGATCGGCATCGACAAGGTCAACGACGAGCTTGCAGAACGCGGTCTTTCTGCCGGAGCCATTGCCGCCCTGCAACCAATTCTCGCCATCAGCGGTTCGCTCGACGAGCGCCTCGACTCCCTCGCCGGCATACTCGCCGGCAACGAGATCGGACAAAAAGGCATTGAGGAACTGAGATTTGTAACCCGGACTACTGTAGCCCTCGGCCTGCGCGCCGAACTCGACCTCGACGTTTCGCTCGCGCGAGGTCTCAACTATTACACCGGCACCATCATCGAAGTCAAGGCTCGCGACGTCGAGATAGGCAGCATCACAGGCGGCGGCAGATACGACAACCTGACCGGTGTATTCGGCTTGCCGGGACTCTCGGGTGTAGGCATCTCGTTCGGAGCCGACCGCATCTACGACGTGCTCAACTCTCTCGATCTCTATCCCGCCGGCACAAGCGCCGCATCAAAAATCATTTTCGCAAACTTCGGCGAAAAAGAAGCCTTGACATCACTGAAAGCCATCCACGCGCTGCGCAAAGCCTGCATTCCGGCCGAGCTTTACCCCGACACCGCCAAAATGAAAAAACAGATCGGCTACGCCGATGCCATGAACATTCCCTTTGTAGGAATAATCGGAGAAAGCGAGATGGCCGACGGCACAATAACCCTGAAAGATCTCACAAGCGGCGAACAGCAACAACTCACAATCGACCAACTTATCAGTCGGCTCTCATAAAGACAGATCCCATAAATATAATCTTAAGGCGATGTATCAAAACTACATCGCCTTTTCAATATCCCCCAAAAAATCCAATAATAAAAAATCATTTCTGAGCCGTCCGGCCCGCCCCAACCCCGAAAAAAACAAAAAAAATTATCCGTCATCACGACGAATAATCTTCTTACCTTAAATCTAAT
>CAJUMI010000026.1 GCA_910587545.1 uncultured Muribaculaceae bacterium | reverse complement strand
GGACGCAAGATTTTCATTCTTGAAAGAGGAGTTCGATTCTCCTATGGGCTACTATGGTCTCGGTAATAACTGCCGAGACCTTTTTTGTTGCAGATAGTAATGCCAATACATCATAGTTTTTTCACTCATATCCATGTGGTATGAAACGGGTGGGGCACGGCGGGCGTACAGCGGGTATGGATGTGGATTCGAGGCAGCCGGCTGTCGTGACGTATCATCGGTGTGAAACCGTTATCGAGCCAAAATACATGCAGCATAGGCGCTGCAAACGCGCTGTCGGGCGGATCGGACCAATCGGATATTTTTTTCATGATTTTGTTAGACTGTCATCATCACGTCCCTACAATTCGATGGCTTAGGTAGTTGACTGGCCCAAAAGAGAACTTGCCAGATCCCCTGATGAGGACTTGGCAAGTTCTTGACTTTCGGCGCCTGGTCAGAGAGGACTGAAAATACTTGCTATTTCAGTGCTCTCGATTGAATTCGGCGACTTTTTTGTTGGGAAGTGCGGTTGTCAGTCTTTGGCAGATTTGATGGCATTCCAGGCTGCCGAGCTCAGGAGCGCACCAATAAACGGAGCTACAATGAAGAGCCAGAGCTGGGAGAGCGGAGTGCTGTTGCCCTCGATGGCGGCGAAGATAGCCGGACCGATCGAGCGGGCAGGGTTGACAGAGGTGCCTGTAATAGGAATGCAGACAATATGGACGAGTACGAGAGTCAGACCTATTGCAAGTCCTGCGAATGCGCCTGCGCCCTTCTTGGAGTCTGTGGAGCCGAGGACAACAAGGACGAAGATGAATGTGAAAACAATCTCGGCGATCAGAGCCGGGACAAGGTTGCCTTCCATATACAAGTTGGCTCCGGTTGTGGTCGTGCTGTTGAACACGGCTTCCACGCCGGCCTCATTGCCTGTGTGTACCAGCACGTAGAGCACGGCCGATGCAATGATCGCACCGATGACCTGGAAGAGCATGTAGCCGAGCGCTTCTCCCGATTTCATGCGTCCGTTGGCCCAGACGCTGAGTGTGATAGCCGGGTTGATATGGCAGCCTGAGATGTTGCCTATGGTGTAGGCCATGGCGATTACTGACAGACCGAATGCAAATGCGACGCCGAGAGTGCTGACGCCATAGCCTGTTGTGCCGAGTCCGATGCCGGCGAAGATTGCGCTTCCGCAACCCATAAGAGTCAGTACAAACGTACCGATCATCTCTGCTAAATACTTCTTCATTGTAAAGGATTTAGGATTAATAAAAATGATATATAATTTTACGGGGAGAGACGGTTGTGCGGGCGGTCAGTCGGCAAGACAGTCGTCGAGGGCTGCGGTGATGGCCGCGCGGTCGAGATGCTGGCCGATGATGACGAGTTTTATCATACGGTCACCGTATTTCTCGTCCCAGTCACGCATCAGACCCGGTTCGCGCTGCATCAGGGCTATCAGTTCTTCCTCGGGAGCCGTGGCATACCAGTAGCCCGACTCGGTAAGTTTCTTCTGACGGCCGGCCTGTTCGAAAAGGAACGACATGTCGGTGTTGTGCTTGAAATATACGATTCCTTTGGCGCGGATTATGTCAGCAGGCCATTTCTGAGCGAGGAAACGGTCGAATTTATGGAGATCGAAGGCCGGCCGGCGGTAGTAGACAAACGTCTGTATGCCGTATTCTTCGGCCTCACCCTTGCCGTGACCGTGATGATGGTGGTGACAGGGGCAGTGCTCGTCGTGGCAGTGTTCGGGATCGTGGTCGTGATCTTCGTGATGGTCATGATGATGGTCGTGTCCGTGGTGATGGTGATGCCGGGCTTCTTCCTCTTCTTCTGCGCTGACGGCGCGCTCGATCTCGTGTACCCAGGCGGCCGAAGTGGCGACGCTCTCGAAGTCGAACATTCGGGTGTCGACTATGTCGTCGAGCGCCACGTCGGCGTAGTCACATTCGATTATGCGCGCCTTGGGCTGTATGGCGCGGATGATGGCGCGGATGCGTCCTGCTTCTTCGGCGGTGACTTCTGAGATTTTGTTGAGCAGTATGTTGTTACAGAACTCGATCTGTTCGATGATCAGATTTTCGATGTCGTCCTCGCCGAGACCGGACCGCGAGAGCTGCTCGCCGCAGCCGAATTCGTCGCGCATACGCAGAGCGTCGACAACGGTGACGATACAGTCGAGGCGCGGTATGCCCCTGGCGGTGTACCGGTCGTCCATTATGCGCATCGATGATATGGTCTGTGCTATCGGTGCGGGCTCGCATATGCCGCTTGCCTCGATGACGATGTAGTCGAAGCGCTGCGAGGCGATGAGGTCGCTGAGCTGTTTGACAAGATCCATCTGCAGCGTACAGCAGATGCAACCGTTCTGAAGCGCCACAAGGTCGTCGGATGACTGATCCTGACCGACGACACCGCCTTTCTGGATGAGCGAGGCATCGATGTTGACCTCGCCGATGTCATTGACAATAACGGCGAAGCGGATGCCGCTGCGGTTGGAAAGAATATGGTTGAGGAGAGTTGTCTTGCCGCTGCCGAGATAGCCGGTCAGCAGCAGGACCGGAGTTTCTTTTTTTGTAGTCATAGGGGAATATGATCAAAATTTTACGATTATGTCGGATATGACAGGGAGATGGTCTGACGGTGATTTTTTAGAAGGCTCGGGCACGGTGCATGACTTCAGTTCGAAATCCTGGGGCGGATAGGCGAAGATGAAATCGATTTTTTCCTTCGGTTTGTCGGCCGGCCATGTCTTGCGGTTGTTGGTCAGGTCTTTCATGCGCGAGCGGATAGTCTCGATATAGATCTGGCCGAGAGTGGCGTTGAAGTCACCGGCGAGCACCGCTGGATAGGGCATGTGTGTGAGCCGGTCGACCACATATTGGGCCTGGAGCTTGCGTGTGTTATGGTCGAGATAGTCGAAGTGGGTCGAAGCGAAGACAAATTTATGACCCGGAAGTTCGAACGTGCCGGCGAGCATCACACGCTGCTCGCCGTTTTCGGGGTTGGGCAGTTCGAATTTTTCGATCTTTTCGGCCGGATAGCGCGAAAGGATGCCGACACCGTAATATCCCTTGCCGACATTTATGGCGCGGCCGTAGTAGCCGAAGAGTCCGGTGCGCACGGCGAGTTCGTTGACATAGTTGAGGCCGCGGTTGAGCTTAGCGGCCGCACGGTCGAAATTGACATCTACTTCCTGGATGGCGACGAAGTCGGGATCATATTTCTTTATCTCGGCGGATAGGCGGTCCATGTCGGCAAGCTCGCCGAAGCGGAGATTATAGGTCATTATTGTCATCCGGCGGGGAGCGAAGGCCTTATCGACGAGCTGCATGGCAAGTTCGGGCTCGTCGGTGGTTATATAATCTGCGTCATGTTCGATACACCACTGTATGTCGGCCGGCGAGTTGACCGTCCATATGTTGGCGGTCAGGCCGAGGTCATGGAGGCGTTTGATCCAGTCGGGATTCGCGCGGTAGGCGCTGATATGGTAGTCGGCTCCCGTGCCGCCGATGTTGCGGAGCATGTCGGGGTCGGTGGCTGACAGGAACTGCACCTGACGCCCGCACATGGCCACAAGATTGTCAAACGAGTTGCGGGAGAAGGTGATATAGGATGTGCGGTCTGTAAGGCCTTTCTCGGCTATCATATCGATTATCATCGCCACGGCCAGATCCTCGCGGAGCGGGTCGGAGTGGGTCTTTACCTCGAGGACAATGTCGGGTCTTAGACCTTTGGCAGTCTCGAGATAGCTGTCGAGGGTCGGCAGTTGTTCGCCGTTGGCAAGGCGCAGCTTGTCGAGGACTTTGGAATTTGATTTTTCGATAACGATACCCCCGAAATCGGGATCATGGTTGACATAGAGCACGCTGTCGGCAGAGATCCATACATCGAGTTCGACGGCATCTGCGCCAACGGAGTCGGCTTTGACAAGGGCGCGTATGGAGTTCTGGGCCGATCCTTCGGCTTTCCAATAACCGCGGTGGGCGACGATCTGCGGCCGACCGGCGGCGGCAGAAAGTGTGGCCGTCAGCATGATTGACAATAATACCGAGTTTAAGAGCTTGTTTGATAACATATGTGGACTTTCTATAAGTTGAAACAATTGTACTTGTCATACTGACAAAGGCAAATTTACAAATAAGTCCGGCGCAATGCAAAAAAATCGTCTGTACGGTTGTCAAGTATTGCTTGTTTGTCGAATCGTTATTGACGGTGGTAGGAGAGGAGATATTTCAGGGATGTCGTGGCGGCCGGCGGATTGTCGGCGGTGAAGAAGCAGCCTTCGTGGCTGTAGAACCTCTCTGTCTCGTAAAAGTGACACAGGCCTATTCCGCAGTCGATCAACGACAGTCGGCTCTTGGGAGTATAGTAGAAATGGACAGTCGCATCTGACACAAGGGCGCGCCAGGGCTGTGAGTTGGTTGATGATGGCGCGAGTCTGAGCATCTCAAGAGACTGCCCGTAGCGGTTGTCGGCCGGCAGCGGTGTTGAGAAATCACCTTCGAAAAAGAGTTTTTCAAAGGGTTTGCGCCGGTCGCCACCTACGGCCGCACGCATTATCTTCTCTCTGACGGTCAGCCTGTCGGCGATGCCGACAGGGCTGACTATGCGTAGCTTCTGACCCTCGGGCCATGACCCTGACAGCCGGTTGAAGTCGGTGTTTCTGAATGTTCCGCCGATCCAGCATGTTCCTAGGCCGAGCTGCCATGCTCTGAGCACTATTTGCTCGAATACAAAACCGATGCTCAGATCAGTAGCTGCGGTGTCGGCGGCTGCGATCATGAAATAGGTGGTCGCCCCCTTGATAACGCCGTAGGTCCCCGGTCTGAAACCGTCGCTGAGATCGAATTCGCCGAGTCTCACTGTTATGGCTCCACCAAATGGATCGGTGGTTTCTGCTATGGCTTTTTCGATTTCGACTGTTGCCGCCCGTGAGAGCGGCTGGCCGTTGTAGCTGCGGACCGATCGCCGCTCTCGGATAGCTTCTATGATGTTCATAAGCGATGATTATTCTGTGATGCGGAGTGTTTCGAGAAAACGCTTCACCGTGGCCGGATCGCCGGCGTATTTGCCGGAGTCTTCGCTCAGTTTGCATGTCTGAGAGTAAAATGGCCACGACTCTGTGATCTTGACGTCGGTCAGCTTGATGACGATGTTGCGCGGTATGATGCCGGGGAAATCATTGGTGAAGTGGGTGCCGATGCCGAATGACGGCTTGCATCTGTCGGCGGCATAACGGTTGACGGCTATGGCACTGTCGACGTCGAGGGCGTTGCTGAATACAACCTGCTTCGATCGCGGATCGATGTTGAGACTTCGGTATTTCTCGGCTATAAGGTCGAGCTGGCGGAAGTTGTCGCCGCTGTCAACGCGCAGACCTTTGAACATGTTGGCGTAGTCTTCCGAGAAGTTGAGGCTGAATATACGCCAGCGGTAAGTGTCGTAGAGAAAGGTGCCGAGTGCGCCGCGGTAGGTGTTGGCCCATGTCTTCATGGCGATGTAATTGGCCATGAGTGGACCGTACATGCCGGCTATGGCGCAGATCAGCTCGTGGGCCATTGTGCCAATAGGCGTGAGGTCATATTTCATGGCCAGATAGACGTTACTTGTGCCGGCAAAACGGCCCGGTCCGGGATTTTCGGCCTGATACCGTGACATAGCGCGTACGGCAGTGTCCTGAGCGGCGAATGACGCGCGGCGGCGTGTGCCGAAATCGCTGAACTCACATCCGGCGTCGACCAATCGTTCGGCTTTACGCCGTGAGACTGTGTAATAATGGTCGTAGTCGAGGCTGTCAGCCTCGCCGGTCATCATGTAGTAGAGTTCAGAGACGATCGCGAGCACCTTGACCTCGAGAAATATCGTGTTGCTCCATGACCCCTCGAACTCTATGTGAAGGCGTCCCGACTTATCCTGATCGATCTTTACGCAGCGGCTGTCGTAGCGGTAGCCCTTGAGGAAACTGTAGAACCATGAGGGAATGTAGGGACACCTGCGTTTCATGAAGTCGATCTCCTCGTCTGTGATGACAAGGTCCTCGAGCATCCTGATTTGCAGGCGCAGAGCTTCGGCGAAGCCGTCGGGATAGACTGTATTGTCGCGGTCGGTGAAGTGATATTTGACCTGTGTGCGCGGATAGTTCTGTATCACGGCGCAGCACATTGTGAATTTATAGAGATCGTCGTCAGTGAAGTGGGTGATTATCGGTCGCATGGCGGTTGGGGTTTGTTTATAAGACCGTAGAGTCGCTTTCAGCGGTCTTTTTTATAACCGTCTGCCCCGCCGGAATGTTGCAGCCGCGACAATATGCTCCGGCATATTTCAGCGATACGGGCATCGGCATCTTCCTGTCGGCCGGGAAAATCCTTTGTGAGCACCGCCAAGGCGATCGATCGTCCGTCGGTCAGTTCGATATACGCGACGTCGTTGACCGCGCATATTTCGCCCCGCTCGTTGGTGTAGCCGCTGCCCGTGCGGTGATAGAGTTTGGCTCCGGGGATTTCAGCGACAGCCGCTGCGATACGTCCCGGCGCGCTGCTGCATCGCCCGAGCAGTTCGCGGATTGCAGATTGCTTGTCGGCCGACACAAGGGAGTCGGTGAAAACGCGGTTGATAAGGGCGGCGCATGCAAGCGGCGATGAGGTGTTGCGATAGCTGAGGTCGTGGTCGGCCTGCATCTGTCGCTCAGTGTATGCGAGGCTGAATGATCCGGGGATATTCCACCGGCTCACGATTGAATCTGTTTCGGCAACCGATACTATGCGGTCAAAAAGGATATTGCTGGCATTGTTGTCGCTGTGGATAAGCATGTATTCGATCAGACGGCCGACGCTAAGGGTCAGATCGCCTTCGGGATAATCTTTGATCATCGGACTCCAGGTGTCGGGCGACAGATCGGCTTGCCTGATGGTTATAACGGTGTCGAGAGATATGTTGCTACGATCGAGCACCCGGGCTACGGCAAGGGCTTCATGGAGCTTGAATACACTCATGAGCGGATAGATGTCGCTGTCGCCCGCTGTGACAGTATCGCCGTCTGACGTTATCACGGCTATGCCGACGGTCCCTTTAGAGCCGGCGACCAGTGAGTCGAGACATTCCGACAGGTTGTCGTTCTGTCGGGTAGCCACTGATGAACACGATGATACGGCAAGGGCCGCAGTCAGGCCGCACACTACAGCGATTGATCCGTATAGGAAACTTTTCATTCTTGATGAGATTATATTAATTTAGCAAAAGTACAAAATAATCCGCAGATGGCCTATTGCCGATACAACCATACATATAAGGTTTATATAAAAAGGAATAGAGCCTATAGGCTCTATTCCTTTTTATTGGTCTGTATTTACCTGAATATGTCAGAAATTATAGCCGAGGGAGATATTGAAGTTGGTGTTTTTGATTTTACCGTTGTCCCATTCTTTCTTGTCAGCGATATTCACAAGTCCGAACTGATAGTTGATGCCAAGATATATTCGGTTGAATGTATATCCGAGGCCAACGCCGAGGCCACAGTCAAAACGCTTGATACCTGCTTTTTCGTCTTCAGAATTAGGATCGGCGCAACCGAAGAGGTCATATTCATATCTTGATTTGTCTCCGCCGTCGTTCTCTTCCCATTTCACTTTGCCGTTGATGCCGTATGCGAAGTACGGACCGAAATTGACCTGAAGCTGTGATTCCTCGGCAAAATTGAGCCTATAGGAAGCGTATACAGGTATTTCGAGATATCCGGCATTGTAAGTTTCCTTTTCGCTATAGTCTCGTTCCGAGTAGTCAAACTTGATGCCTTTCGTAGTGTAGAATAGACCTGAATTAATGTAGAATGAACGCACGATGGGGAATTCGACGGCCACGCCTACGTTGAAACCGATCTTCGACTTATCGTTTTGAGACTCTATATTGCTGAGATTAAGCGATGATATATTGAGTCCTACGCGCGGACCGATTATTATTTTTTGTTCGGTCTGTTCATTGTCCCAGAAAGAGAATTCAGACGAATCGGACGCGCGTTGTGCTGAAACGCCAACGAATGATGTTGCGACAGCAATGAATGCAATTAGTTTTTTCATTTCAAAAAGTATTGGTTTTTATATAAATTAAACTGGTTATAAATTAAATGGCATTTTCCAGACATTGAAAACCTTTGATGCAGAACCGCGTTGCGAGAGGAAAAAAATACTGCGACCGTCCGGTGACCACACGGCCGACATGTCGTTGCCCGGGTGATATGTAAGCTGGGTGAGGTTAGTGCCGTCGGTGCGGATTACGAATATATCGGTGTTCATTGTCTTGTCTTTTTCAGAGATGCTCGAACCTGTCAGGAGCAGCCATTGTCCGTCAGGCGAGAGTTGGGGCGTTGTAAAGCTGCGTCCCGGCTGAGACAGGATTATCTCCTCAACTCCGGTTTCAAAATTGATTCTCCAAATTTCGCTCTCTTTCTGCTCTGTGAATCTGGCGCAGTATATCTCATTAGGTTTTCCCGGAATGATTACCGGTGTCATGCCGCGTGAATAGTTTGAGAACAAATTGCTTGTTCGGTCGTAGCTCCAAATGCTGTATGACGACATCCCTTCACCGCGATGGAAAAAAATATTGTTACCGTCTGCCGACATTACACCGCCATAATCATTGTCATTGCCTGATGAGATTTGTTTGACAACTGATCCTTGTTCGGCATTAACGAGATAGATGCCATGATGGCCGTTGCGCACCTCAGTAAAGCACAATGTCGATCCGTCCGGACTCCATGTAAAATCTTCTACAGCCGTGCGGAATGTGCGCTGTACGCTTGCTCCACCGCTTTTGGCGCTTTTAACCATAATGTTTTGTGTGCCGTTTTTATAATTGATGTATGCGATTTTTTGTCCGTCGGGTGATAGTGCGATCTGCGGATTGACCCACCAATCAACACCTGAAGACTTTTTCTTGCCAAATACTCTTTTTGAGCTTCCGACGGTATATAAAACGCAATCGGCATCATCTGTTATACGTTCAAAATTGATATCTCCTTCTTCCGGAACGTTAACAACTGAATAATCGAATTTGATCTTTTTGGCGTCGCCGTCTATTGTGAGTAAAAGGACTGCTGCACTTGCAAGAATTAATTTTCTCATCTCAATTAATTTAATATCATGTCACAAAGATAAGTAAAGATTGACAATTTACCCCCCTAATGGTTAAATTGTGTTAATGCGGAAGCTTTGGTGCTGGAATATATAAAAATCCGCGCAGAGGCTAAAGCCGTGCGCGGATCGAATATTTTGGTTAAACCGGAATTATAGTTTGAATGGCTTGACTGTCAGAGAGCCGTCGGGGTTGAGGTGGAATATGCGGGGACGGCCGTCGACGTAGGCGCCGTATTCGAAGATGCCGTCGCCGGAAGCGTTGCGGCAGTTGTCGGTTATCGGTTCGCGGAACCATGAGTAGATGCCGTGCCAATTGAAGCGGTCGCCGGATCTGACAGGCTGCATTCCTATTATCTTATGATAGGTCTTGCTCCAGCTGTTGCCGATGAAGATGATATCGTCGTCGCCCACCATGTGGCGGTCGCCAAGCCCGTCGCGCGTCATGTGAGAGGCCTGATAACCGTTTTTGGAATGTTCTATGAACGTGCTGAACTGCGGAGCCTCGGCTTTGGTAAACTGTATCTCGTTGCCCGTGCTTGTGACAGGGTAAGTGGTCCATGTCGAAAATTTGCCGCCGGGTGTGAGAGTCTCATATTCGTTGACGAACATCGACTGCATGCCGTAGTAGCGTTCGATGGTTTCGGGCGCACACAGAAATTCATGTGACGCCTTGACGTCGATCGAGTTGCCCGAAACGGTATAGATCACGTGTTCGTTGGCCAGTTCGCTGTCGTCGGACGGGTGCAGGAGTATGTTGTCGACCTCGACAGTCAGGATCTTTCCTTTTACAGAGCAGTCATTTTTGAGCTCTTTGCCGTCGAGCGAGACTCTGACGCTGCGAGTGTGGGCCGACAGACGTTCGCCGTTGAGATGGTTTCCTCCCGACCAGCCTTTCCGGTCTATCAGAAACGGGCCGATGTTGTCGCTCTCGGTGTGGTTGACCTCGATGCCGTCGATCGACACGCTGCTGAATGTGTAAAGATTGTTGGCCATGCAGTTGGCAAAGGCTATGTCGATGTCGCCCCAGGGAGTCTTTTCGGCATAGGATATCTTGCCGTCATTATATGTGACGGTAGCCGCATGTGACGCGGCAGGCACTCCGAACGAGAGTGCCGCCGCGGCTATGATTACATGAGCGGGTTTCATTTAACTATGAGTTTTACGGAGTGGCCTTGCATGTCGTTGACGATATATACTCCCGCGGGGCAGGTGAATGTACCGGTGCCTGTATGGATGAGTTTGCCTGAGAGATCGAAGCAGCGGGCCTCAGGCGCGGAATCGGATATCGTGATTTTTCCGTGTCCGGCCGATGCAACAGGCGCGATGTTGTCGACAACAATGTCATCGATGCCCGAGAGGTCGGTCGATTTGCCGTCGGCGTTGACGCTCATCACTACGGGTTGCCCCTCGATTGTCGTCTGATATTCGAATACGGGTTCGGAAGCCGCGCCGTCGAAGGTATCGGTGACGGGTTTCTTGAACCATGTGTAAAGCGCATGCCATAGGGTTGTCTCTTTGTTGGCGACAGGGCTGTCCCACAGCATCACATGGTAGGATTTGCCCGAACTGCCGTATTTGCGCCACAGATATACCTGATCGGACTGAGCGATGCGTCCGGCGTCGCCGAGTCCGTCGGCAAATTTCAGCACGGCCTGGTAGCCCAGAGAAGACCGTTCGATAAATGTTGAGAATGCAGGAGCCTCGGACTTATAGACATCGATTGCGTCGACGTTCGAGCTTGTCCATGTCGTGTTTTTGCCAGGCAGCAGAATCTCGGTCGGAACGAACATCGACTGCGCGCCGTAGTAGCTTGACTGTTATGCCGTCGAGCTTCACTTCATAAAATGTATAGAGGTTGTTGGCCATACATCTTTTGAAGGTGATAGAGATGTCGCCCTGATCGGTCGACTCGGTGTAGGTGAGTATGCCCGACGGGGTTGTTCTTATTTTGGCGGCATCTGCGGCATAGCAGAACAGGAGCGGCAATAAGGCGGCAATAAGAAACTTTTTCATTTTTTAGACTTTTTGTTGGCAGGCAGGAGAGAGGGGTTGGCGCGGCGGTCGACAATTATGGTCGCGAGACGATCCATGATGGCCTGGTTTTCGGGGCAGGGATTTTTAATGAAATCGAGCATCAGGTGACTGCCGGTGTAATATGCGATGGCGGCGTCGGTGAACACATTGTGACGCCAGAAGCCGTCCATATAGGCGTTCATGCGGTCGTATGACGAGTTTTCTTTCTGGAAAAGGGCGTTTTCGTCACATTCGAATTCCATGCCCATGCCGTGATGACGGGCGAGAGAACAGGCTTCGTCGATGCGCGAGTCGGGAATGTTTTTGTTGAAGAAATGGTTAGGCTGGTGATATACGATATCAAAGCCGAGTTCACGCCAGTTTTCAAAGCCTTTGGCCTTGAAGTAGGGTATCCAGACAAACTGCAGCCCGAGCTGATGGATGTAGGGCGAGATGTGTTTGGTGAAACCGTCAAGATGCCACATGTCTTCGTCGACCCAATAGATGCCCGAGAGCTCGAGGTTGTTGAAGCCTGCTTTGGCGAAACGGTCTGTCAGCTGATCGAGATACCATTGACAGGCGATTTTGGCGTCCCCGACTTTGTCGAAATCGAGTTTCTTGCCGTTGACTTCGCCCCAGTCTTTCTGGTGGGGCATCGGTGTCGGCAGGGTGATGACCACTTTGTGTTTGAAGCCCGGATCGCCGATTGCGGCTTTCTGATGCTCTATACAAGAGTTGAGGGCGTCGAGCGCCTTGTCTTTCTCGAACATACGGTCGAGATAGCGTTGCCAGTCATCTTTGCGGGCATCGCGTTTGCCACGGTAGCCGGGGGCATAGTTGCACTCGGGCATGTCGGCGAACTCAAGGAATAGAAAGCCGTCGAAGAGCCAGTTTTTCTTTCCGTTGGCGAATTTGTGGACTACATACGGCTCGATCTGGTCTTCGGTCCAGGGTATGCGCTGGCTGCCGCCTTGATAGATGAGCGCGAGGTCGCGTATCTGGTTTATCGAGAAGTTTTTCTCTGTTGACTGCCACGCCGGACCCTGATGTTTGTCCGAGGCAGCGAACGCGGGGATTGATAACGCGATGATGAAGAGTGAAAGCAGGTAATTTTTCAGTTTCATTATAGGATTATTAGGTGATTGGTTTTTATTTTTTGGATGGATAAAGAGATGCGTTTTTGCGGCGGTCGACGATTATACGGGCAAGCCGGTCTATGAGGGTCTTGTTTTCTGGGGTCGGATTTTTGGCAAATTCGGCCACTCCGATACCGCCCTCATAGTATGCGAGAGCCGCATCGGTAAAGACGTTGTTGCGCCAGTAAGCGTCGATATAGGCGTTCATGCGGTCGTAAGACGAGTTTTCGGCGTCGTGGAGAGCTTTGGCATCGAATTCAAATTCGAGTGCCATGCCGTTCTGCCGCGCAATCGAGCATGCCTCGTCAAGACGTGAGTCGGGAATACTTTTGTTGAAAAAATGATTGGGCTGGTGATATGCGATGTCGAAGCCGAGATCCTGCCAGCGGTCATATCCGTAGGCCTTGAAATATGGTATCCAGACAAACTGCAGGCCCTTCTCGTGGACATAGGGAGCGACGTGTTTGGGAAACCCGTCGAAGTGGAGCATGTCTTCATCGACCCAGTAGATACCTGTAAGTTCGAGATTGTCGTAGCCGCCGTTGTTAAAACGGTCGACAAGTTGGTCGAGAAACCATCTGACCGCGAGCTTGCAGTCGTCGACATTGTCGAAATCGAGAGGGCGGCCGTTGAGTTCGCCCCAGTCTTTCTGATGGTGGATAGGCGGTAAAACAGTCAGTACGACTTTATGCTTGAAGCCCGGATCTCCGAGCAGCTCTTTTTGTCGGGCGATACACCGGTTGAGGGCATCGAGCGATTTGCCCGGTTCGAAAACGCGGTCGAGGTAATGCAGCCAGTCGCTTTTCCGGGCATTGGCCATGCGAAGACCGGGAATGTACTGTCTGTCGCCGTCGACGAACTCGAGGAAGAGGAAGCCGTCGAAAAGCCAGTCCTTGCTGCCGTCGGCAAACGTATGCGTGACATACGGCACGAACTGTTCCGGCGTCCAGTCAGGGCGGTGGCGTCCCCCCTGATAGATCAGAGCAAGATCGCGTATCTGATTGATAGAATGGTTTTTAGGCGTAGGCTGCCAGGCCGATGCTGCGTGATTGTCAGCCGCCAGTGTCGACAGGCTGACAAACGCGCCGGTGAAGACTGATATAATGTGTCGGAGTTTCATCTGATTATTTTACAATCAGTTTCATGGAATGGCCGAGATTGTCGGAAACGATGTAGATCCCGGCTTCGCAGCCGTATGATCCGGCTCCGGTGTAGAGCAGACGTCCTGCGAGATCATGGCAGCATGTATCAGGGGCAAGGGTGATGCAGCCGTC
This sequence comes from uncultured Muribaculaceae bacterium, assembly GCA_910587545.1. Lineage (GTDB taxonomy): Bacteria > Bacteroidota > Bacteroidia > Bacteroidales > Muribaculaceae > CAG-873. The sequence continues at coordinate 18,147 of CAJUMI010000026.1, read as the reverse complement.
ACCTGTGACGGCCATAGGGGTCAGGTCGGAGATTGCATCACCGGCAGAAGCGCTTTCGCTTTTTGCTTTCTGACGGGCGGCGACGAAGCGGGCCATGCGGTCGATAGTGGCCTTGTCGACGGGGTCGGTGCTTTTGTCCATGTGGATCAGCCCCTGAGTGCCGGTGTAGTATGCCACGCCGGCATTATCGAATACCCCTTTTTCGTCAAAGACGTCCATGTAGTCGTTGATATGTTGATGCAGAGTCGGGTTTACGCTGTGCAGAGCGTTGCTTTTGCCCTGAGTCTCAAATTCGAGCTCGAGCCCCATGCCATAGCTTTTGGCCGCGTCCACGGTCTCGGTCAGCAGAGAGTATGGCCATGTGTTGCCGTCGTTGTTATAGAATGCATAGTTGGGCTGTATGTAGCACATGTCGAATCCGTATTTGTCTTTCCATCCCGACCAATATTGGATGTTGTTTCTATAATAGGGGATCCAGTATGAGCGGAGATCTTTAGAGTGGATATAATCGTTGATCTCGGCCATGATTTCGCCGTTGGTATATAATCCTTCCTCGATCCAGTAAACACCTTCGAGATCGATGTTTTTGAAGCCTGCGGCCTCCCAGCGCGAGAGGAGTTCGTCGATATACCATTTTACGGCTGAGACGCGGTCGTTTTGGGAAATGAATCTCAGATCTTTACCATAGGCGTTGCCCCATACAGACCGGGACCAGTTGCCGTTGGCCTGCTTTGTGGGCGCGCAGCATGAAATTACTACGCGATGGCGTAGCGGAGGCTCGCCCAGTGTAGTTTTTTTCTCTTCGATGAGCCGGTCGAGAGCATCGAGTTTATGGTCTTTGGCGAAAAATTGGTCGAGCAGCCACTGCCAGTCGGCCTGGAGTGCGGGATTTTTGCCGTTGCCGTTGCCGAAAGAGACGTCATCGTTGTAGAACTCGAGGAAGAGGAAGCCGTCGAAGAACCAGTCTTCCGTGCCGTCGGCATAAGTATGGGTGACGTAGGGAGTAAGGTCTTCTTTTGTCCATGCCGGGCGGTTGGCGTTGCCGGCATAGATCAAAGCGAGGTCTGAAATCTTCGGGTCAGAGCCGAACTGGTTTACATTTTCGTCGGCATAGGCTCCCGATGCCGCGGTAAGGGTGACAAGTGCGGCAGAGATGATTTTTTTGAGATCGAAAAGTATCATTTATTTATTATTTTTTTTAGGATTGGCAAAAGAGTGTCGCAGTATTTGCGGAAACCGATATCGGTATAGTGGTATTCGTCAGAGGTGGCGTCGCCGTCTTCAGGCTGTAGGTCGATCTGCTCTACATAGTATGTGTTGTCGAGTCCGTTTTCGACCATACGTCGGTAGACATTGCGGATTGCCTCGTTCTTACGCCGGACTTCTTCGGTGATCTGTCTGTTGAGCGGTATGGCGGGGAACTTCGGGTCTTCGATGAAGATGATCGGAGTGTCGGGATGACGGTCGCGCAGGATCTTGACGAAGCGCTCGGTCTTGTTGTTGATCTGATCAACCGACGAGTTGGGGATATTGTCCATAATGTAGGCGGCGGCATCGACCTCGGCCATCATCTCGGCGATTTCATAGTCGAGCTTGCCGTTGGCGCTGAAGCCGAGGTTGATGAACTCACAGTCGAGTTCGCGCTGGAGAATATTTGACGCAGCCATGCCGGGACGCGAGGCTGTGGCGCCGTGGGCGAGCGATGTGCCATAGATGACGACAGGCTTGCCTCGGCGCGGTGATTTTATAACTGGCTTTTCTATGACATAGCCATCGTCGATGCCTATTTCGAGACGGTCGACCTGGTCATAGAGTGAAAGGTGGATCATGTATTCACGCATTTTCGGCTCCATGTTGGCGGCTGCGGTCCAGTAGGTCGGATTGCCCATCGGGCGGCCGGGGCCGAGATAGCGCCAACGTCCGTCATCGGTTAACACATAGAGATCGAGACCTCGTGTGCCGAGGTCGGCCATGTGGGTCATGTGATTGTTGAACACGGTGTTCCACTTCAGGATGATGTCGGGAGAGTCGCTGCGGAAGCGAATGGAGATACCTGCGGAATGCTGTCCGAGCTCATACACTTCATAGCGGGTCACGTCTTTCCGGAATGCCGGAATGCGAGCGTAGACCGGCAGCGAGTCGGGGTAGACGCGTCCGAGGATCTCAAACTGCGAGGCGTCATGCCAGGTGAGTTTCTGTTTGTGTTCGAGATAGGGGTTAATGGTGTTGACCGGCTGCACCGGAGCAAGGATATCGTTGACCTTGCGGATCAGTTTCTTATTGATTTTGAATGCGGTTTCAGAACGGTAGTTCCCGGGATATCCTCCGAGGTGCGCGGTGTATGTGCCGGGGTCGGTGATCCACGCTGAGGCTGTTTCGTCGAATGATGCGAGATCGGCGTCGCTTACGCTGATTGTTACGCGCCGGCTTTCGCCTGGCTGAAGCAGAGGGGTCTTTTCGAATCCGCGTAGCTCGGAGACCGGCTTCGGTAAAGTCTTGCTTTCGGGAGCCGATATGTAGAGAGCCACGACTTCTTTGCCGGGGCGGTCTCCGGTATTGGTCACGGTGACAGACAGTTCGGTTGAGTTGCCGCGTCTGTTTGCCGACGGATCAGAGTATAGGAAATCTGTGTAGCTAAGACCGTAGCCGAAGGGGTAGGCGACAGCCAGGCCGCAAGCATCGAAATAGCGGTAGCCCACCCAGATGTCTTCCTGATACTCCGTGTAGTCGAAGTTGCGGCCGCCTTGTTGTCCGAGGAATGGATAGTTGCGGGCTGATGGATTGTGGTCGTAGGCGACAGGCAGAGTCATCGGCAGGCGGCCCGAGGGATTTACGCGGCCCGAAATCACATCGGCCACTGCGTAGCCGCATTCCTGTCCGGGGAACCATGCCATCAGTATGGCGTCGGGCATGTTGCTCCATGAGGCGATCTCCATGGCTCCGCATACGTTGAGAACCACTACAACTGGTTTGCCGGCGGCGTGGAAGGCCTCGCAGACCTTGCGAATCATCGATGACTCGTCCGCCGACAGATTGTAGTCTCCGGCGAGCGAGCGGTCGGATGTCTCTCCCGACTTGCGTCCGATGACTACTACGGCCGCCTCGTTTTCATCGGCCTGGCGTCTGAGCAGGGCCGATGCGCCGGCAATGTCCATTTCGGGGATTACCGTGCGGTGATAGGATACCTTTATCCAGTCGGGCCCCCATGTGTCGTTGTCGAGCACGGCTTCCTGAGCGGCGATATAATGGCGGTAGATTTCAGCGAGCGGCTGATTGATCTTGTAGCCGGCCTCGGCGAGACCGCGGTCTATGTCGACGATCCGCGCCTTGTTGACGTTTGATGATCCGGTTCCGCCGGCGATCGACTTATAGGCCGTCGATCCGAACAGGGCGATTTTCGTACCTTCGGGCAGAGGCAGCACGTCGTCATTGTTTTTGAGCAGCACCATGCTCTCACCGGCGAGCTGCCGCGAAGCCGCCGCATGGGAGTCGAGATCGGGATCTGACTTTGTCCATCCTTTGGCGGAAATAGATCCGGCAACGAGGTTGAGGACGTCGCGCACACAGTTGTCAAGCTGTTTTTCAGATATTTTTCCGTCGTTGACCGCTTTGATGATCTCTTGCACACGGTCTTCATTGCCGGGCATTATCAGCGGACAGCGAGCGTTGATCAGGCCGTCGGCCGGCCGCCACACGGTCCAGTCTGTAAGCGCGAGGCCGTCGAAGCCCCACTCGTCGCGCAGCAGTGTCGTCATCAGTTCGCGATTGGTCTGTGTCGGTTGGCCTGCGATATAATTATAAGACCCCATGACTGTCCGGGGCTTGGCATCGCGCACGACGATCTCAAACGGTCGGGCGTATATCTCGCGCAGTGCACGTCGGGTCATGCGGGCGTCGTTGACCTTTTTGCCTGTCTGCTGATTGTTGGCGATCAAGTGTTTGAGACTTGTGCCTATGCCTTTTGACTGTATGCCTTTGATAATTTCCGACGCAAGGGCTCCGGTTAGCAATGGGTCTTCGGAATAATACTCGAAGTTTCGTCCGCATAGAGGGTTACGCATGATGTTGACACCAGGTGAAAGGATGACATCCACGCCGTAAGCGCGCGCTTCGTCGCCCATGATTTCGCCCTGCAGGCGCGCCATGTCGCGGTTCCATGTCGCGGCGAGAGCGGTTGTCGAGGGGAATGCCGTGCAATAAGAAGGCCGGCTTTGTCCGCTTGTGTCAGCGGCATTGAATTCGGAAGGGACAGGCAGGCCGTTGTCATCGTAGGCCACGACGCTTTCCTGCCATGGCTCGGGATTGATGCGTATGCCGACAGGTCCGTCGGCAAGATTGATCGACGGTATGCCGAATTCGGCGATCTCATAGGTCCAACCGGCCGCGCCGGGAGTGTAATGGCTGATGTCAGAGTTGCATCCGCCTACACCGACAAGCAGGCGAGCTTTCTGTTCGAGTGATAATTTTTTGATCACGTCATTGACTTTGCCGGGTGTAATCGGTTTAACACCGTAAGCAAAGGCAGCGAGCGATATTGACGATATGAGTAAGAACAGTTTTTTCATTCAGCTCGGATTATGATGGTTGTCAAAGACGGACGCCACGAGCCGTGGAGCCCTACATATAATAATCAAGAAGAGAGGGCAATTTGAATTGCCCGCTCTTCTTGATTTGGTTATGATGCTTGTTTATCTAACGACGATCTTGGCAGCTTTATTGTCGGCCTTGACAATGTAAATGCCGGCGGGCACCTCGATGGAGCCATTGCCCTCGGCGATGAGCTGGCCTGCGACGGAGAATACCTGAGCCGAACCTTCGCAGTGCACGATGATACGGCCTTCGCCTCCAAAGATCTTGGCTTCAGTCTCGTCGGCTACGATGTCATTGATGCCGGCAGATTCAGTGAGATCGAGCTGCCATACCTGCATCGATTTGCCGGGATTGTAGAAGTAAATGCGGAATTTGCCGTCTTCTCCATCCATCGGCTCGACGTTGATACCGCGCCAATTGTTGCCGGTCACGATGCCGTCAGTAGAGTATTTATAAGCTACAGGTTTATGGATCTGGTCATTCCAGTCGCTGTTGGGGTCACCCGCTTTCATGTTTTTCGGGGTGTCGAGAAGTTCCTCTTCCATAACGAAGAACCCGTCGCCTGCCGGCTGATTGTCTGCGACCATGCCTGTGGGATAGACAATATAGTTCTTCCCGTTGTAGCTGAACATGCAAAAGCCGCTGACTGCGCTATGATTGGGCGTATTGAGCCATTTACCTGAAAATTTATAGCCATCGGCATTAACATCCCAGACATATTCTGCGACATTGTTGCCCCATCCCATGTGTGAAGAAGTCACATCAAGGTAATTGTTGCTGAGTACAGCCATTTTTTGAGCTATGCCCTCACCATCAGGAGCATATAGCTGGGCTGTTCCGAGCGTCTGCACTATATTTGCCGGGGCGGGGAAGCCACCATCCTTGAGAGCCTTAGCGATATCGAACTTCCCTACAAACTCAGCTTGTTCGAGATGGTCATACATGAATTCATAGCCGATATTGCCGGTAGCATTGGCGGTCACAGGTATTTCCACGAATTCGTTGACCATATCGCCCATCACGTGCGGGAGAGCGTCAAAACGGCATTTCACGCCTCCGGCCATCGGGATATCGTGCTTGATTATTTCATCGGATTTGGAGTCGATAACGCAAAACTGTGCGTTGTCGGACAGATACCATCCCGCGCCTTCCGGTCCGGCCCATCCGCCTTTGTCGTTACGGAAATAGACATGGCCTGCGTCGTCGCAGTTGATCGAAACCCATGTGTCTTTGTTGTCGATGAATTTGATTTGGCCGTCCTTGTTGTAGACGGCAACGCCTTTATTGTTGACAGTAAGGTAAAATTTACCGTTGACGCCAATGCCGCTGCGCGATGCGCCGCCTCCGGCATTAAGGCACTCTCCGGTCGGAGCGCCGTACCATTCGAGCGAGAGGTTTGTGGAATAGATTACTTTGTCTCTGTCGCCCGGGTCTTGAGCCTGTACGACATTCACGGCTGTCGTCAAAACAGCGAGAGATGCGAAGAGTAATTGTCTTTTCATAATTTAAAGTGTTTTAGGAGAATAAAAAGAGTTTGATATAGATGGTGTAACTAATTGAGGTTATAGCGCTCAGCCGAGATCGGTTTCAGTGTAACTGTCTTGCCGGTCGGCAAAGTGACTTTGTGGGGCTTCGAGTCGCTGTTGACGACATAAAGCACACGTTGGCCTGATGGCGAGAGCCATTCCGCGCCCTTGACCATATAGTCGGAGCCGAAAACCGGTATCTCGGCGATGGGATTGTCTCCCTCAGGGATAAACTCGCGGATGTAGCGTCCGCCGATAAACACGTCGTGCTGTTTCTTGCGGAATTCGACAAGGTTTTTGAGAAACCGGGCTTCGTAGGCCGATTTGTCATCGACCCAAAGCAGACGGGGATCAACCCAGCCGAGCTGTGCGCCGTAAAGCAGACACTGCATGTTTTCGTAGCGGAAATCGCCGTTGCGTACGTCGGTGTAGGGCGAGTATGTGAATGCTGTTGTCAGCACACGGTCAGAGTAGATGAGCGGGTAAAGCGGAACGATCTTGCAGATCGGGCTGTGGGGAGTATTGACTGTCAGAAGGATGTCGAAGCACGGGATATAGCATTCGGCGTTCTCTTCCGAGAATACGACATTGCCAGGGCGAAGGTGATCGCGGCGCAGATCATTCATCATGTCGCGGTAGGCGTGATACCAGAATTCGCCCCCCCCGACGGGGTGACCGTGATTGGTAGCATAGCACGGATAAGGGGCGGCAGCGGCTATCTGGTCGATATAGAGGCCGTTAGTGCCGAGTTCGTCCTGGATGCGGTCGGCCAGCTCCATGATCACATCGTGCCATATCGGCGACGCGGGACAGGTGACCGTGTTGGGGACTATCGAGGTGGGATAGATCTCTGTGTAGAGATTTCCGTCGGGTCGGCGGCATGATGCGTCCTTGCCGTTGCGGGGACCGTAGCTTTCGGTTGCCGGATCCCAGAGTCGCCCGTTGATGTAGGGCATTACCTGACAGTTTCGGTCACGCACTTGTTTGATGATAGGCGCAAATTTTTCGTTGGCGGGGAAGTAATCGGGATAATGCGAGTCGTAGGGATGGTTGTGCCAGAAATACCAGTGGAAAGCGATGTTCTCGCCGAAATAGTCGATGGCGCGGTTTACGGCCACGACAGTGGTGTCGCCGAGATATTTGGCGCGCAGCCAGAGGTCTTTTTCCATCATCCATTCGGGTATGTCGCGTTCGTCGAGCGTCTTGGAGCCCCACTCGGTAGTGAGAGCGAACGGTCGGTACCAATCGACGGCCGTCGCACTCCAGTCGGCGGGGTGTCGGCCTGTGACGGTAGTCCAGGGGACGTTGAATCGCGAGTTTGTGCGGTCGTTCCATCCCTCGGATGCGACTACTTTTGTATTGAATATCGTGGCGCCGCCCTTGGCGTCGACGGTCATGAGTTTGCCGCAGGCGTTATAATCGCGCGGAGAATAGAACCATACTCCTTTGCCGTCATCGACCATCATCATCTGCATTGAGCCGCTCCACGAGGGATAGTTGGCCTCATAGTGACCGCCCTGACGGTGGGTGTATTCGTTGCCCCAGCCGCCGGGTGTGATCACCTTTGCCGAGTCTGGAGACACGACGCTCAGAGCGGGGAATTTGAAGTCTGTGATGCTCCAGCCTTCGGGCAGAGAGGCAGAGAGGTTCCACTCGAGCAGCGGTGAATTGTCGGCGAGTGTGACGCTCATTTCCACGGGGTAGGTTCCGCCGTCATACAGCAGGCGGGTGTTCCATGAGAAAACTATCGTCGACGAGCTGTCGGTCTTCTCTGTGCGGTAGCCCTGATAGACGGCGCACGACGGATCGAGTTCGGGAGTCTGTCCCTGAAGTCCGCGGTAGGTGAGAGTCCACGGTCTGGTGTTGAGCCCCGGCTTGACCGATTCGAAGCCATCGGCAGACTTGAGCGACAGAATGTCGAATGCCTTGTCGGCTGCGAAGCGTGCCGAGACATGATCGTTGGACAGAGTGACAGATGCAGCATCACCGTTGACGCTCGTGCGGGCGTCAACGGTGAGTGATGCTAATGTTAAAACTGCTGATAGCAGCGGATTTATATACAGATGTTTCATTCGTAGTCGGGATTAGAGAGATTGGGGTCTCGGTCGAGTTCGACGCGAGGGATCGGCCACCATTGGAAGCGTGGTGCCCAGAAGCGGTTGCGGTCTCGGACACGGAGTTTGTCCTTGTAATGTTCGTAGTGGGCTATGTCGTTTATGTTGCTGCGGTGAGGATCTAAACCGTAATTGAAGTTCGGAATATCGGTCGCTTCGAGCCCTTCGTAACGGATGTCTTTGATGGGGTTGCCATAGGACGGGAACTCGTTGCATATATCGCCGATCTGCCAACGGCGCATGTCGGTGAAGATCACACCTTCCATCGCGAGCTCGCATTTGCGTTCGCGGCGTACACGCTGACGGAATTTTTCCTGTATGCTCAGGCCGTTGAGATTTTCATTTTCAACGCAGGCTTTAGAATCCAGCAAAGGTTGGCCGGCACGTTTTCTTACGTCGTTGATTGCAGTGAGAACCGAAGGATCGTTGAATTTACCCATTTCGATCATTGCTTCTGCATACGTGAGATACACTTCAGCCACGCGGATAATAGATATGTCACACGAACTTTCGGAGAAACTTTCTGCCAGATCCTCGTTGTATTTGTTCCACAGCCAGCCGGAACCGTAAGTCGCGAAGCTGACCTGAGTGCCTGTGACATCGCTGTTTTCAGCGTTGCCCCAGGTTCCCGGTCGACGTGGATTGGGAAATATACGAGTCACATCGTCGTAGGCGTTGATGACTACCTTCAGGATGCTTGCCCCGCCGTTGTTTGAATAGGTCATCGTATCGCCGTGAGCAAGCAGCGTATGGCGGAAACGCGGATCGCGCTTTTGTGTAGGTTTCTTGGGGTCATAGAGAGGCGATTCATCGATGCGGAGTCCGTCGATGCATTCGTATGTGTCAGCAAGCAGCTGAGACGGGAAACGTACGGAAGAACCGCCGGCTGTACGCGATGTGTGTCCGTAGCGTGTACGGTGAGTTCGTTTCGTCTCGTTTGTGCCGACGGGAGTGTATTCCAGTTCCCACAGCATTTCACTGCGGACGTCGGCTTTCATCTGGCCGTCAAGAGTGAATAGATCTGCGAAATTCCTGGCGAGCTGACGGTGATCCATCACCTGTTTGGCTGCGTCAGCCGCTTTTTGAAAATAAGCCTGACTTTCGCCGCCGAAGTCAAGACTGCCTGCAAAGAGAGCGAAACGCGACGCCAAGGCGTATGCTGTAGCCCTGTCGACGCGGCCGCGCTGGCTTGCGGTCCATTCCAATGCTTCTGACTCTGCGATTTCGGTGAGTTCGTTGATAAGGTAGTCGGCGATGATCTTTTTGTCTGTTCTTCCGGCTGTATATTGCTCGGGGGTTACGGAAGAGGTGAAAAACGGTATGTCACCGAATGTTGTCATCAGGTTGTAGTAGGCGTATGCGCGCAAAACCTTGGCCTCACACAGATGTTGACGGTATGTGGCGGTCATGTCGTTGACATCGGTTTTTGCTCCGTCGATAACGGAATTTGCGCGTCCGATTATATTCCAGTGTCCGGCCCAGTAGGTGTTGACGTATGACTGATCGGGGTTCAGACCGCCGCCAGCACCGATTGTGGTGTTCTCGGTTTCCTGGAGGGCGAAAGCAGTATAAACGTCCTGGACCATTGTGGGAGGAACATCCCAGTTGAGATTAAACGGAACTAAACGATATATGCCCGTAACGCCTTGCTCAAGGCCGTATTCAGATTTAAAAAAGCCGTCAGAGTCGTAGGCGGTGCTGTGCCTGTCGAGGAAGTCGGCGCAACTTGAGAGGGCTGTCGTCAGGGCAAAGAGCAGAATATATGATAATTTTTTCATTTCAGTGATTTAGAATTCAACGTTAACACCAAAGAGGAAAGTCTTATTCAGCGGATAGCAGCTTGCTCCCGCACTAGATTCGGGGTCAAAGCCTTCGTAAAAGTTCTTACCGCGGATTGTGAGAAGATTTTGAGCGCTTGCATAAAAACGCACACGTTCTACGTCAATCACCTGCAACCATTTTTTAGGAAGGGAATATCCGACGGTTATGTTTTTCAGTCGGCAATATGCGGCGCTCTGTAGCCAGAACGAGGAGAACAGATTGTTCTGGTTGCTGCCGTTGGGATCCTGCAGGAGCAATGGGAATTTGGCATTGGGATTATCCTCGCTCCAGGTGTCGAGCTGATATTCATATAATGTCGCGTTTCCGACGAGTGCTCTTGCGCCGCCTCCGCTATAGTATACTTCTTTTTCGCCTACTCCCTGAAGCATGGCCGAGAAGTCAATGCCTTTCCAGTCGAGACCGAACTGCAGTCCGAATTCGAAGTGGGGGCGTCCGTCGCCAATGACTTTACGGTCGTCGCCGTTTATGACGCCGTCGCCGTTGAGGTCACGGTATTTGATGTATCCGGGCTTGATGTTATCTCGATCGTTGTTGTAGACCGGAGTAATGTATTTACCTTCGTCGTCGACGGCATATATTTCATCGTAAGACTGGTAGAACCCATCGGCGACGTAGCCATAATAGTTGTTGAGCGACTGCCCTTCGGCGAGGAGACGGTTGCCTGAGGTGTTGCCGTTGCCGTACAGTTTCAGCACCTTATTGCGAGTGTCTGAAAGGTTTCCTTTGACGTAATAGCTGACGTTGCCTACGCGGTCGTTCCATCCGAGCGAGAGTTCCCAGCCCTGGTTTCGCATGGATCCTGCATTCTGCCATGGAGGGGTAAGAGCAACGAATTCAGGAAGCACAAACTGCTGAAGCATGTCTTCGATGTGGCGATAGTAAAAATCAAACGATCCGGTCAAGCGGCTGTTGAATAAGTTGAAATCAATGCCTATGTTGCGTTGGATAGATTTTTCCCAGTGAATTTTAGGGTTGGACAACTGAGTCTGGGCTACGCCATCGGTAAAAGTCTTATCAAACCAGTAGCCGTAAGCATTGTTGGGTGAGATGGCTGAAAGATAAGGGAACCAGCTACCGATGCTTTCGTTGCCAAGCTGGCCGTATGACGCACGGAGTTTGAAGTTGTCAACCACGGAGCGCAGCGGCTCCCAAAAACTTTCTTCCGAGATACGCCAGCCTACCGATACCGAGGGATAGAAACCCCATCGCTGGTCGCGCAGGAATCGTGACGTGCCGTCGTAACGGCCTGAAACTTCGAGCAGATACTTGTCGGCATAGATATAGTTGAGGCGGAACATATAGCCTAATTTGGCCCAAGTCAGACTGTATGAGCTGTTGGTTGCCGTGGCCGCTTCGCCGTGAACAATATCTTCATAGCCGTTGTAGTGATAATTTGATCGTTTGGCTGTCAAGGAGTTGCTTGAATATTCCTCGCTCTGGAAGCCGATCATGGCTTTGATGTAATGCTTTTCAGCAAATGTGTTTTCGTAAGTGGCGTTTACATTGAATTGTTTGAGAGTGGCAGTGCTGCGCTCTTCACTTGCGGCTTTTTCTTTGGTTGGGAATGTGCCTTTGTAGGCGCCTCCTTCATATTCTTCATACGTGTCAGCAAAGACTTTGGTGCGTCCGTCGTTGCGCTTCCAGTGGTATTGCCCGAGAATGGTCATGCCTTTGAAGGGGCGAATTGTGGCTGACAGTCGGGCTGCATACTCCGGAGACATGCTTTTTGAGTCACCGCCGGCGTAGATCGCGGCGACCGGGTTATTGCCCTGAAGGCCGTAGCCCCAGGTTCCGTCATTGTTTATTGCTGACAGAATAGGAGTGAATGTCATGGCGTAGCCGATCAGGGTGGTGGAGCCGCCGATAGGGTTGACTACATCCGACTGACGAACGGAGATGTCAGCCCCGACATCCATCCAGCGGTTGACCGTAAGGTCGGCGTTAAGTCGTAGATTGGTGCGGCTGAAAGTGTTATTCGGAACCATACCGTCCTGTTTGTAGTAGCCGGCTGAGGCATAGACGCGGGCCAGTTTGTTGCCGCCGCTGACACTGACAGAGTAATTTTGCGACATGGCGCTGTTTTTCATAATGAGATCTCGCCAGTTGGTGTCGAAGCGGTTGATGCCGTCTGCGCCCTCAGTCAGATACTGATTGATAATATCGCCATAGATGGCATTCTGATCATTGTTAAGGCGAGCCTGATCGATGGCCCGGAGATAAGTCACGGCATTGACCGGATCGGGCATCGTTGTAGGCTTATTCCATCCGATATATCCGTTGAACGAGACCTTTACTTTGCCTTCAACGCCTCGTTTTGTGGTCACGAGTATTACACCGTTGGATGATTTTGAGCCGTAGATGGCGGCGGAAGCTCCGTCCTTCAGCACTGAGATTGATTCAATCTGGTTAAGGTCTATACGGTTAAGGTCGCCTTCGACGCCGTCGATGAGGATCAGCGGCGTAGACTCAGAGTTCATCGAGCCAACACCACGAATGCGCAGTGACGCGTTGTCACCGCCCGGAGCTCCGGATGATTGGATTGCTGTAAGACCCGGTACGATGCCCTGCAAAGCGGAAGATCCGTTGGAAACATTTCGCTTGATGATTTCTTCGCTGCTGACACTTTGGACAGAGCCGGTTAAGTTGATCTTCTTTTGGGTGCCGTAGCCTACGACGACGACATCGTCGAGGGTGTTGTTGTCTGATTTGAGCACTACATTCTGTACACCGCCCGTGCTGACTTTGATCTGCTGCGGTTTCATGCCGATATACTCAAACGAGAGCGTTGTCGGGCCGTTAAGGCTGATTGTGTATTTGCCGTCAATGTCAGTCATTGCTCCGGCCTTGGAGTTTGAGGCTTTGATGGAAACGCCTATGAGCACTTCCCCTTCTTCGTCGGTGACTTTGCCGGTCACTTTAAAGTTGGTTTGGGCTGATGCGACGGCGGCGGTAAGCAGTAGTGTCGCTATCAGTGTCATCAGCCTGGACCGAGTAAATAATTTCTTCATTAACGATAGATTGTATGGTTAAAAATTCAGTTACTATTATGTTTCGAGTCGGATCGCAGACGCAGTAGCAGAGTGCCTGCAATCCGAGCATGGTTTTCAATCGATATAGTCGTCAAAAGCGTAGCGGCGTGCCGTGGCGCACGATCCGATGAGACCCGACTGGTCGCCGAGCTGTGAGATGACGATTTTTGTATCCTTGTTGACCAGGTTTAGTGAATAGCGGCGTACGGCTGTGATCACGGGCTGGAGAATATAGTCGCCCACGGCCGAGAGCACGCCGCCGATGATGACTTTTTCGGGGTTGAAGATGTTGATTATGCCGGCGAGCCAGCGGCCGAGTTCGCGGCCCATGTCCTCTACGAGTTCTATGCACAGCAGGTCTTCGCTGTCAATGGCTTCGAAAATGTCGTCAAGGGTGATTGTCTTGTTTTCGCGGTAGCGGTCGGCGATCAGAGAGTTGGCTCCGCTTTCGAGCCGTTCGATAAGCTTGCGCACGAGCGCGCGACCCGAGGCTTCGGTCTCGAGGCATCCTTTCTTTCCGCAGTGGCAGATTATCTCGTTGTCGTAGGTGACCATATGGCCGATTTCGCCGGCGAAACCCGATTTGCCGTAGTAGATCTTGCCGTCGATGATGATGCCGAGACCGATGCCCCAGCTGAGGTTGAGGAAAGTCAGGTTGTCGATCTTGCTGCAGTCGCCGTAGATATATTCGCCGTAGGTCATTGCGCGGGTGTCGTTTTCGATGCACACGCGCAGTCCGAGTTTTTCGGAGAGGACCTCGCTGAGGGGCATTTCCTCGAAGTTATAGCGGCTGTAGCTGTAGCCCATCATCGGGTTGACGCGGCCCGAGATGTTGACATTGACGGCGAGGATCGACTCGCGGTCGACCGTGCGGGAGTTGATGAAGTGGTTGATGATGTCACAGAGCTGCGAGAGATTGTCGACAGAGTTGCAAGATTCGAAATTAATGTCAAGCTGTTTCTCGATCACTTTTCCGCCGAAGTCCATCAGGCCGAGCGAAAGCGAGCCGTTTTTGATGTCTACGCCTACGAAATAGCAGGATTCGGGATTGAGGCCATAGGTGTTGGGATGACGTCCGCTCCCGGTCTCGGTTTTGCCGCCCTCTCTGATTAGGCCGGTGTCAGTCAGTTCGTCGACAAGTTTGGAAACTGTCGGAATGCTGAGTCCGAGACGTTTTGCAAGGTCGGGTATTGTCGCATTGCCGTGTTTCATGTGATAAACGATTATACGACGCTTCGACTGAGCGCTTTTTGTTCCTTTTTCAATCTCTTTCAATAGGGTCAGTGCAGCCATGGGAAAAGGTTGTTGAATGTATGGTTGTCGATTAGCAAGTTTTTTCCTGATGGGATAAAATCTTTGAGGTATTATAGTTGCATTTTTCAGCAAAGTAAACAAATTCTAATTTATTAACCAAATTTTTCCCATATAAAGTAGTGTTAAATAAATATTGGAATAAATTTGTCGTTGCCGGGATCTGACGGCCAGGCGGGCATCCATCGTGATCGAAAATAATGAATAAAGGCGTCGGTGAATGGAATTAATCTATGCAAACTTGTAAATGCCAGCAGAATGATCGTAAAGTAAGATATTACCAAAACAAAAATATCCTGCTGTTATAGAAAAAAATAGTATCTTTGCATCGCATCCTGCGGGCGCTTTTTCGCACGTTACTTATGATAGAAATCAGAAAAATAGTCAAACGCTACGGCGAACTTGAGGTGCTGAAGGGTATCGATCTCGACATCGTGCCTTCGGCTGTGACCTCTATCGTGGGGCCGAGCGGCGCCGGAAAGACAACTCTGCTTCAGATCATCGGCACTCTGATGACTCCCGACGGCGGGACGGTTAGCTATGACGGCAACAATGTCCTGACACTCAGCGACCGCAGGCAGTCGGCATTCCGCAACCGCGAGATCGGCTTTGTGTTTCAGTTCCACAGGCTTCTGCCTGAATTTTCTCTCCGTGAGAACGTCGCCATGCCTGCGCTTATCGGCGGAGTATCGCGTCAGGCCGCATTCGAGCGGGCCGACAGGCTGATCGGGCGTCTCGGACTCGCGGGCCGCAGCAGCCATAGGCCGACCGAACTGTCGGGCGGTGAGTGTCAGCGTGCGGCAGTGGCCCGTGCGCTGGTCAACAATCCTTCGGTCGTCCTCGCCGACGAGCCTACGGGAAGCCTGGACTCCGGAAACCGTGCCGAGCTCCATCGTCTGTTTTTCGAGCTTCGCGATGAAATGGGCGCGACGTTTGTCATAGTGACGCATGATGAGAATCTTGCGGCCGACAGCGACCGCATCGTGCATATGGAAGATGGCCGGATCGGCCGGCTGACAGTCAGAAACAAAAATTTTTAACCAAAAATTTTAATGCTAAAAAATAAATTCACGATAACTTTCGTCCTATGGCTCGCCATTCTTCTCGTCGGCCTTATATCGGTTTCCTGCAGCAGCGACGGCGAAAAGAGCGGGGACGGACTCCCGTCGGACATGTGTGCCGACTTCGCGACTTTTGAGAATACATCCGGCAATGGCAGTGTGTTCACACTGCGCAAAAGCGGCGACTCGGAGTTGATCACACTCACCGCTCCGGTAAGGATCGACGTCGGCAAGATCAAGCCCGAAACCCGCCTTATCATATATTACACGCCTTCAGGCGGCCAAATGCCCTATGAAAGCGGTCCTATCGATCTCTATGGTATAACAGCAATTCAGAACGGCACTCCGGAGCCGACGCCGTTGGCCACTATAGAATCATGGACTTCGCAGAGCATGAAGATGGTGTCTCTCACCCGGTCAGGCGAGTATCTCGACGTATGGGCCGAACTGTCGTTAGACGCGCGTCCCGAGCGGTTTACGCTGGCTCTCGACGAGGCGACAGCCGACAGCGCGTATCCTGAACTTTATCTGGTTTTCACCTCAGACAGTCAGATCGGCCGCGTCAGACAGTACTATGCCTCGTTCGATCTCAGCGACATCTGGGATCTTGCGTCCTGCGAGGGCGTAAAAATCCGCTATTTAGGCGGCAGCGGCGAAGAGACCGTGACATTCAGCAAGTAAGATCTAAAATATTAACCATATACAATATATACAATCATGGCAAACGAGAATAAAACCGAATTGAAAGTGGAACTCACCCCCGATGTGGCATCAGGCCATTATGCTAATTTCGCTGTAATCGCCCATTCGGCCAATGAGTTTTTTATCGACTTCGTGTCGGTCGCTCCCAACATGCCTCAGGCAAAGGTGCAGAGCCGCATCATCATGACGCCCGAAAACGTCAAGAATGTGCTTTTCGCCCTGCGCGACAATGTCGCCAAATATGAGTCAATGTTCGGTGAGATCAAGCACAAGACTCCCAAGAACCAGCCCTCTGGCAATAACGGCGGAGATCTCCCCAATCCTTTCATGGCCTGACCGACCATCAGTCAAATACGAGTGTATCAATCATGAAACCAAACAATCTGACGATATACAACACTCTCTCCCGCAACAAGGAAGCATTCCGCCCGATACACGATGGCGTAGTCGGCATGTATGTCTGCGGCCCGACTGTCTACGGCGACGGTCATCTCGGCCATGCGCGTCCGGCCATAACGTTTGACATCGTCCACCGTTATCTTAGACATCTCGGCTACAAGGTGCGCTATGTGCGTAATATTACCGATGTCGGTCATCTTGAGCATGACGCCGACGACGGCGAGGACAAGATAGCCAAGAAGGCGCGCATCGAGCAGCTCGAGCCGATGGAAGTGGTGCAGTATTATCTCAACCGCTACCACAAAGCGATGGACGCGCTCAATGTGTTGCCGCCTTCGATAGAGCCTCATGCATCGGGGCACATCATAGAGCAGATCGAGTATATCAAGAAGATACTCGACAGCGGATATGCCTACGAGAGCGACGGTTCGGTCTATTTCGATGTGCCGAAGTTCAATCGTGATTACGGCTACGGCCGCTTGTCGGGCCGAAATATCGAGGAGCTTCTTGCAACCACACGCGAGCTTGACGGCCAGAGCGAGAAACGCAATCCGGCCGACTTCGCGCTCTGGAAAAAGGCCGCTCCCGAGCATATCATGCACTGGCCGTCGCCGTGGAGCGAAGGCTTCCCCGGATGGCATCTCGAGTGCTCGACGATGAGCGAGAAGTATCTCGGCAGTCATTTCGACATCCACGGCGGGGGCATGGACCTGAAGTTTCCCCATCATGACTGCGAGATAGCCCAGTCAGTGGCCCATAACGGCGAGCCGACCGTGCGTTACTGGATGCACAACAATATGATCACCATCAACGGCAAGAAGATGGGCAAGTCGTTAGGCAATTTCATCACCCTTGACGAATTTTTCACCGGCTCTCATTCTCTGCTGTCGCAGGCTTATTCGCCGATGACCATCCGCTTCTTTATCCTGCAGGCCCATTACCGCGGGACGGTCGACTTCAGCAATGAGGCTCTTCAGGGATCTGAAAAGGCGCTCCACCGCTTGCTTGATGCCTACCGCCGTCTGCGCGATCTCAAGCCGACGGGCGACGCGTCTGTCCATGATGTCACCGCCATCGAGCGTCAGTGCTATGATGCTCTCGACGATGATTTCAACACTCCGATGGTCATCGCGGCGCTGTTTGAAGCCTGCCGTATAATCAATATGATCAATGACGGCAAGGCTGCAGCCTCGCAGGCCGACATCGACGCGCTGCGTCAGCTGATGGACACGTTTATGATCGAGATACTCGGCATATTGCCCGACACCGCGTCGGCGCCCGAGAGCGGCGCGAACGGTGCGTCGGCTGTGAAACCATTCGAGGATGCTGTCGATCTCCTGCTCGAGATACGTGCGGGAGCCAAGAAAAACAAGGACTGGACTACATCTGACCTCATCCGCAACCGCCTGTCTGAGATTGGCTTTGACGTCAAAGACACCAAGGATGGCTGGGAATGGAGTCTGAAGAGATAACAACTGTCGGGCGGGTCTTATGACCAGCCCGACAGGTATGACAAGCGGAGGCTGTGTCGTAATTAAGGTTTACGGCGCAGCTTCTCATTTTTAGAGCTCTG
>CAJUMI010000025.1:24170-32597 GCA_910587545.1 uncultured Muribaculaceae bacterium | reverse complement strand
TCAGCGTTCGAGCCATGCCTTTTTGCCATCTTCAAGTTTTATCGGACAGCAATAATAAAGAAACCTATGATAATTTTAGAACGGGCGTGTAATAACCAACTGACGCTCTTCTAATTATTTTAATATGGCTCACGTTATTTATAAGGTCAGCCATTTCATGTATCTTCTCAGACTTATAACAACACAACCCGCGAGACCTCGGGTTCGCGGGTTGTGTCTGTTTCTAAGAGACCGGAGCTAAGCTAACGCTGTCTGACTCTCAATATTCCTGCCACGGGGTGATGCCGATCGATTCCACGGGTCTCGTGACAAAGGCTTTGACATAAGCCAGCGCGAGGCGCGGGTTAGTAAGCAAAGGTATGTTGTGGTCGATCGCATGACGACGGATATGATAGCCGTTGGTCAGTTCCCGCTTGGTATGGTTCTTGGGAATGTTGATCACAAGATCAACAGTATGGTCGCCTATGACGTCGAGCACCGACAGACCGTCTTCGTCTGGCCAGCAGACCTGTGTCGCTTTCACGCCGTTCTCGGCGAGGAAGGCCGTCGTGCCGGGAGTGGCATATAGCGGATAGCCTCTCGATTCAAGCAGACGGCACGCCTCCAGCATGTCGACTTTGGCACGGACGTCGCCCGAGCTCACAAGCACACCTTTGGCCGGCACATGGTGACCGACCGAGATCATCGCGTTGAGCAGAGCCTCGTCAAAATCGCGTCCGAGACAACCCACCTCGCCGGTCGAGGCC
Organism: uncultured Muribaculaceae bacterium; assembly: GCA_910587545.1. Taxonomy (GTDB): domain Bacteria; phylum Bacteroidota; class Bacteroidia; order Bacteroidales; family Muribaculaceae; genus CAG-873. The sequence continues at coordinate 31,851 of CAJUMI010000025.1, read as the reverse complement.
ATGTCGACACCGAGCACCGGGTCTGCCTTGTGGAGACGGGCAAACGAGAACTGCGATGCCTTGACTCCGATATAGTCGATGTCGAAAGTCGACGTATCGGCAACTTCGGGGGTCTCTCCGAGCATTATGCGAGTGGCGGTCTCGATGAAATTCTTCTTCAGCACCTTGCTCACAAAAGGGAACGAACGCGAAGCGCGGAGATTACATTCGATCACCTTCACATAATTGTCCTTGGCGAGATACTGGATGTTGAACGGGCCGGAGATATTGAGAGCCTCGGCAATGCGGGCGCTGATGCGCTTGATGCGGCGGGCGGTCGCCATATAAATTTTCTGCGCCGGGAAAACGAGAGTCGCGTCGCCCGAATGCACGCCGGCAAATTCGACATGCTCCGAGATCGCATACTCTACTATCTGACCGTTGCGGGCGACAGCATCAAACTCTATCTCCTTGGCGTTCTGCAGGAACTCGGAGACAACGACCGGGTACTCCTTGGAGACTTTGGCCGCCTGGCTGAGGAAACGGTGCATCTGTTCGTAATCATAGCAGACGTTCATCGCCGCGCCCGAAAGCACATAGCTCGGACGGATCAGAACCGGAAATCCGACTTCCTCGACAAAAGCATGTATCTCATCTTCGGTGGTGAGCTCCTTCCAGCGCGGCTGATCGATGCCAAGACGGTCGAGCATGGCCGAGAACTTGTGTCGGTTCTCAGCGCGGTCGATCGAGACTGGCGAGGTGCCCAGAACAGGCACATGACGACGATAGAGCTTCATCGCCAGATTATTGGGAATCTGGCCGCCGACGCTGACTATCACACCACGGGGCGCCTCGAGGTCGATGATATCCATCACGCGCTCGAAACTGAGTTCGTCGAAGTAGAGCCGGTCACACATATCGTAGTCGGTAGACACAGTCTCGGGGTTATAATTGATCATTATAGCCTTATAGCCGAGTTTGCGGCATGTCGATGCCGCATTGACCGAACACCAGTCAAACTCGACAGAGCTGCCTATGCGGTATGCGCCCGATCCGAGCACTATGATATTGTTGCCCGCGTTCAGGTCGTAGGGGATAGCATGTTCGGCGACACCATAGGTGACATAGAGATAATTGGTAAGCTCGGGATACTCCGAGGCAACGGTATTGATGCGCCGCACGGCCGGAGTCACAACCAACTCCTTGCGGCGGTTTCTGACTCTCAGCACGTCGGCTTCCATGTTGCCGTCGGGGTTCTCTACCAGACGCGAGATCTGGAAATCGGAGAAGCCGAGACGTTTTGCCTCAAGCATGGTCTCACGGTCGAGGTCCTCTACTGTGCCGCCGCGCTCCTTCAGTTCTTTGGCAAAACGCACGATATTGGCGAGGCGGTCGATAAACCAGATGTCGATCTTCGTCAGTTCGGCCACACGCCTAGGATCATACCCTTCCTCGAGAGCCTGGGCGATGGCGAAGATGCGCATGTCGGTAGGATGGGTAAGCGCATGGTCGAGGTCGTCGACATGGAGATCCGAGTTGCCGACAAATCCGTGCATGCCCTGCCCGATCATTCGCAGACCTTTCTGGATGATTTCCTCGAAAGATTTGCCGATCGACATGATCTCGCCGACCGATTTCATCGAAGAGCCGATCTCCCGGTCGACACCGACAAATTTCGAAAGATCCCAACGCGGGATCTTCACAATCATATAGTCGACCTCGGGCGCTTTGGCGGCAGAGTTGGCCGTACCGGGCTCTCCGATCTGATCGAGAGTGTAGCCCAGGGCGAGTTTGGCGGCCACAAATGCCAGCGGATAGCCCGATGCCTTTGATGCTAATGCCGACGAACGGCTCAGACGGGCATTTATCTCGATGATGCGGTAGTCATTGGTCTCGGCATTGAAGGCATACTGTATGTTACATTCGCCTACGATGCCGATATGGCGCACGACCTTTGTGGCGATATCCTCGAGCATCCTGATCTGCTCGGGTCTCAGCGAGACGATAGGAGCCACAACGATGCTCTCGCCGGTATGGATGCCGAGCGGATCAAAATTCTCCATCGGCACAACCGTGAAACAGAGGTCAGAAGCATCACGGATCACCTCAAACTCGATTTCTTTCCAACCCTTGAGCGACTCTTCAACCAAGATCTGACGCGAATAGGCCAACGCGCTTTCGCAATGAGTACGGAATTCCTCGTCATTGGTGCAGATGCCTGAGCCTAGGCCGCCAAGCGCATAACCCGAGCGCACCATCACCGGGTAGCCGATCCTGTGGGCCACCGTCAATGCATCGTCGATATTATCTACAGCCTGCGACACCGGAGTCTTGACATTTATCTCATCAAGCTTCTTGACAAACAGATCACGGTCTTCAGTGATCATGATTGCCTCGACTGAAGTGCCGAGTACCTTCACGTCATATTTTTCGAGAGTGCCGTCGAGATAAAGCTGCGTACCGCAGTTCAGTGCCGTCTGCCCGCCGAACGCGAGCAATATGCCGTCAGGGCGTTCTTTCTTGATGACTTCCTCGACAAAGCGGGGAGTGATCGGGAGGAAATACACGCGGTCGGCGACGCCTTCCGAAGTCTGGATCGTCGCGATATTGGGATTGATGAGTACAGATTCAATACCTTCCTCGCGCAGAGCCTTGAGAGCCTGGGATCCTGAGTAGTCAAATTCGCCTGCCTGGCCTATTTTCAAGGCGCCGGAGCCGAGCAATAACACTTTTTTCATCGTAAAATAATACTGTGTGATATATGAAATCTAAAGAAGATATGCAAAATTACGGAATTAAGCCCACTTAACGCCCATCGGCATCAAAAAAAATGGGGCGGACTCACACGATTGTCCGTCAGACCTCACCTCTTAGACCTCCTGCATACGTCGGTTTTCATCGCCTTGTGGGCAGCTTTCTGAGCCTTTGCCGCATCCTCAGCAGAAATGGATCCGGGATGATAGGGATTGCCCTTCACGTTTTTGCCCGTGAGGAACTCATACCATGTACATGCCGCCACATAGCGGCCGAGACCGAGCGACAGATGATAACCGTCGGAGTTAAGTGTGTCGCCGAAGACCTCGCGGGCGTTCTGTATGGCGAGTCCGGCAGGCACGATCCGAGATATTCCGTTGCGAGGCACTTCAGAACATACCGCACTGAGGATACTATCGTTCATCACATCCTGATCGTTACCATAGTTCTTGAAACCGGAATGATTGGAATTCCCGGCATAGGCCCACGTCATGTGCCAGATAATCTCAGCATCCTTGTTAGGCATTCGAGCCTCCACTTCACGCTTAAGTTCCGGCAGGTTGGCATAAGTGTGCTTCTGGCCCGACACATGGCTTGCCTGCTGAAGACTGATCACATCCCACGGCTCATCACTCAGAATCATGCTCAACGCGGTAGTATCACGCTTCACCTTCACCCGGTCGACCACTTTGCGGTAGGAATAAGCAGCCTTGTCACTGCGGATATTTGACAGATGCAGATCGATCTGACACCCCGGTATGTAGGCGTTTCCTATGATCAGCGTATCGCCGGTCGCTGCGGCGAGTTCATAGAGGTTTTGTTCGATGGCATCCTGCGAAAAACTGTTTCCTATCGCGAGAACACGCAAAGCGCGCGCATTGCACACAAACACCGCTAAAATCATTACAATAGCACAAAGAAATCTCATGGTCGGTAATTTAATTAGGAGTTATAATATGTTTTATGATTACATTCAGAAAATCGTTTTAAAACTGCAAATATAACATAAAAAAGCCACAAGACTTTTCCTGCGGCTCAAAAAAAATTGGCGGTGTATCTTGTTTTGATACACCGCCTTGCCTTTCATTTTGTCGGGGTGACTAGACTCGAACTAGCGACCTCACGCCCCCCAGACGCGTACTCTAACCAACTGAGCTACACCCCGATTGTTTTCAAAAGCGATGCAAAGTTACAGACTATTTCCGAACCATGCAAATTTTTTCAAACAAAATTTTCAAAAAAATCGGTTTCAAGTTTTCTCCGTGAGAACTCAAGATAACATCTGCCGCCTGAGGGGGCCGACGTGGCCGATGAGCCGAATGAAACAGAGCACATTAGCAAAAAGGCGGTGTACCGTAATCCGATACACCGCCTATTTGGTCATAATGACAATGTGGATCAGCGGATGAGTTCTTTTGTCACTTTATTACCGCGACGAACGATATAGATACCGCTTTCAGGATTGGCAACCTGGACTCCCTGGAGATTGTAGTAGACTGCCGGTCCGTTGGCTTCAGCTTCATCGGCAACAATATCGTCGATGCCGGCACTACCCTCAGCCTGCCATTTCAGCACGGGAAGATCCTCGCCGTCCTTGGAGCAGAATGCATCCCAGGAAGTTACGAGTGCCGTGAGTTCTTCGCTTGTCTTGCCACCTTCGGGTGCTTCTTCACCGTTCAAGGAAAGTGCGTTGCAGAACACGACATTATTTTCAGTCGCCACGACATTTCCGCCATTGATTACAGCTGCAGTAGCCCCATCTGCTGCGTATACAGCGCTATTCCATGCAACGACATTGTTAAGAGTGCCCACAGCTTCTTCAACAAGGTTGATGATACCGCCGGCTTTGCCGTCTGCATCTGTAGCCTCCACGTAACCCGAAGCATAAACGTTCTCTATAGTGGTCTCGCCACTAGGAACCCAGCCAAGGATGCCGCCAGCAAAGGTCTTGCCTACTACATTGACAGCTGAATAACAGTTGGTGATCTTAACTTTACCGTTGTTATAGCCACCTATACCACCGGCGTAATTATTATTTGCCGTAACATTACCCGTTGCAAAACAGTTGTCAATCACAGTAACTCCGTCATAAGACGCATGGCCTGTAAACGCACCAAAAGAACCGACTCCAGGCCCGTCACTTACAATATCAACGTCGACAAGACCGAGATTTCTGATCTCGCCCATAAACACGCCGATAAGCGACGGATACTGACCACCGTCTATCGTAAGGTTTTTGATTACATGACCGTTGCCTTCAATATGGAGAATACATCCTGAGAAATTGTTGTCGCCAAGCGGAGCCACATAGTTCACGTCGGCCATGTCGATATCATTTTCAATTGAATAATAGCTGTCACCTACGCTCATGTAGTTACGCATGGCAACGAGTTCGTCGGCATTGGTGATCACGAGAGGATTATCCTTTGTAGCAGGAAGATTGGGATTGCCGTTGGCCTTTTGCCATGCTAACACAGCGCGGCCGTTATTGACAGTCTTGTTGAAACCTTCCCATTTGGATACTTCCGCCATAAGATCATCAGTAGTGGCTTCACCTGCAGGCTCTCCATTCAATTTCATACCTTTGAATACCATACAGTTTTCCAGTGTGATATTCTCGCTCAAACCACCTGCTAAAGCGCCACTCGCAGCATTTCCGGTTACCGAAGAATTCCATGCTATAACATTATTGAGTATAATCACACTCTCAGCAAAACTTGCACATGCGATACCTCCTGCAGTTCCTCTAGCTGAAACATTACCTCCTGCATAAGAGTTGTTGACAGTAAGATTTGCGGAGGCAGACTGAGAGCCGACACGGCCAACGAGACCACCGGCATAATGATTGTTGAGGTCGGTAACATTTGCGATGGAATAGGAATTGTTAATCAATGTATTGCCAGCCACCGTGCCGACAAAACCGCCTGCAGCGGCAGATGTTACGGATCCAGTCACATAGCAATTCTCTATGACCGCATCATTGGTTTGTCCGGCTAAAGCGCCGCCACAGCCCCAGTTGGTAGACACATAGACATTTTCAAAACCGAGATTTCTGACTTCTCCGCTGAACTGATCAAAGAGTCCGTAATTGCCACTAGCGCTAGTTGCAGCTGTAAGATTCTTTATTACGTGATTATTACCTTCGATATAGATATTTGCCGTCGTCTTGATTGGCGAGAATGCAGTTCCGGCCATATCGATATCATTGGCAAGACTAACATAGAACTTGTCAGACTGGATTTGCGGACCCATTGTTGCCAAACCTACCGGGTCATTGATCACATACGGATCTTCAGGGGATATGCCGACTGGCTTTTCTGGGATTACCGGAGCATTGCAGTCGGCAGGACGAAATTCGAGCATCGCGCCACATACGCCTTTTCCTTGCGCATTATAAATATAGATATTAGCGCTTTCGTTGTCGACAGGTTCAGCGATCAGCGTCGAATATCCTCCATCGGGCACATAATCCGTGTTCATATATGTTGTGAGGATGTCACCATTTTCATCAAGCACAGCAAAACCCATGTCACGGGCAGTCGCAGTAATTGAATAGTTGCGGACAAAATAGCGCTTTCCACCTAACACGAAAGTGTCAAAGCCATTGACACCAGATTTGATGGAATACTGCATGTCAGGAGCGAAATTATTGACAGCCGTGCCGTTGAGATAGGCCGTATAACTATTGTTAACACCCGAAGTCGCCGAATAATAGAAGTTGTAGTTTTCTTCACCGGCAGCTTCATAGTCGGCATAAGTTCTGAATGCTGGCTGCACGATGCCCTGCTGGGCGGCAGCAGACGGAAGCACTGCCACCTCACCGATATCCTCCAACGTTATGCTCTCAACAGAGCCGTTACCGGTAGCCTTGATCACACGTACTTTTTGCGTGTAATTGCCTTGTGTAGGAGCGATGAAGAACAAAGCCTCGCGTGTAAGATCACCGAGCACTCGGCCGACACAATCGATACGGCCGATAGTCCAACCGTCGGGCACGGGGAGAGCAGGAAGATTAATGGTCTTTTTTGATGTTGGTGAATATACCGACCAGTAGAGCGAACTGGTCGGTGTAACGAAGTTACGCCCGATCAAGAAATTACCGGCGTCATCAAGTGATATGGCTGTACCATAGATCTGCGGCACAGCTGTTCCGTCTGCTAAATTGACCATTGGCTGCGAGCCGAGCGAGGGGTCGAGTTTATAAAGATCATTGAGTCCATCAGATGTCACTTCGGCGATGCTCATGGTCTTCATGTTTACTGTGTAGATCTTGCCGCCGCGGGCGGTTGCAAAACGGGCGCAAGGTGCGTTTTTAATAGCATCCGTACTGTTCCAGTCGGCTGCGGCACCATTCCAGTCCCCAATTTCGAGGAAAGGCGTACACCATTTTTGTGTCAGACCTGGGTCTGTGGCACCGTAGGCGTTAAAAGCCGGCAACAGTGCGGCTGCAAACGCTAAAGAAAGTAGTTTCTTTTTCATTAGTTAGATTTTATTTAATTAAACTGGTATTTAGATTTCTAAAAATCTTATTATTTGAAGTGTATCTCAACGGATATTATATGTTGTAATGCACAAAACTACGAAAATTATATGAATATAATATAAAAATTTGCGGCCGTCGGCAGGTTAAAGTTTGTTAACTATCGACAGCCGCAATCCTTGCGCAGGTTGCCTTTCTCCGAGCTCTCGGAGCAGCAGTGATTAGATTACATCAGTGATGTCGTCACTTCTTTGCCTTTTCGGCCTTCTTGGCAGCCGTTTTCTTTGGCGCGGCCTTCTTTGCCGGAGCCTTGGGTTCATCCTTGGGGGCGCGCAGAGCGTGCTCGACATTGAACTGCTCGATGTTCTTGCGCATCGAGTTGAGTTCCTTGTTGAGAGTCTCGATCTCGGTGGCCTGATTGCGGATAGTGGTCAGCAGAGAGTTGAGTTCCTCGTTCTCGATCGAGAG
>CAJUMI010000025.1:0-24160 GCA_910587545.1 uncultured Muribaculaceae bacterium | reverse complement strand
AAAAACCTGATTGCCAGACCGGTGATAATCACCAGCGGAATGGCGTTCTCGATCGAGAGAGGATACTGCTCCTCGACGCGCACGATGAAGTCTGCCAGAGCATTCATATAGTTAGTAAACGCCTGAAAAGGTGTGTCATAGGGACTGAACAGACTGTGCACCGCACCATCGGCCTTGTGTTTGGTCGACATATAATAGAAATGATCTGATCCCTGGAGATACCACCAGTCCTGTTTCAGACGGCGGTCGGAGCAGAGACGCACACGCTCGGCCACTGAGTAAAGTTTATCGAACGCCTCGTTCTGGAGTTTGTTGCCGAGCCATGCCGATGTGTCGCGGGCCTCGTCGGCACCCGAGATAGGATGGACAACCGACAGCTCGCCGACCGGCTTGAGCTTGGCGATAGCCTCCGAGGGCGTACAGAATTCCACTCCGCGTTCGACGGCGAACCGGGGAAGAGCCTCGAAGAACTGGAAGATGCCTGAATTTGCAGGCTGAAGACCGCCGAAAGTCTCGAGACTCATCGAAAGATTGATGATCTGCTCCTCCTGTGGAGTTGAGACGATCCAGTCGATATATTTCTCTGCTGTGAGAGGGTACGCGTCCCACGATGTGTCGCTGAAACGGAACGCGATATCGTCGCTGAGTTTCGAATTTTTCAGCAACATCTTCAGCTTGGGAGCTGTCGCAGCAGTGTAGATATAGTTGGGTGATTTCCAGCCGAGGATATGCTTGGCACCCTCGGTGATGACGCCTTTGAAGCCCATCGCAAGTATCTGCGGAGCGAGATCGTCGCAGTAGATCAGCTCGGAGTTGCGGAGCACCTTGGGCTTAACGCCGAAAAGCGAATGGAGCTTCTCGCACTCCGCCTTGATCTGATCGGCGAATTCCTCGGGATCGACAAGCGAAGCGAGTGAATGGGCATAGGGCTCGGCGACAAACTCCACGCAGCCGGTGTCGGCAAGACGCTTCAACAGGTCGATGAGTTCGGGAACATACTGTTCGATCTGCTCGATAGCGACGCCGGTGATAGCGATCGAGCATCTGAATTTACCCTTGTTGTCTTCGATCATCTTCAACAATGTCCGGGCGGCCGGAATATAGCTTTTCTCGGCTATGCGCGAGATTATATCATCGTTTAGGAAGTCATCGTAGTAGTAGTGGTCGTTACCTATGTCGAAGAAGCGATAGCGTTTGAGGCGGAACGGCTGATGGATCTCGAAATTGAAACAGATTGCTTTCATATCTCTTAGTGCTGTAAGATGTTAACGATTTAATACTTTATTATAAATATCTATCACTTTCCGGCCAGCCTTGTCCCAGGTGATCCCGGCCACCTCGGCGAGTCCGTCCTCGCGGAGCTGTTCATACATCGCGGGGTAAGTGATTATCGAGTGGATGGCATCGGCCATGGCATCGATGTCCCAATAGTCGGTCTTGATCACATTGTCGAGAATTTCTGCACATCCCGACTGCTTGGAGATGATCGACGGCACACCCATCTGCATGGCTTCGAGCGGCGAGATGCCGAAAGGCTCGGAAACCGAGGGCATGATATAGACATCGCTGGCCTTGAGCATCTCATAGACCTGCCGGCCTTTCTGGAAACCGGGGAAGTGGAAGCGGTCGGCGATGCCGCGCTCGGCGGCGAGAGTGATCATTTTGTCCATCATGTCGCCCGAACCAGCCATCACGAAACGGACATTGCGGTCGTTCTTAAGCACCTTGGCAGCAGCCTCGACAAAATACTCCGGGCCTTTCTGCATGGTAATGCGGCCGAGGAAGGTCACCACCTTCTCCTTGGGTTTGCTCACTTCGACGTCAAGCAGCTCCTGACTGAGAGGCACTACGGCGTTGTGAACTGTCGTCACTTTTGCGGGATCGATGCCATAACGCTCGATGACCGTCTGACGGGTCAGATTGCTGACCGTGATGATATGGTCGGCGTGGATCATGCCGTCGCGCTCGATGTTGAACACAGTCGGGTTGACATTGCCGCGAGAGCGGTCATAGTCTGTCGCGTGGACATGGATCACCAGAGGCTTGCCGGTGACCTGCTTGGCGTGGATGCCGGCGGGATAGGTCAGCCAGTCGTGGCTGTGGATTATGTCGCAGTCGACGGTGCGTGCGATCACTCCGGCCGTGATCGAATAATTGTTGATCTCTTCAAGAAGATTGTCGGGATAGCGGCCCGAGAACTCTATGCAGCCGAGATCGTTGGTGCGCATATAGTTGAAATCGGCATATATATGGTCGCGCAGACGAAAGTATAGATCAGGATCCATCACCTTGCCGATACGCGACTCGACATATTCACGGGTCACATCGCGCCATGCGACGGGCACCTGCGATGTGCCGATAATATGGGCGAAATCGCGGTCTTCATCGCCGAATGGCTTCGGAATGACAAATGTGATGTCCATATTTCCACACTCCCACATACCTTTTGTGAGACCGTAGCTGGCAGTGCCGAGACCGCCGAGGATATGAGGGGGGAATTCCCACCCGAACATTAATGCTTTCATTGCTTTGTCGTTGGCTTTGAGCGGAGATTTGACACTGTTTGTTAGTTATCGGGAGTGAGACGTTTGAGAGTGCGCAGGGTGCGGAGCACTTCGGCCACATTCGTGGCGTGGGAGATCGCGCCGCGGCCCGAGAACGGCGGGTTGCCGTCGTAAAGCTGCGACAGCGATCCAATACAACCGTTGGGCATCTCATCCTCGAAGCCGATCAGCATACGGTCGATATAGCTTACGCCGCTCATGCCGAACACCCTCAGATAGGCATCGGCATAGAAACCCATGAGCCACGGGCGGGCGGGTCCCTGGTGCAGGGCGAGCTCTCGCTCCTGGGGCGAACCGACATAATTAGGGCGATAGCCGTAACTCTTGGGCGACAACGAGCGCAGACCCTTGGGCGTCAGCAGTTCGCGCGTCACGACATCGAGCACACTCTTACGCTGGCGGCGGTCAAGCGGCGAATAGTCGAGACCGATGGCGACAGCCATGTTGGGTCGCACCGACGGGTCGGCGAATGTGCCGTCGACATAGTCATAGAGATAGCCTCCGTCGTTAAGGAAAGTGTCGACAAACGGCTGCTTCATTTTTTCGGCGGCCTCGTTCCAGCGTGCGGCCGAGGCGTCGAAGTCCTTGTGGCCCTCGGCGAGCGACGCTCCGAAGCGCAGCGCGTTATACCAAAGGGCGTTGAATTCCACAAGATAGCCGCTGCGCGGTATCACCGGACGGCCGTCGAGCGTCGAGTTCATCCACGAAACAGGCTGTGATGTACCGATCGTGCGCACCATGCCTGTCTCGCCGTCGACCTGAAGATTGGCATGACGGTTGTCGAGAATATAGTCGAGTATGTTGGCTGTCAGGTCGAGATAGCGCGACGCGGCCTCACCGGTGCCTGCGCTCTTGGCATACTGCTGCAGAGCCCATATCGCCCATAACGGGATGTCGGGCAGATCGATGCCCTGGATGCGCTCTGACAGGTGACCGCCCGCCATAAACGCGAGCAACGCACGCGACGCCGTGTCGATGATTCTCTCGAAATCGGCACGGTGGTCGATCGAGAGCGTCAGACCCGGAGCCGCCATGAATGTATTGCGGGCAAGCACCACTCCCCACGGATAGCCTGAGATAACATACATATCCTCTCCAGCCCTGAGATAGAACTGCTTGGCGGCGTTTTTCAGGCAGTTGTAGAAGCTCGTGCGGGGTGTGCGCGAGGCCACTTCGGCCTCATACATTTTCGACAGCGAGCGAGGCTTGACCTCGGAAATACCGGCCGAGAATATCACCGATTCACCTTTCTTGATCGGTATCTCAAAGTAACCCGGCACCCAGAGATCCTCGGTGTAAGGCACCCCGCGCTCAAGATCCTTGACATATTCGATACCGTTGTACCAGTTTGGGTCATCGACCCATTCAGGCTTACGGCTGAACTGCATGTAGAGCGTGGGGAAGCCCTTGTAAAGACAGCTCGCCACGCCGTTGTCGACAGGTGTCAGAGTGCGGTCGATCGAATCATTGGCCACGCAGAGACTGTTGCTCTCGCGGAATGCGAGAAAGGGGCGGAAGCGAAGTGTCGTGGCCGAATGGGCCTCGACAAGGGTATAGCGTATGAGGATACGGTTTTCGTGAGAGATAAAGATCTTCTCTTTGGTAAGTATCACACCGCCGACACGGTAAGTGGTCCGCGGAACGCTCTCGCAGTCAAATTCCCGGATGTATTTATGTCCGTTAGGGCTCAGCACACCGCCGCGGTAGCGGTGGATGCCGAGATTGAAAGGCGCGCCGTGCTGGATGACAGTTTCGTCAAGCGATGACAGCAGTACATGCGTCTTGTTGCCCATCTCCGGAATCGGAATCACCAGAAGACCGTGCTGCTTGCGTGTATTACAACCTACAAGCGTGGTGCAGTGATACGCCCCTGCCTGATTGGTGCGCAACATCTCTTTCGGCAACGACTGGTCGAGATTGATAAGCAATTTTTTGTCAAACTTCAGATAACTCATTTCTAAAGGAGTTTATGTATTTTAGGTTAAAGGAGCCGCCGCGCGGCTCGGGTATTAGTTATTCTGTTCTCAATAAACTTTATGTAAAACGTCATCAGCAAGGCTCGAGAAAGCGGTTCGGTAACGAATTTTGGTTTATTATGCCGAAATTAACAAGTTTTTTCGAGCCGTCAAAATTTTTATGCGACAACTATCGCAAATATGTTTAATAACATAAAATCAGACGCTTTCAGCGGGCTGTTTCACGCATCAGTCTACGCGTGACCGCCACTCTCGCCATCAACATGGCGATGCCGGTGACAACCCACGTTATAGGATAGACCGACAGCAACCTCGCAAACGATCCGTCGAGACCGAGAGGCGTCATCACCCATACGAGTCTCAGCAGACATGTGCCGATGACGGTGATCACTGTCGGCGTCATCGAGTAACCCTGGCCGCGCAGCGACGCGCCGGCCATTTCATAGGAGCAGGCTATAAACTGGAAAGCGGTGCAGCACCTGACCCTTGTGACGGCATAGGTTATGACTTCGGGCACAGTGGTGAATATCGAGACCGCTCCGACCGCAAACAAGCCGGCCGCGAGGTCAAAACAGACACTTGACGCCAGGCTCATCACAAGCCCCGCACGAAGCACCTCTGAACACCGGCGCAGGTTGCCGGCTCCGTTGTTCTGGCCCGTGAAGGCCACGACCGACTGCGCGAAAGCGCTGATGATGAAATAGCCGTAGAGCTCATAGTTGAGTGCCGCAGCCGAACCGGCCATCGCGTCAGCGCCGAATGAATTCACCGCTGACTGAATGAACACATTGGAAAACGAGAACACCATGCCCTGCAATCCTGCAGGCACACCGATGCGGAGTATCTTGCCGAGCTCCACGCCGTGATTGAACGTCATGAGTCGCGGATCCACCCGACACGGCTCCTGTTCCCGGCTGAGCACCTTATATATGAATGCGGCGCTCACTCCGTTGGCGATAACCGTGGCCAACGCAACGCCCGACACCCCCATGCCGCAGACAAGAACAAAAAACAGGTTGAGCCCCACGTTGACAAAGCCGCCGGCGACAAGCGCATAGAACGGACGCCGCGTGTCGCCGAAGCTTCTCAGGATGGCGGCTCCGAAGTTGTAGACCATCATGAACGGCATGCCTAATGAATAGACCCGCAGATACGCAACAGCATCGCCGAGCACCTCGTCGGGAGTCCCGAGAGCCACGAGGATTGGAGCGGCGACGCTCTCGCCAAGGACAAGCAACAACACTCCGCTCACAGCGGCAAGCGCCGTGGCAGTAGCCACGGCACGCTTCACACCCTCATTGTTGGACCGGCCGAGATAATTGGCGATGACTACATTTACGCCGACCGAGATACCGAGAAACAGATTGACTATCAGATTGATCACCGGGCCGTTGCTGCCTACGGCCGCCAGGGCGTGATGACCCACAAAACGGCCTACCACGGCGACATCGACCGAGTTGAACGACTGCTGCAGCACTCCGCTCGCTATCAGCGGGAGCGCAAATATCAGCATATTGCGGTAGACATTCCCACCCAACATGTCGACTGACGATTTCGCAGCAGATCTCATCTCTCCTTCATGACAAATTTCAATACAAAATTACTCAATAAGTCCGAATTTGAATAATTGCCATACCCCTAACTATTCGCATTTCGCAGCTGACACGGCAGCAGAGAGACTGATTATCAAAACTTATTCCAAAAACCACAAAGTCTCCCCCCGGACCATTGAGCATTCCCGGATTGAGCCGGCCTGTGGGGTCCTTGAACTCCTCATCCGGACCCACCCCGTGAGATGCGGTATTTTTGTATCCAGGCCAAATTTACTTCCATCAATTATCGTTCACATAACAAGATCCCAATCCGGACTTGTTGGATTTTTCATCAGAGCATTCTGTCAAACCAGCGGCAGCTCGATGCGGAATGTCGTGCCTGAGCCGAGCGTCGAGTCCTTGACGAAAATGCGGCCTCCGTGATACTGTTCGACTATACGTTTGGCAAGCGTGAGACCGAGTCCCCATCCCCGGCTCTTTGTCGTGAAACCGGGATTGAAGACAGTCTTGAAATTTTTACGCGCTATGCCCTTGCCGCTGTCGCTCACCTCGACCACGGCCAGACACTCCTCCGAATGTGTCTCTACGCTGATACTGCCGTTGTCGCCGATAGCGTCGACCGCGTTCTTTATGAGATTTTCCATCACCCACTCAAACAATGGGGCGCACGCGCTGACATCCATCCGGCCGCCGCTCAGACTGATGCCGAGCGTTATCCGCGGCGATATGCGGCTCGACATATATGTCGCCGCGTTGCCGACTGTCTCGTTCAGATCACAGATCTCCATCTTGGGCCGGGAGCCGATCTTGGAGAACCGCGAGGCGATCATGCCCAGACGGTTGACATCCTTGTTCAATTCTGATACAGTGTCCCTGTCCACTCCCATTTCGGGCAAAAGTTCCATCCAGGCCATCAGCGATGATATCGGTGTCCCCAGCTGATGAGCGGTTTCTTTCGAAAGACCGACCCACACCTTGTTCTGCTCGGCCTTCTTGGTTGACAGGACTGCGAAATAGACCACGGCGATAAAGGCCAGCATCACGAGCAACTGCACATAGGGATAATAGCTGAGTCGCTTGAGTAGCGTCGAGTCCTCATAGTAGAGATGCTGCATCGTCTGCGGCGCGATTACGATATGAATCACATTGGGCGTCGACGACAGTTCGGCCAACTTGTCCTGCAGAAACTTCCTGTTGGTCTCCGACATCTCGGCCGCCATATTGTCGGCCACAGGCTCAGGCAGATCGAGATTGCGGTACTGCAGTATGTTGCCGTCGTCGTCGGTGAGGAGCACAGGTATGGTCGTGTTTCGCTCTATGATTCCGAGCAGGAAGTCGAGGTCGACTGCTCCGGGCTCGTCTGACGCTCCTATATTGATGATCTGCTTGGTGGCGTCGGCCCATATCTCCATGCGGTCGCGCTCCTGCATAGAAAGGTCGTGGACAAGACCGTTGGAGATATAAAGAAACAGCGCCACCATGGCGGCCGCCGTGATCAGCAGCGCAGCCTTGCCATATCGCCTGATTTCATAAATACCTGCCATATCTTCAGATGCCAGTCATGTCACGATAGATGTCAAGCGCGGCTTTGATATTATCGATATCGACCACAGTGTCTATGACCACATCGCCAACATCGCCGAGCAGGCTGAAGTTGATCCTGTCTGCCGACGGGTTCTTCTTGTCGTGAGCCATGAACCCGAGCAGCCGGGAATAGTCGTCACACGTGAAGTCAAACGCTCCGTAGTTATCTCTCACATACGCGACATAACGCTGAAGCATATCCGACGGGAAGCCGGTCAGCATGCGTGAGAGTATGAGTTCGACGACCATACCCCATGCCACAGCATAGCCGTGAGGGATCGGCGAGTGCCTGACAGCCATAGCGAAGCTCTCAAAAGCGTGGCCCGTGGTATGTCCGAGATTCAGAGCCTTGCGGATGCCGTGTTCATGAAGATCCTCCGCCACGATCCTCTCTTTGACTGCTACACTTTCCTTCAGCAACTCGAGCAGACGGTCCTTGTCGTAACCCGCTCCGGCGAAACTGTAGTCGAGAAGATCGCAGAACGTCTTGCGGTTGTCGAGCAGCGCGTGCTTGAGCATCTCCGCATAGCCCGACAGTAGCTCACGGACGGGCAGTGTGTCGAAAAAGACCGTGGAGATGACCGCAGCCTCCGACTCGGCAAACACACCGATCTCGTTTTTGCAGCCGTTGAAATTTACACCTGTCTTGCCGCCGACAGATGCGTCTACGGCGGCAAGAAGCGTGGTCGGCACGTTGATAAAACGCATCCCGCGCTTGAATGTAGCGGCGGCAAATCCGCCCATGTCTGTGACCATTCCGCCCCCGACGTTAAGCACCAGCGACGAACGCGTGGCCCCCGTCTCGTTGAGGACCGTCCAGACAGATGCGAGCGAATCAAGATTCTTATTCACATCGCCCTCGCCGACACATATCGTTTTTGCGCCCGCCACGGCTTCAGACATTGCCGAAAGCAACGAAAGCACCTGTTTTTCGGTGTTTGCGTCAACGATGACATACACGTTGGCCGGTCTTAGTCCGGCCACAAGGCCGTCGATCGCCTCGCCGGGCCGGTTGGTAAAAATAAGCCGCTGCCTCATAAGTTCAATGTCAGCATTTCATAAAGTAATGTCGGAAACTCTTCAGCGCATTCTGTCATGGAATCATAGACCACAGCCGCGCCGGCCGCCTCAAGTTCCGTTCTCGCCACAGGACCGGTCACCACTCCGACAGTAAACGCTCCGGCCGTTGCCGCAGACTTCACTCCCAGCGGAGCGTTTTCGACAGCTATCGCCTGCGACGGCGTGACACCGGCGATCTGCATTCCGCGTATATACGGCTCGGGATGAGGCTTGCCGCGGGTGACATCGCGCGATGTCACTCTCATTCCATCGGTAAACACGCCGGGGAAATCCTCGTCAAGTCTGTTCAGCAGCGAGTTCTGACCCGAACCGGTCACGAGAACACGCCTCATGCCGACAGTTTTCATAAGATCGGTAAGATCTTTTGCCCCGGGCATAGGCCTGACAGGCGGGAGCTCCTTGAAGATCTCGGTCTTACGTCTATACAACGATATGCATTCCTCCTCTGTCGCGTGACGGCCGCGGCAGCGCTGCATCAGAATATCTATTGTCCCGGCGCCTGTCATTCCCTCATAGAGAAAAAATTCCTCGCGCGTCACGCTCAGACCGTTTTCCTCACACATCCTGCACCATGCCTCGGCATGATTGCCCATGGAGTCATAGAGAGTGCCGTCCATATCGATGAGGGCAGCCAGTGGTTGCAGACGTGTATAGCGGTGCCGCTTGACATAATCACTTAATATAGAACTCAACATTGTCATTTCTTCTTTTTTTCTTCATTTACCGGCCCGTCGGGCTCAACCGGAGCCGGAATCAGACCTTCCTGAATGAATAATAACGAATCTGCCGCCGTGACCGGATCACTTTCAAGATTGATGTCTGCTGCCGCAGACTTGTCTTCCGGAAGTTTGAGCCGGGCGAACTCCGACCGACGGACACCGCGTCTGAACACATTCTCGATCTGGTCGATCAGGTTGACGCGCGCCGTGTCGACAATCTGCTTACGCTCCACAGCCTGCTTCTCGTCAAACTTCGCCCGTCCGAGTCTGATCTTGTAATCGTCGGGATTTCCCTTGAGCGTTATCCCGAACTTGAACGGCAGAGGCGATTTAAGCACCGAAACAAGATAGTTGAAATTCAGGGCAAGGTCGTTATGTCCCTGAACGCCTATTTTGTAGCGGTCTATATCAAATATAAACGGAAACAGCTGCATCTCATTGTCGGCGATGATCATCTCTACATTCATATGGTCGATGATATTGCGTTTCTTGTTCTTGAACATCAACCATTTCGCTATGGTTCTGAATGTTTCGGCATCAAGAAGCTGGAGCGAATCACCCTCGAGTTTGATTGCCGCGGTGAGCGACGGCAGATCGAGGTTCATGTCACGCCCTATGTTGACCGTAGCCGCGACGTCGGCGTCTATGATGCCCGATATGTCACGCAGAAGCGGCATGATGGAGTCGATCGCCGGCACAAGACCTATAAACCTTGAGATATCGAAGTCGCTTACCTGCAGACCGAAACCAAAACGCATATCATCGGCGGTCGGGGCCGAGTAAAGCGCCGACAGATCCACTGAACCTACATCTGATGAGGCCTTGAGCCGATGCAAATTCACAGCTCCGTCATAGACGAGCACATTGCCCGTCATGTCATGGAGAAGCAGATCGGAGTACAGAATATTCCGGGCCCTGACATTCAGATTTGCCTCGACATTGGCAGGTATCAGCACAGGAGCCATCGTGTCTGACGACTGAGCCATGGTTTTGTCTATCTCTCGCTCAAAGGACTCATCGTCGTCAACCACGCTCAGATCCGCAGCCACACCCTTGCTGCGCAGGTGAGAGTATGCCGCGCCGCGGAAAAAACCTTCGGCTATCTGGTTCACATCGACGGTATCGCTGTAAGCGTCAAAATCGACTTTAAGCGGCGAAAGGCGTCTGCGCGACGTCAATGCCCTCTTTATGTTCGAGATCGTGCCGTCGGCAAGAAAATCAGAGCGACCCACCTTATATGCGATCTGCCTGAGACAGATCGAATCATTGTTGAAACTGATATTGAGATTTCTCAGTCGGTTACGCAGAGGGAAATATGGAGTGAACAGACTTGCACGGTCGGCAGTCAGCAACCCCTTGAGATCCCATGTCAGAAGCAGTCTGTCAAAAGCCTTGGACGTCCCCCACTCGATTATTTCGGTGGCCGAATCCGTCGTTTCGGCGTGCACCCTGTGATAACGGCCGCGTTGCTGCCTGCGTTTGGCCACGGCGAGAGCCATCACCGAGTCAGGCGAAAGGTCGGGACGCGATTTGGCTATGGAGTCGATTGTCTTGCGCATCCTGAGCACCTGTTTGCCGACAGGCAGTTTATGGGCATTGAACTCAAGACGCGATCGCGAGAACAACATACGCGCATCGGGCGATCCGGCCGCCATTCGGTCTATGCTCAGGTTGAAGACAAACTCAGGCACCCGGCTCATGTCGTTGAAGCGCCGCATCACGACATTTCCGGCAATTTCTCTGAAACGCACCCCTGCCGAGTCTGTTATGGAACTGACATTGAGCTTTGCGAGTTTCAACGCTCCGCCCATCGGGATCACCAGCGTAGTGTCGGCGCTCGGCCGGCTGTTTTCCACTCCTACTCCTAAAGAGAGATCGGCCATATTGACCGACACTCCGCCCGACAGCACCTCGGCCGAATCTGCCGAAATCTTTGCGGCCAGCAGATCCGAACTGTTGTTGAAGCGCATCTTTGTGCCGAATTTGAAGCAAACATTCCGCACAAACGCCATATTGGCCGTGTCCGACGACAGCCAGTAAAGATTTCGGCCGTCGATATCACCGTCGGCCTTCAACTTATGGAAATTATTGCGGTCAAACATCGACAGGCGTCCGGCCATGTCGATTTCTGTCTTCACACGGCCGGAGATATAGCCGTCGACATATTTCATCAACGGAGGCGGCAGCTTGGCAAGGTTGGTGTAGCCGTCAAGTCGTATTTTAAATTCCGGATCACCTGTCACATCTGTGACTCTGCCCGACAGCTTCAGAGCCGTGGCCGGACCGGCCACGGCAAGACTGTCAAGCGTCACAACAGCTTCTGACAGATCATTACCCCGCAGCATGGCTGTAACCGATGCGGCAAAGCGTTCAAAACGCGCGTTGCCGTATCTGAGCATGCACGGATCGACAGCAAAAGTCAACGTCGCATACGGTATACTGTCACGATCCAATATGAAAGCACTGTCGAGCCCGAAACTCACCGACATGGCGGCATCGGTCTTTAGAGCGTCCAGTTCATATTTTCGCGCAATATCTTGCGGCACAAATGCCAGAATATCCGTCACTCCTATACCCCCGCTCCTGACCTTCAGATCATTCAGGATAAGCCCGTCAGTAAAATCAGCGTCCACACTGAAGTCGACTTTGAAACGCTCAACGCCGAGAGTGAAATCCTTTAGCGCTATCCGGCTGGCCTCATCGGGTTTCCAGACAATGTCGCCATCGAGCGTCAGCGGCAGATGCGCCAGATTGTAATCACTCAGCAGTCCGCTCGCCAAGTCGCCCTCGAAACGGAGTTCGTATGAGGGCTTTCTGTCGTTCCGCTCTACAAGTGTTTTCACCTCCATGGCGGCTGACATTTTTCCGGAGGCATCAAAATAACGGAACGGCTCGGAGTTCTCTATCGAAAAATGGCGTAGCTCGATGTCGGGCAGCCTCGTCCCGGCGCTCGTCTCCTCCGACGCGCCACCTGCTGGAAAGATGTCGAAATTATTGATCGAGTCGTTGACAATCACAACATTGACTGCCGGACGGTCGAAAGTTATGTCGTTGATGCTTACCGCGCCTACAAGCAACTTGGGCATATTCAGCTCGCCGACAAAGCGCTCAAGAGTCAGCAGCGTGTCTGCATAGTCGGGAAGATGGAGCGACGTGTCAGATTTCAGCTCCTGCATGTGCGGATTGACTATGCGCAGAGAGTCGACCCTCAGACGCAGAAACGGATATGTGTTCATCGCCGACAGTTCTACAGTCGACATTTCCACATCGGCATCTATCAGTCCGTTAGCCACTTTGCACACTATCGGAGTGAGTTTGTCGGGGGAAAGGACCGTGACGACGCACCTCAGCGTCCCGTACACTGCCAGAACAATGGCAAGTCCACACCACAGCATTATCTTGCCCACACGACGCCACAACGGATATCGTTGCCTGTCTTTTTCTGATGCAATCTTTTTCACGGGCGGACGGTTATATGGAAACAACTCTGTTTTCGCTCGAACACAACATAGCAGCGGCCGGCCCCACGCAGATCATACAGGATCTCGCCCAACAGGTTTTTCAGATCCTCAAACGAGCGGTTGACATTGATCGAATCGCAGATAAACCGCGAATAGCTTATGTCGAATGTCGTGCCGTACTGATGGGCCGAGGCTTCGGTGGCGTTGCGGTTAATTCTCCTCAGTTTACTGACGGTCAACGGAGTGCGCATTACGCTCGTCACCTTGAGCCTGTAGTCTCCGCCACCGCGAGCCTCAAGCGAATCGTTGAAGCGTTGACCGATTTCCGACAGCAGTTCGGCCGCCTCAGGCACCAGATAAGGATAGCTGTGGGTCAGTTCGTCGACATAATACTCCTTGCACGACTTTATTCCGACTAACGGATGAGGCAGATACCACGCGTCGTTTATATCCTCGATGACTCCCGTGCCAAGCTCCCCGGCAGCTTCCAGATGCAGATAATTGCTGTCGCGGAACACCCGTCGGAGCGGACCTATCGGGCGTAGCTTCAACTTGACGCAGCCTTCGTCGGGGGCACTGTCGAGATGGGAGTCATAAGGATTATATACTTCATCGTCCAGCAGTGTCTCGAGAGCGACACGACGATCGGTTGCCGGCTTTTCACTGTCATCGCCGCATGCTGCAAACAGCAGCACACTCAGATTTACGGCGGCGATAATATATATTATTCTTTTCATCTGAAAAATCGGTAAAGCGACACAGTCGGCATACGTCTTGTAAAATTACTGATTTTTTTCGAACACTCGGCCCTTACGCTGCTTTTTTGACTCACTCCGGCGAAAAAGTGAGTATGCTCGGCCTGTTCATGACCTCGGCGACATCAAGCAGATCGGCTTTCGAAATGCTTCCTATCATCTCTTCCGTCACGGCGACATCGGCGATTCTGCCGCGCCACAGCAGCGAACGGGCTACTTCAAGGATAGAGCTCTCCCGGCTTTCCGACGAGATGACAAGCTGACCAAGATACTGCTTCTTGGCGGCCTCGATGCGTTTTGCTGTGAGGCTGTCTGACAGATTATCAAAACAGCGCATGACGATGTCCCTGCACCGCCGGCTGTCCGACGGATCGCAACCGAAATAAACCGTCATCAGCCCGCAGTCAGAGAACAGCGCCGTCGATGCCTCGACATTATAGACCAGTCCTCGGCGCTCCCTGAGTTCCACATTGAGCAACGAGTTCATGCCCGGACCGCCCGTCAGGTTTGTAAGCAACGCCGTCGCATACCGGCTATCGTCGAGATACGATCCGATTCTCGCCCCTACTATGCAATGGGACTGATGGGTGGCTATGACACTCTTTTCGTCGAACGGAGCGTTGAACCGCGGACGCGTCTCCGGCACCGGAGCCGACTCTCCGCCATCCCCGATCACCGACAGATACCTGTCAAGCAGGCCGAACACAGCCTCGGCGCCTCTCGGCCCACTGTAGAAAGCCACCATATTGTCCGCCCTGTAATTGCGTCTCAGAAACTTCCGGCAAGTATTGCAGTCAAAGCGTTTCAGACTCATACGATCACCTAAGATATTGTGTCCCAGCGGCGAGCCGGCAAACATCAGATCTTCGAAGTCATCGTATATGGCTTCCGAGGGTGTGTCGAGATAAGAATCTATCTCATCGGCCACGACCTCGCGCTCCTTGGCGAGTTCACGCTCCGGAAAACGCGAATCATGGGCCAGATCGGCGATCAGTTCAGCCGCCCTCGACAGATGCGCAGCCGGAAATACGCTGTAGATGACGGTCTCTTCCTTGGTCGTGTAGGCATTGAGCTCGCCGCCCACGGCTTCCATGCGGTTGATTATATGGCTCGATCTGCGGTGTCCGGTGCCTTTGAATATGGTATGCTCAACGAAGTGAGCCAGTCCGTGCCCTCCATAGGGATCATTGCGGCTGCCAGCCTTGACACACAGGCCGAATATGCCCACTGCGCTGCCTCGGCAACGCTGATGCACCGCCTGTAGGCCGTTTGACAGTTTGCCGACAGTTATTTCATGACGCCGCTTACTCATCAGTCCAGTCGCCGTTTTCCTTGATTAGAGCGATCAGGCGCGGCAACGCTTCATCGGCAGGTATGTTCTTTACAACACACTCCTTGCCTTTATAGAGGCTCACACAACCCGCGGCGGCCCCGACGTAACCATAGTCGGCGTCGGCCATCTCGCCGGGGCCGTTGACAATGCAGCCCATCACGCCGATTTTCAACCCTTTAAGGTGTGACGTGCCCTCTTTGACGGTTTTGAGCACCGACGGCAAGTCGAAGAGGGTGCGCCCGCAACCCGGACATGCGATATACTCCGTTTTGCTGATGCGGCGGCGCGTGGCCTGAAGTATGCTCATCTCCAGCGAGCGCAATTTATCCTTTTCAACCCCGGGAGCATCGATCATGATGCCGTCGCCGAGACCGTCGAGCAACAGTGATCCAAAATCAACAGAGGCCGCCACCGTGACCCTTTCGGCGTCAAAATCTGCCGGATAGCTGATCTTGATCACCGTCGGGGCTACCTTTCCCTCTGCCTTGCGGGCGGCCATCTGACGCCGGATGTCTGAAATCGCGCCGACACGCGCCGACGACACCTCGTCATAGCCCTCGGGCATGCCTTCCTCAGGATCAAAATCCTCCCAGGCCGCGACAGGAGTCTTTCTAGCCTGAGCATCGGCCGTAACTCTCTCCGCACGGGGCATATCGTCAGAAGCGATGCGCTCGATGTGCTCGACAAGCATACGCGCCACAGGCACTTCGTTCTCCGGTGCCTCGCTGAGCGACACTCTTATCGTGTCGCCTATGCCGTCGGCAAGCAGCGACCCGATGCCGACCGCCGATTTCACACGGCCGTCCTCGGCGTCTCCGGCCTCGGTCACTCCGAGGTGCAGCGGATAGTGCATGTCCTCGGCGTCCATCGCCTCGACAAGCATCCTGACTGTACGGGTCATCACTACTACATTCGACGCCTTGATCGAGATCACGACATCGTTGAAATTCTCGCTGCGACAGACCCTGAGAAATTCCATCGCCGACTCCACAATCCCGGCAGGCGTATCGCCGTAACGGCTCATTATGCGGTCAGACAGAGAGCCGTGGTTCACGCCGAGGCGTATGGCCGTCGAATGCTCGCGGCAAACTTTAAGAAACGGCACCAGCTTGTCAGCTATCTTCTGCAGTTCGGCAGCATACTCCTCGTCGGTATATGTCAGTTTTTTGAACGTTCGACCCGGGTCGACGAAATTGCCCGGATTGATCCTCACTTTCTCGACCTGCGTCGCTGCCTCGAATGCCGCGGCCGGATTGAAATGGATATCGGCCACCAGCGGAGTGTCGACTCCGTCCTCTCTGAGGCGGCGGCGGATTATCCCCATATTTCTGGCCTGCGCCACACCCTGGGCGGTCAGTCTGACGATGTCGGCGCCTGCCGCTGCTATAGCCTCACACTGGGCGACCGACGCTTCTGTGTCGAGCGTCGACGTATTGGTCATCGACTGCAGCCTGACGGGCGCATCGCCGCCTATAGTCGTGTTGCCGACTCTGACGACAGTAGTCTTGCGACGGAAATTTTCCCGAACCATTGTCAATCCGTTTACACCTTATATTTATAATCGCTGATCGCAGCCAGATCGGCATTGGCCTTCACTATTTTCTTCGACAGCGACGCACAATAGGACGCATAACGTCCGGCAAGCGCTTCATCGCTGAGCGACAGCATCCTCACGGCGAGGATGGCGGCGTTAAGGCCGGCATTGATGCCTACTGTCGCGACAGGTATCCCCGGAGGCATCTGCACGATCGAGAGCAACGCATCCTGGCCTTGCAGTGTCGAGTCTATAGGCAGACCGATGACCGGCAGAGGAGTCAGAGCGGCAATCACGCCGGGCAATGCCGCTGCCATGCCGGCAGCGGCAATGATCACCTTCAGTCCGCGCGCGGCAGCGCCGCTCGCAAATTCTTCAACTTCATGAGGTGTACGGTGAGCGCTCAGAGCGTTCATCTCGAACGGCACCTCCATCTGCTCGAGAAAATCAGCCGCCTTGCGGAGTACGGGCAGATCCGAGGTGCTGCCCATGATAATGCTTACGATTGGTTTCATATATACATTTACGTTTAATTTGCAAACAACAATAACATTGCCGTCACCGAGGCAGCGCCGAGAGCATAGCCGGCAAATACCTGGGCCGGCGTGTGACGACAAAGGATCAGACGCGATGTGCCGACAAAGCCGCAGAGCACTATGCCCCCGCTGACCCAATAAGGCGTTCCGAAGAGCAGCATGTCCTTGAAGCCCATCCATATCAGAGCCGCGGCGACGCCGCCGACTGCCGACGAGTGGGCGCTGATCTTCCATTTTCCGGTTATGAGCGCAGCGACGACCGATGTCGCTCCGGCGCCCAGATAAAAGCTGCACAGCCACATCGGCGCACGGACTGAATAGAGAACCACTGCAGTCGCGGCGTAGCACAATATGCTGACCGTGTAAGGAATCATACGTTCGGATCGCGACGACAGACTCACATCCTTGACCTTGCCGAGCCTTATGAGCGCGAGTATCACCGCCGTAGGGATAACAGCCGTCAGTGCGGCGACCACTCCGGTCATCACGAAACGGGTCTTCTCGGGCACCGCTACCAGCGGCGAAACCCACATCGCCACGGCCATCATATAGATCGGCAGCACTATCGGCGAAAACATATCGCTTAACACCTGCGCCACGCGCTCAAGAGCCGTATGTTGTCGTTTTTCATCCATTATCATGTTATTTAAATTGTCTTCTGAGTCTTGCCACAGGCTGACCGAGGCGTTCGCGGTATTTTGTGACCGTCCGCCGGGCTATGACATAGCCCTTGGCTGACAGACGCTCGCCCAACGCCTCATCGCTCAGCGGCCGGCTCTTGTCCTCGCCGTCGATGATCTCGGCGAGAGCCGCCAGTATCTCGTGCGACGAAGTGTCGACATCGTCCTTTGGTCGCTCGTTAAAGAACATCTTCAACGGATACACCCCGTGGGCTGTCATCACATATTTCCCTGCCGCGGCACGGGAGATCACCGATATATTCAGCCCCGTCTCGGCAGATATATCCTTGATTATCATAGGTCTGATTGCCGAACGGTCATCAGTCTCAAAAAAGCGACGCTGTATCTTGACTATAGTCTTCATCACCGCCATCAGCGTCTCGGCCCTCATCTTCATCATCTCTATGAAAGCCGAAGCGTCGTCGTGACGACGCTTGATAAAGGCCAGAGCCTCGGCGTCGCGCCGCGTGGGCCTGACCGCGCTGTCGTCGATAACGAAACTCTCCTCGATCGCGAGTTCGGGCACATTGTTGAGCAGGCTGACAGTCGCCCTGCCGTCACTGTCGACATCCACCGAAAAATCCGGTATTATATGTCGCAGACGGTCGTTGACCGTCGAGCCTTCGATCAGCCCCCCGGGCTTGGGATTGAGCCCCCTGATAAAATCAAGGGCTGAGTGCATTTCTTCCTGATCGACCCCGATATGACTCCTGAGCTGATCGAAATGCTTTTTTGAGAAAAGATCAAACCAGTCGGCGATTATCTCGCGGGCTATCCGCGTAGTGAGCGTAGTCGGGTACCTGTCGATCTGAAGCAGCAGACAGTCGCGCAGATCGACTGCTCCGATTCCCGCCGGATCAAGTTCCCTGATCTTCCTGAACACCTTCTTGACCTCGGCCGTATCGACATACATATCCTCGGCGATCGCCACATCGTCGGCTATGTCCGACAGCGACCGCGTCATATAACCGTTGTCGTCGAGATTTCCGATGATATATTCGGCTATCGTATGCTCCCGTTCGCTGAGATCGATATCGGCAAGCTGCGCCATCATGACTTCCATCAGCGACCGGTCATCGCCGGATGTAAGGAAATCATGAGCCTCGGGCATATCCTGATTGTGGTTAACGGCCTCCGGACGGTAGGTCGGCACATCGTCCTCACTGCCGTAGTCGGCAAGCTGAAGTTGCTCGGCGCTTTCACCGAAACTGTCCTGCTCCGACTCTTCGCTACTGACGTCTGCATGATCGCCCACAACCTCAAGCGCCGGATTTTCGTCGACAGCCCGACGCACCTCGTCCTCTATCTCAGGAGCCGTCATCTCGAGATAACGCCCGAAGATCACCTGACGCGGATTGAGACGCTGCTGCAATTTCGATTGCTGTTCGATTTTCAATCTGTCACCCGTTGCCATTTCCCTGACGCAAATTCAGTTTATATCATTGACCCGTATAGACACAATGCACCTTGCCGACAGGCAGCTTGCCCTCGAGCCTCACCGGTATCCGGCGCGCGTCGGCGCTTATCCACGCATCCATATCGTCTGACGTTTTCTTGCCGCCGTCCGACGTGAATATAAACGTTATGTGATAGCATCTGAACGTCTTCCTGTCAGCCTTGACGTCCTCTATGCCGTGATACTTTATAGTAAGATCCTCTTTGCGCTTGCCCGAGAATATCGTGATGGTTTCTGACTGGCCCGCGGCCCAGCTCCCATAGGGCAGCGACCGCATATAGTAATAGGCACTCATCATATCGACGGTCGTACCCTCGGCCTCAAGCTCTATCTGTTGATTGACCCGCTCCTTGCCTTTCTTGACAACCCGACGGGTACACTTGCCGGTGACTTTGCTGCCGTCATAGCTGAAAGTGACGGTGTCATACTTGTCCTCGCCACCTTCATGAGCGATCTTTTCATAGAAAGTCGAGCGGAAACCCTCACGCTCTATCACACCGTTGAGCGTATCGCGAACCTCGAAAAAACGGTCGGCCCACGGTTCGGAAGCCGCCGTCAGACGCACATAATAATTAGGTCCCTCGTTTCGGAGCGACAATGTCGCATGGCCCGCCTGCTTGTGGATCAGACCCCACTTATAGTTGACCTTGTAGTCAAGAGACTCATCGTCAAACCGCATGGCGCTCGCCACAGCCGCGCCAAGCACTGCCGAAATCATCAAAACCGCGATCTTATGCCTTATCTTCATGCTGCTTATTCAACAGGTATCTTTATACAAAGTTTACGGTGTGTGCCGATGCCGATGTTGGGAGCGTGCGCGTCCTCGGGAAAAAATACGGCCATCTGCCCTACTCTCACATGCAGCATTATCGTGGCAGAGTCGCCGTAGAAACAGATGTCTCGCTCCCCGTCATACTCGCCGTGAGGATATTTCAGCCCGCTCAACGAGGCCCACCCTATCGTCTCGCTGCTCTTGAGCGGAACATGGATATCGATATAACGGCGGTGTGCCTCAAGCTCCGCCGCTTCGGGAGCCCTCAGATGGGGTTCCTCGGAGTTGATCCTTATAATGCCCGACGCTCCGGCCGCGACACTCCCTTTCTCGAAGTCCTCGGCCCTGTAGCTCTGAAGCCAGTCTATGGCCTCGGCCATCAGCGGACTCAGACACCTTAACCTTTGTGCATCCTTTATATCACAGACTATCATAACTTTTCAATCGTCTTTTCCATATTGTCAGTCTCGCAGGCCGTCTCTTCGTCAAAGAATGGCAGAGTGCCGCGCGAGCTCTGCTCGATGCGTTTGTTGCGCCAGCATTTGCGGCACACCGCCACATACCGGTCGTCGCCGCCGATCTCCACCTGCGCGCCTTCTTCCACGAAATCGCCGTTGGCGTCGATTCGTGCGTTGACTATCGTCTTATGGCCGCAGTTGCAGGTCGACTTGATCTCATCGATCGTATCGGCGATCTCAAACAACCGACGCGAGCCCTCGAACAGATGCGTCTTGAAGTCTGTCCGCAGACCGTAGCAAACCACATTGCTGCCAAAATCATCAACCACCCTCGAAAGCTGGTCGACCTGAGCCTCGGTCAGAAACTGGGCCTCGTCGACCAGAAACCATTCGATCACCTTTCCGGTCTCTCGATAGATATCCTTCACAAGATCGTAGAGATTGGTGTCATGATAGATCCACCGGCATTCTCGCTCGATGCCTATGCGTGATCTGATCACATTCTTTGCTTCGCGCGTATCAATCACCGGCTTCATGCAGAGATACTCGATGCCGCGTTCTTCGAAGTTATAGGCCGTGGTGAGCAGAAGAGCGGTTTTGGCCGATCCCATTGTTCCGTAGCGGAAATATAATTTGCCTTTCCTATACATTCTTTGCGATGATTAATTTTAGAGTTTAACCATTGTGTAAAGTTAGCAACATTTTGCCATTGCTCACCATCTCCACCCTCAAATAGTTATCAACACTATGTTGATAACTTTTTCCTGTTCCACGCCCTGCGCCGACGCAAAACTCCTAAAACGCAGTTTTAATAAGCAACTACCTTATCATCGCATATTATCTCCGGCGCGTCCTGCCTTGTTCTTCAGTCACGTAGCTACGGCCACACTCCTTCATCACAAGACAAAAACCACTCAGAGATATGCGTCCCCGGCTTTAATATATTGGGGAATGGTATCTAAAAACAATGGCGGTGTATCAGCCTTGACACACCGCCAATATCGTTTGCGCTGCCGGTCTTAGTTCAGTCCGAGCTTAGCCTTTACGTCGTTGGTGACGTCAATGACGGTAGATCCCTGATAGAGAAGCAGTGTCTGGTCTTTCGGCAGTACGAAAGTAAAGCCGCCTTCCTGACCTACTGCCTGCACAGCCTCAAGCATCTTTCTGTTGATCGGCTCTGCAAGCTGCTGCTGGAGACGTTCGAGATCCTGCTGGGCTGTAGCTCTGAACTGTTCGATCTTCTGCTGACGCTCCTGAATGTCTGAGATACGGCGCTGCTTGATGCTCTCGGGAGTCGTAGGATCCTGGCTGAGAGTCTGGAACTCGGCATAGAGTTTCTGGAACTCCTGCTGCAACTGTTCGAATTCTGTGCCATATTTTTTCGAAGCCTCATCGAGACTTGCGGTCATCTGTGCTGTTTCAGGCATTGCCTTGAAGACCTCGTCAAGGTTCACGACGCCAAATTTTTGAGCGAAGATGCTCATAGGAAAGATTACTGCGATTGCAAGGATAATTCTTTTCAACATGATATTTTCTGTTTATGATTTTAAGTTAATTTTTTGCTGATTGATTTCGACGTGTAAAAGTAATAATTTTATTTGGAATAACCCAATTTTGCGAGCACTTCGTTGCTGACATCTATTCGCGGAGACGCATAAATGATGTCACTGGCCGACGCCCTGTCGAAGATCGCCTGATAGCCGCGCTCATCGGCCACCTTCTTAATGGCGTTGTACACATCATCTTGCACCGGTTTGAGCAATGACTGACGTTTTTTGTAGAGCTCGCCTTCCGGACCGAAATATTTATACCTCAGTTCGGTCGCCTCTTTCTCCTTGGCTACGATCTCTTCTTCTCGCTTCTTTGCCTGCTCCTCGGTCAGGAAGACCTTGTCCGAAAGATAGCTCTGATACATCGTCTCGGCTTCTTTGCCGACAGCCTCGACTTCTTTCTGCCAACGCTGAGAGAGCTGATTGAGCTGCTCGTTCGCCATTTCGTATGTTGGAACATTCTTCAGGATATATTCCATATCGACCATCGCAAACTTCTGAGCCGCGGCACCAACCGTTCCGGCCACTGCGATAGCAAGGATCAGGATGAGTTTCTTCATTATATTTCTGTTTTAGTTTGAATGAATGTTTCTATATAAGACGCTCGAGCGGCTCAAAAGTTTATTTGAATGTTGCCGGCATGACCGTTTAGAACTCTTGTCCGAGGATAAAGTGGAAGTGACTGCCGCCCTTCTGGCCGAATACCTTGTCGAAGCCATACGCCCAGTCGATACCCATCATGCCGACCATCGGCAGAAAGATACGCACACCCGCACCGGCGCTTCGCTTCATGCTGAACGGATTGAACTGCTTGACCGAAGTCCATGCGTTACCGCCCTCGACAAAGGTCAGGGCATAGATCGTCGTTGACGCCTGAAGCATGAGCGGGAAGTGGAGTTCCACACCGAAACGCGTGTAGGCATAGCCTTCGCTGCCCCACGGCGTGAACTGTCCGTTGTCGTAACCGCGAAGGGCAATCGTCTCAGTCGCATAGGTATAGCTGCCCGACATACCGTCACCGCCAACATAGAATGTCTCGAACGGCGATTTCAGATACTTGTTGTAGCTGCCCAGAAGACCGATGTCGGCGCGGGTCATGAGCACAGGCGTCCATTGCGTCGTCTCGGGATTGATGAGCGAGGTATAGGTGCGCGATCTGAACTTGAGTTTCCAGTATTCGATCCAACGGTAAAGTTCCTTCTTCGACTCGACAGTGTTCTCCTCGCTGAGTTTCTTCCAGTCTTTCTTGCCCCCGAAGAGTGAGGCCGGCGGAGTCAGCTGGAGACTGAGCGAGAAGTCACTGCCTCGACGGGTGAACAGAGGGTTGTCGATCGAGCGGCGCGCGATCGTCAGACCGAGCACGAGCGCGTTCGACGTACCGTTGTTCATATAGTAGAGGTAGTCCCAGTTCTTCAGATAATACCAGTTGTAGCCGAACTCGGCTGTGAACGTAAACCAGTCGTCGGGCCATTTCAGTCGTTTGCCGAAGCCCACGTTGAGACCGACCATCTGGAGCACCTTGTTAGGGTCATACGACGCCTGATAGCTGTTCTGATAATAGTCGTTGTAGTTGCCTGTATAACCGGGGTAGTTGCCGCCGTAACCCATATAGTTCATCGAATTGGCCCAGGTCGAGTTATAGTACGACGAGTTGACTCCGGTCTGACGGCTGTAATACGCCGATACCGACAGCGAGTTGGGGCGTTTGCCGCCGAACCACGGTCACCGTGGGCCACGTCACCATCCGGGACGGCGCCGGCGTGAACACCGGCGTCACCGCCGTGCTGCCCCACCAGGGGGACCTCTTCCGGGACAAGGTCCTCGCCGCCTCGGCGGTCATCAACGGCTTCGGCAAGACCGCCGGGCTCATCCAGGTGGAGGAGCTGGGCACCATCGAGACCCCCATCGTCCTCACCAACACCCTCAGCGTGGGCACCGCCTACACCGCCCTGGTGAAATACGCCATGGCCCGCAATCCCGACATCGGGCGCACCGCCGGCACCGTCAACCCCCTGGTCTGCGAGTGCAACGACGGCTCCCTCAACGACATCCGGGGCCTCCACGTCACGGAGGAGCACGTGCTGGAGGCCATTGCGAGCGCCAAGGCGGACTTTGCGGAGGGCTCCGTGGGCGGCGGCACGGGCATGAG
>CAJUMI010000024.1:29163-33892 GCA_910587545.1 uncultured Muribaculaceae bacterium | reverse complement strand
TTAGCGGCTTAGCCAAGGCTGAACAACCTCAAATTTTACCGAATCATTGTATAAACAAAATAATGGATATGGCAAAAATCAACAGTGAGGCGCTGGACAACATCATGACACGTACTTCGGTGCGCTCTTATTCGACCGAGAAGGTGACAGATGCGGAGATCGAGACTATTATCAAGGCTGCAATGGCCGCACCGTCGGCCATGAACAAGCAGCCATGGCATTTCTTTGTGATCCGAGGCGAGAAACTCCGCGATACCTTAGCCGACACTCTTGAATATGGCAGACAGTCGCTTCGCAATTGTTCGGCCGCAATCATTGTGGCGGGTGACAGATCGCGATTTTTCGAGGATGAGGATGCGGTGGACTATTGGGTTGAGGACTGTTCGGCTGCCGCCGAAAATCTTTTGCTCGCAGCTCATGCGATCGGTCTCGGCGCTGTATGGTGCGGGGTGTATCCTATCCCGTTGCGGGCGGCTCAATTGCGCGCGGCTACAGGCATAGGCGGCGAATATGTGCCAATGTGTATTATCCCTCTCGGTCATATAGAAGAAAGACAGGATCCCAAAGATAAATGGGATCCCGCCAAAGTGACTTATCTTGACTGAAGGTCTTGTCTTTAGGTTTAGGATGATTATCGGATGACGACTTTTGAGACGTTGTTATCAGATCTGACGATGTAAATGCCCGGTTGCAGGTTGTGAGAATTTATGACCGAACCGTTGACATTATATACTCTGACATTGTCGGAAGAGGTTACAATCGTGCGGCCAACAACACTGAAATCTACCGAGGAATTTTTGGAAACAGAGTTTAGTGACGCTGTGCCTGAAATGTGGAAGGCCGGAGACAGAATCTGTTCCTGGGTGTTGTCGGCGTCATCAGCGAGGGTGATTTTTATGTCGAACCAATCGGCATTTTCGGCATTGACCTGAGCCAGCGAAGCTTTATAATTCTGTCCGAATATGGTCGACGGTTGTCCGATCGCTTCGACGTTAAGCTCGGTGAATATGTCGGTTCCATGCGGTGCATACTCGATCTTGCAGGATTTGAGAGGCGCGAACACCAAGTGCCTGTTTTTACTGCCATTGTTGAGCTCGTCTCCGAATACTTGATTGAAATCGCCCGCATATATGCTCATTTCGGCTTTTGAAGCGTCATCGAAGTCTGAAACAATGGTGCCGTCGGTAGTCCTGAACTGCAGTGAATTCAGAAGCGGCGGGAAGTAATCACTGTCCGCTCCATCTTTGAAGTTAATCTTCGATTTCAAGGATGTGTAGCCATTATCGTCAATGGAATTGACGTTGTTGTGCCAATAGTTTATTATGATTTCCGACGGTGTTGATTGTGCGAAGTCGAAAGACTCCTGCCATTTTTCCAGAGTGTTAATTTCGTCGCTGAGCGATTCTTTGCCGTCGACAAGAATTGACATTATCACATCTGCGTCGTCGCAAGAACGCAGTTCGCCTCCCAATCCTACAGAGTATGTTTTAATGTCCGGGTTTATGACGCCGTCCGTGTAGGTCGAAGTGAAAGAGAACTGAGTGAACGGAGAACCCTGTCCGAAACTCAGATTGGTATTCTTGTCACAGAAAGCATTAGCCGGCGCGCCGGGGAAATCAGGTTCATCTCCCATCAGAAAGGGATCATACAGATTTACTGCATAGCTAAGGTTTCCGTCATGATATAAACCCCAGGGAGAGCAGATGGGTTTGGATTTATCATCAACATATTCATAACTGTATCCGGGAATAATTTCTTCGACAATGTGGCGCACATCA
The DNA here is from genome assembly GCA_910587545.1 of uncultured Muribaculaceae bacterium. Classification (GTDB taxonomy): domain Bacteria; phylum Bacteroidota; class Bacteroidia; order Bacteroidales; family Muribaculaceae; genus CAG-873. Next base: position 32,114 of record CAJUMI010000024.1, on the reverse strand, counting down.
ATGCGATCCATGAGGGCGAACTGAACGCCGTATTCAAACGGGTCGTTAGCCTCGTCAATACAGAATTTCACGTTGTGTGCGGCTTCGTTGGCCGTGCTTGCGGAGAGCAAGTGCCCGCCTTCGCCCGGAATGTCAATGCGGCTCGTTATAGAATATGGGAAATCATATTCTTCGGTGCGTTTTTCGTAGGCCGGAGTGTGGACAAATGATGCTTTTGTCGATTTGTATAGCATCGGATCGTTGGTCAGGGTCTTGGGCGTGAAATCGTTGACGGGCATGCCGATCACCTCGACGCAATCTTCATTGACCAGCATGCGCATAAGCCCCATCGTGAAGCGGTCGCTCAGTTTGTTGATCCATATATCGTATGTCGGCTCCGGATCCATTTCGCGTTTGGTATACTCGCCGGGTACTATGTGGTCGGAAAAGCTGCCGCCTCCCGACATATAGGTTTTCGTGCCGTCGGCATACAATACTACACGATGCAGGACCGCAAGAGTATTTCCTTTTTCGACGGTTTCATATTTGCCGTTGGCATTTTTGGTCGTTTTATCGAGAGTCACAGGTGAGCCGTCGGCATGGACAAAACGGACTTTTATCGGGTCCTTGACTTGTGAGACATCAAAAGTCACCTCCGAGACCAGGTCGGTATCAATATTTTCGTTTACCACCCATATTGTTGACTGCTGGGGAAAGCGAGATCCTGATGAATTGCATTCGAATAGACATAAGGCGTCATATTTTCCTGATGGAAGATTTATGGAAGTTGATGAACCGCTGACGCGAGTGCCGAAAACTTCACCTTCGCCATTGTAAAAATTGATTACTACCGGTTCGACGTCTTCGCCGTCAAGGTTGAATCTTATGCTTATTTTGTTGGTCGCATTTTCTTCAGCCGCAGGTTTGGCCGGAGCTGAAAATGTCATTGGATGTGCTGATGCAATTTCCGTGTCGGACGTCTTTGATGGAATATTGTCAGTGACAGCCACTCGTTGTGCATGAGCGAACGCTGAACTTACAGCGGCTTGAGTAAGTAATGCAAATAAATATAATGATTTCATAGTGCGGTGATGTTTAACGATTAGCGGAAATCTGTTTTTATCGAGCCAGATATTTTTTGTTGTTTTTGATATAGATGCCTTTGTGTGAGGCGCGGTCGGTCTCTACGCCTCGGAGATCGTAGAGTTTGGCATCGTTGGCGCTGTTGCAGACCGCGTCGTTGATTCCTGAAGTCGAGAGACTTTCAATGCTTGCGAATTTGCTCCACATGTCATCTCCGCTGTAGCTTTCTACGGCGTCGGCCTGTACAATGACACGGGCGTTATCGTAGGTTGACTGTGCAAACGAGCTTTCTTTTTCGATAATCGGCGGGACAGTTGGCAAAGATGTGATTTTCATGAGTTTGCTACATCCGTAGAATGCCGATCCGCCGATGGTCCTGAGCGAGGCAGGGAGTTCTATTTCAGCCATCCCCGAACATTGGTAGAAAGCGCATGCGTCAATTTTCTCAAGTGTTGAAGGCAGTTTGCATCCGGTCAAAGCGGCACGTTGAAACAGAGAATAACCGAGCGAGGTCAGGCCTTCGGGTAATTCAATATATTTGAGCGATGAACACTCGGCGAATACATATTCGCCGAGAACACGTAGGGTCGAGGGTAATTGTACGTTTTCGAGAGCGGAGCATCCGTAAAATGCGTCTTCCTTTATCTCGGTGACACCCTCGGGTATTATTATTGATGTCAGTGACGAGCAATCGCGGAACAGTTCTTCATCAATAACTGTGATTGACGTTGATAACGTTGCTGTTTCGAGGGCGTAACAACATCCGAGGGCATAAAATCCCAGATATGTCACGGAATTAGGGATATTGATTTCTACGAGGTCACTGCAGTCAAGAAAAGCCCAGTCTCCAATGGTTGTCACGGTCTCAGGAATTTCGACTGTGGTAACCGAGGTCAATTCGAATGCTCTCTCTCCGATGCCGGTGACAGTAAATTCTTTTCCGTCGTTGATGACAGTTTCTGGAATGACGATATCACCGTCGTATGCGCCTTCCGCGACTTCACATGTATTATCGCCGGTGATGTTGTAGTTGAGCCCGTCGGCTTCAAATGTCTCTGCTTCAGAAATAAATGAGAACAGGGATAGCGAAAGTGCCAGGGTAGACAAGTAAAGCTTTTTCATAAGTGATAATTGTTTTGTTAATTAGCCTATGTGTGAATTGATATGATGGCAAAATTATATCAAATATGTGAGTCGTGCAACACTTTTTGAATAAAAGTGTATTTTGTTGAGCAAAATGTTTTTATGCGGGGCGCCGGTCGTAGGTCACCATAGGTAGCGGCGGTCAGAGCGGAGAATGCGGGGGGCTTGGGCTGCGCCTGAGAACATATGGCACAGGGCTTTTGTGAATGAGCATTGGTGGGCGCGGCGTATGCGCCATGCCTTGAGAGGAATGCGCAGAATGAAGGATCCAGAATAGGCTAGGGTGATGTAGCAGCCTGCAGCGCGCAGGTTGCCCGGCGAGAGGGTGACGGTGGTGCCGGTCGACAGGTCGGGATGTGTGCAGATGTTGATAGGAAAGAAGTGACAGTGAAGGCCGCGGCGGATGGCGGAGAGGAGAAAAAGTTCGTCATCGGCTCCGGTGAACACGGGCGCTCCGGCTCCGAACTCGGGGTGGCAGAGGAGATTGCCGATGCGCTCGCGGCGGTAGGCTATCTGATAGGCCGAGACCCAGTAGCCGCGCGGCAGGGGATCGCCGAGGCGGCAAGATGCGGCTGGATAGATCGGTCCAGATGGATGGGTCGCCACGAAGGTCGCAAGATCGACTTCGGGATTGTTTTCGAAGGTAGCGATTACTTTTTTGAGCTGATCGGCGGTGTAGATCAGGTCGTCGTCAGAAAAGAGAATGATGTCGGCGGTGCAGGCTGCGATGGCGTTGTTGCGGTTGA
>CAJUMI010000024.1:0-29153 GCA_910587545.1 uncultured Muribaculaceae bacterium | reverse complement strand
CTTTGGGTGCGGCAGACTGAGATGTCGGGGCGGATGAGCGAGGCGGGGACTGCGGCGTCGCCGCCGCACTGCCATGAGACGACATAGTGCACACCGTCGATGCGAGGCAGGTTCATGGCTCCGACGCGGCGTATGCCGTCTGGGCCGAATGTTATGAGTGCGAGATCGAGGGTGAGCATGGCGGTCATGTTCGGTTGATGCGAGAGGTCCAGAAGTCGAGATAGCGGCGGGCGACGGTTGTGCAGTCGTTGTGTCGCTCGACAAAAAGCCGTGACTGGCGGCCGCGCTGTGCAATGGCGCCGGGATCGAGGACGATGCGCTCTATGGTGTCGGTGAGTGCGTCGAGGTCGGTCGGGGCGTTGATTATCGGGCGGTTGTCGTGTTCGCCGATGAAATCGTAGTAGTCGTCTTCTCCGCCGGACACGACGTTGAGGCCGTAGGCCATAGCCATAAGGGCGGTTGTTGCCGGAGTGTAGCTGTAGATCTGGTCAAGCACTATATGGGCGCCGCGCAGCATGGTGACGAATTCGTCAAACGGTCTGTTCTCCACAATGACCAGTTCGGCGCGTCCGGGGTGGCGGTCGATGACGGCGCGGGCAGCCTGCTCGAGATAGTCTGAGCCTTTGACCAGCATGCGTGAGCGGTCGCGTCCGAGGAAGAGCCGGACGCACCCGATCTGTTCCGGCAGGTCGACGGGGGCGAACTGCCGCAGGTCGACGGGTATACCGCCGTAGGCGATCTTGTCGGGGGGCAGCATGCGCTGCAGGGCGCAGTGATATTCGTAAAGAACTGATACTGCGCCGTCGATCCGGTCGTAGACGTGGCGGTGGTAGTCGGTCATCTCTTTGGAGTGCCATTGCCGCCACTCGTCTTCGTTGGCTCTGAAAAGGCGCGTGGGGCGGCCGGCTGTGAACCATTCGCTATAGGCAAGCGGGCAGGCTGGGTCGGCGAGCATGTCGAGAAATGGGACATCGTAGCTCATAGCGTTGAGAAACACCGAGCCGTTGTCGCTGCGCAGGCGGTCGAAGATCGTGCGTAGCCGCCGTGGACGCAAGGACGCGAAGTTGGGGTCGTTGATCGAGACTATGTCGTAGCCGCGGAGACGGCTGCGCAGAGTGGTGGAGAGTCTCAGATACAATTCAAGTCCGCCGAGGCGGCCGGGACGGCGTGAGATGTCAATGTCGCGTCGGCAATTCTGCCATGTCGATCCGTCGGAGACGAGCGTCACCTCGCAGCCGAGGCTCCGCAGGCCAGTGGCAAGCGAGTGCTGGCAGTTACTGTAATCGCCGAGCAGTAGGATTTTGATCTGAGGTGACATGATATTAAAACGGCATGATCGACAGTTTTAGTATGGAAAAAAGTTGTAACTTTGTCGATTATGAACATTTTTACGGAATTTCTACAGCAATGGCATGTGCTCGGATTGGCGATCGGTCTGTGCACGTTTGTAGTCATCGGACTTTTTCATCCGATTTGTATCAAATGTGAGTATTATTTCGGCACTCGGTGCTGGTGGTGGTTTCTGCTGCTGGGCATGGCGATGTGTGGAGCGGCTGTCGTCATCGAGGATGTCTTTCTGTCGACGCTGTCGGGGGTGATAGGCTTCTCGTCGTTCTGGACGATCATGGAGATCTTCGAGCAGCGCGAGCGTGTGCGCAAGGGTTGGTTCCCGATGAATCCGCGGCGCAAGGACGACTATCGCTAACAATACATGGCTTCGATCTCGTGTGCGTAGCGGTTGTTGATGATCGGACGCCGGAGCTTCAGAGTGTTGGTCAGCTCTCCTGACTCTATGGAGAATTCCTTGGGCAGGAGCGTGAATTTCTTGATCTTCTCGAAGTTGGCGAAGCCTTTCTGCAGGCGGTCGATGCGCTCCTGGATGAGTTTGCGTATCTCGGTGTTCTGAATAAGCTCGTCGATGTTGCGGAAGGCGATTTTCTTACGTCGTGCGTATTCCTTTAGCGCTTCGAAGGCGGGGATGATGATCGCGGTGACATATTTGCGCTGATCGCCAATGACGGCCACTTGCTCGATGTATTTGTCTTCGCCGAGGCGGCTCTCGAGGGCCTGGGGGGCGATGTATTTGCCGTTGCTTGTCTTGAAAAGGTCTTTGAGGCGTTCGGTGAGGATGAGCGCTCCGCTTTCGTCGAAGCGGCCGGCGTCGCCGGTGCGGAACCATCCGTCGTCGGTGAAGACGGCGGCCGTGTCTTCCGGACGGCGGTAGTAGCCGCGCATGACAGTCGGAGCCTTTACGAGAATTTCGTTGTCTTTGCCTATCCTGACTTCTATGCCGGGCAGGACGGTGCCGATAGTGCCGATCTCATAGCCGACAGTCGGGAAGCACGATACTGTGGCTGTTGTCTCCGAGAGACCGTAGCCGATTACTATATTGATGCCGCAGGCGTGAAAAAATTCCACGATATTGGATGAAAGCGGCGCTCCGGCCGTGGGAAAGATATTGCCTTTGTCTACGCCTATGGCTTTGCGTATGACTGACAGGACGCGTCGGTCGAGGATGCGGTACTGAGCCTCTATCCACCAGGGAGCGCGAAGTCCGAGGCGGGTGTAGTTGAGATTACGGATCCGGCCGATTTTCAGGGCGCGGATGACCATTGCCTTTTTGATGCCGGTCATCGCCGAGATCTTTTCCTGAACGGCTGTGTAGGCTTTCTCCCAGAAGCGCGGCACGCTGCACATGCACGTCGGCCTTATCTCTCGTATAGCAGACTGGATCTCTTTGGGATCGTAGTTGATGGCTACCTTTATGCCGAAGTCGAGGCAGAAGTAGGTCCATGCCTTTTCGAAAATATGGCTCAAAGGCAGGAAGCACAGCGAGAGGTCGTCGGTGGTGATGGTGTCGAGTCGCCGGCGATGGATCTCGATGGCGGCGTCGAAGCAGCTGTGGGGCAGTATGGCGCCTTTGGGCTCGCCGGTGGTGCCGGATGTGTAGATGAGGGTGGCAATGTCGTCGGGACGAGCCTCGGCCGAGCGCATGGCGACGGCGTCGCGGCACTGCGCACCGGCTGCCTCTCCAAGTCTCAGCATATCTGAAAAGCGTATCGTCATGCTATCTTCGCCGTCGAACACGACTGACTCGTCAAAGGTTACGATAGTCTTCAGGTTCGGGCATCCGGAGACTACCGAGCGCACGATGTCGTATTGCTTCTGGTCTCCCACCATGATCATGGCGGCACCGGAGTCGTTGATTATAAATCTGACTTGCTCAGGGCTGGAGGTTGCATAGAGCGACACGGGAACGGCGCGGTTGCGGAAACATGCGAAATCGGTGATGAGTATTTCCGGACAGTTGGCTGAAAACACGTTAACCATCGACTGGGGCTCGACCCCCATAGTCTCGAGGGCGCAGGCTAGGTCTGAAACATGCTTGTCAAGACTGCTCCATGACATTGAAGTCATAAGCCCTGTCCCTCTATCCTTAAAGCTGATTGCTTCGCGAGAGACGTATCGGAGAGCTTGTCTCGTCGTTAGATCAGTTAGTATATTGTGCATATAAATAGTCTACGTTGCTAAAAAACGGTGCAAAGTTACGCCAATAGTTGTTCTTAAAACAATTCAGGACTATGGAATCGAGGAAGTATTAACAAATATTGCCATGTTGCACATATATTGTTAATGGCTGTTAAGTCGTCAGATTGTGAAAAATTTCAGACTTAAGAAGTAGGTGCGGGGTTGTGTCGGTCCGTAGAAATAGCCTGAATCTCTGAACGCTCCTTTGTCGAGATCTTTCTGGAAGGCACCGGTCAGATTCTTGACGCCCGCGCCGACCTGCATTCTGAGCTTGCCGGCGAGAGGGATCGTGTAGGATGCTTTTATGCCGAGTTCGAAGAACGACGGACTGTGAAAGAGTATGTCACTTTCGGGGTAGTTGTATTCGTAGCCGTCGGGAATCTCGTCGGGCGCAGGGGCAAAGTGCGGCACGAACATCCGGCCGGTATAGACTCCTGACAGAGAGCATTCGAAGCGTGTCAGCGGCCGACAGTTGAACGTGAAGTAGCCGTAGAGGTCGGGCGCGCGTGGCATACGGACTGTCGGGGTGATGTTTCCGTCCTCGCTCCACGCCTCGGGCGAATTGTAGCGGCTGCGCTGGGCGGTGAATCCCAGTTGCAGGGAGTAGTCCGTGTAGTCGAATTTCAAGTCGGCGTTGACTCCGTAGACCTTGGCTCCGGATCCGTTGCGACGTTCCTTTATGGTCAAGCCTGATGGGTCGTGGCCTGTCATCTCGAGCACGAAGACGTCGTGGAGTTCAGTGTAGAAGCCTTCGATGAGGAAATCCGCGGAAACATCACCGAAATGTGTGTCCCAGTCGACCGATCCGCTGAAGCTGTTGGAGCGCTCGGGTTTGAGACCTTCGGCGAGCCTGATGATCACGCCTTCGCCGCCCACGGCGGTGACGTGGAGATCTTCGTCATAGGCCTGGGGCGCGCGGAAGCCGGTCGACCAGGTGCCGCGTATCTGCCATGCCGATCCGGGGCGATAAAGCAGGTTGATGCGCGGGCTGAGAATGGGATTGTCGATCAGGCTATGGCTGTCGAGACGCAATCCGGCGAGCAGTGTGAGGCGGTTCATTTTCCATTCGTTTTGAACGAATGCTCCGTAGATATCGATGTCCTGGCGCATGTCGCGGCCGTAGCCGGTCATGATGTCGTGAAGTCGGTTGCGCTGATATTCGATGCCTGAGGTGAAAGTGGCCGGCGAGAAAATCACGCGGTCGAAATCGCCGGCGAATGAGGCGCCTGCGAGGGCGGTGACTTCGTTGGTCTTGCCGTAGGCGTCGGGGTTCTGCTGTGCGCCATAGTAGCTGTTGCGGTCGATATGCTGTGCCGAAGCGTAGACATTGAGGCGACGGGAGAAATCTTGCCAATGCTGAGTGTAAGTCAGACCGCCGCTATTAATGGTGTGCTGAGTCTGCTCGGTAATGTCGGTCCGGAAGGGCTCGAGGTCGAATTTGTTGCCTCCCCGGCGGAATTCGTAGGTGTTGTGATACTCGATGTTGAGTTTACGGTAGTCGTCGAAGCGATAATAGGCGTTGATGCCGAGAGTGTTGGCGTTGAGTTTTCCGATCTCGGAGAAACCGTCGCCGTCGTGGTCGTAAGGGTTGCGGCGGCGGTAGGATTCGTAGAATGCCATGCCGTAGCGCCCGTCAGGGTCGACGATGTTGGCGTTGGCCGAGAAATTCTCTTCCCATGATTTGCCGTTGTGGTTCTCGATGTCTGTGCCTGCCTCGAAATGATTGTTGACCGGCTCGCGGGTTATGACGTTGACTGTGCCTCCGACTGCGTTTGCTCCGAACAGCGCTGAACCGCCACCGCGGACGACTTCGATGCGCTCGACCATGTTGACAGGCATCTGTTCGAGGGCGTAGACTCCCGACAGAGAGCTCACGACGGGGCGGCTGTTGATCAGGATCTGGGAATAGGAGCCTTCAAGTCCGTTGATGCGCAGTTGGGGAAATCCGCAGTTCTGGCAATTGTTCTCGACGCGGAGACCGGGTTGATAGTTCAGCGTCTGGGCGAGATCGGTGGAGTTGACTGTCTCGAAGAGTTTGTTGCCGATCACGCTGACGACTACGGGGGCTTCGCAGCGGCGGACGACATTGCGGTTGGCCGAGACGACGAGTTCGTCCATTGCGACCGATGTCTCCCGCATGGGGATGACGAGTCCGCTGACGTCACCGCTGATGTCGATCTCTGTCTCAGCGGGATCATAGCCGACCATCGACGCCTTGATTATATGAGATCCTTTTTCGTGAGTGGACAGGGAGAAAACGCCGTCCTCGCCGGCCATTGCAGCGGAAGTTGTTCCTGAAATCGCGACAGAAGCGTAGGCTACGGCCTCACCGCTGTGGCGGTCGATGACCTTGCCGGATATGTTATAGGCATATAAATATTGAGAGGCAGCCGTCAGAAAGGCGGCAACCAGTAAACTTGACTTCATAAGCAGAGTAAAATTAGGTTTCGTTATGAGTAATGATGTCCGCGCGATGGCCGGAGCTGTCATCGCGTCGAGGAAGAGAATGTCAGACCCGTGTCGCGGGTGGATCTCTACCGTTTAGCGGACAACAGAAACCTATGCACGATGAGGAACCTGCGATGACAGGTTCTTCGATGCTGACAACTGGCGCGACAGGCATTTCGGGGGTGATGGCCGAATTATCGGTAAGCACACTTGACCCGATTATAGCGAAAGCCTCGAGTTCGGCTGTTGTGTGTGGTCTGTCGGGGTTGTTGAAAGGGTGGGAGTGAGAGATGACCGTATTGCCTAATACGTGAGTGTGGAAACACATCATCCTGCCTCCCTGGAAAGTCAGGAACAGAAGCAGGAGCGCAGAGGCCACGAAGCGGTATTTCGGCAGTAATTTCATGTTTCGAACAGCAAAATTAATAAAAATATATTAATTGAACCGTCTAAAAATGGGTTCAAGTATTGACAAGGGCATCAAAATGTATTAATTTTGCACTAAATTATGGCTCGAAGACGTTCAAACCGCATATCAACTTTCGGCTCACAGCTGACCGCAGTAGTAAGTGTCACATTGGTGTTGCTCATATTGGGCATCCTAGCCATTGCCGGCATAGCCGGAAGCACCGGAGCCGATATGTTGAAAAGCAATCTCGGTTTTATAGTAAAGGTGGAGCGTCAGGCTCCCGAGACAGAGATCAACAGACTGAAACAGACTATGAACACGGCGCCTTATGTGGCATCGTATGTTTTTTCGTCGGCTGAAGAGATCATGGCCGCGGAGTCGGAGTATCTTGGCGAGGACATAACGTCGCTGATCGACATCAACCCTTATGGCGCGGAATTTGACGTGAAGGTCAAGCCCGAATATGCTAGCGTCGACAGCATAGAGGTGATAAGTGCGTCATTTTCCGGTGACAGCGCGGTCGAGACGGTGCTGACCGAATCGACTATAGCCGCAGCGATCAATTCAACCCTCGAGCGTGTCGGTCTGATGCTTGTCATAGTGGCGGTCGCGTTGCTTGTGATTTCGATCGTGCTGATCAACAATACGGTCCATCTGGCGGTGTATTCCCGTCGGTTTGTGATCCATACGATGAAACTTGTCGGAGCCACGGGATCGTTTATAAGGAAACCGTTTGTCATGGCCGGCGCTGTCAACGGAGTGATTTCGGCCGCCATAGCGTCGGTGTTGCTGGTCGGGATGCTTGCCTACGGGTCGAAGGTCGATCCTCTGTTGGCTTCCTGTTTCTCGGTAGAGTTGTGTGCTGTGGTTATCGCAGGGATGGCAGTGGCCGGAGTTGTGATCTGTACACTCGCGTCGCTTTTTGCAACCAACCGTTATCTGAGAGCCAACTATGACGACATGTTCATGAAGTAAACAAATACATATTTATAAATGATATAATGAGAAAGGAAAAAGACTCCGGGCTGATCAAGGAAAGTCGCCGCAGGATGCCACTGACTGGTAATAATTTCATTGGAATGGCTATTTCGGGATTGCTGATAGTCGTAGGTTTTCTGCTGATGCTCGGTGGCAGCTCCACGCCTGAAGAATTCAATCCCGATATATTCAGCGTGCGGCGCATCGTAGTAGGGCCGTTTATGGCGTTCGTCGGTTTTGTTGCCATGGCAGTGGCTATCGCTATAAGGCCTAAAGATAAATCAACAGAACAATAATATCTTCTAAACGGAATATATATGGATTGGATAAATGCCCTGATACTCGGCGTAGTGCAGGGACTGGCAGAGTATCTGCCCATCAGTTCGTCAGGACATCTTGAGATATGTCGTGAAATGCTCGGTCTTGACCTCACTGGAGCCGAGAGCCTGGAGTTTGATGTAATGCTGCATGTGGCGACAGTGCTGAGTACAATTGTCGTGCTATGGCGTGAGTTCGTGCCGCTGTGTACGTCGTTCTTTGCGTTCAAAGGCGACCGCAATTTTTTTTATGTCATCAAGATCCTTGTGTCGTGTATTCCGGTCGCGGTTGTGGGGCTGTTTTTCAAGGATACGATCGAGGGATTTTTCGGCGGCGGCCTCGGCATGATCGGCATCTGCCTCTGCGTTACTGCGGCGTTGCTGTCGTTCTCTTACTTCTTCCGCACACGTGATTACATCAAGCACTCCAACGTTAATTCATACCGCGGACGCGAGATCACGATGGTCGACGCGTTTATCATCGGATGTGCGCAGGCTGTCGCCGTATTGCCCGGACTTTCACGCTCCGGCACTACAATCGCCACGGGCATACTGCTCGGCGACCGACGCGACCAGGTGGCTCAGTTCTCGTTTTTTATGGTAATCATACCTATCCTCGGCGAAGCCATCCTCGATATCAAAGACATGTTAGGCGGAGAGGCCCTGGTGCAGGCATCAATCGGCTGGCTGCCAATGGCTGTCGGTTTCCTGGCATCGTTCATCGTCGGCTGCATTGCCTGCAAATGGATGATCAATCTGGTCAAGAAAGGCAAGCTCGTGTGGTTTGCGGTCTACTGTCTGATTGTCGGAGTAATCTGCATGGTAACCGGATTCTGATATGAATTTTGTCGAAGGCGAGATATTCTGTGTAGATAAACCGCTCGGCTGGACGTCGTTTAACGCTGTCAAGCGTCTGCGCGGAGCTGTGCTGAGGCGTACGGGCGCCCGTAAGTTCAAGGTCGGACATGCCGGCACGCTTGATCCGCTGGCTACCGGAGTGCTGATAATCTGCACGGGTAAGGCGACCAAGCGCATCGAGGAACTACAGGCCGGCGTCAAGGAGTATGTCGCCACAATGGCGCTCGGAGCGACGACACCGTCGTTTGACCTCGAGACCGAGATAGACGCGACGTATCCGACCGCTCATATCAGCCGAGAACTCGTGGAGAGCGTGTTGAAGCGATTCACAGGGCGCATAGAACAGGTTCCGCCGGCGTTTTCGGCCTGTAAGATCGACGGCAAGAGGGCTTACTCCATCGCGCGCAAGGGCAAGGAAGTAAAGCTGAAGGCCAAGGTGCTCATCATTGACGAACTTGAACTTGTCGATTACAAGCCCGGTGAGATCACGGTGAGAGTCGTGTGTAGCAAGGGTACGTATATCAGGGCTCTTGCCCGTGATATCGGCGAGGCTCTAGGATCGGGCGCTCATCTGACGGCATTGCGTCGGACACGGGTCGGCGATGTGAGGATCGATGACTGTCAGACTATCGACGAGGCTGTCGGAAGCATAGCTGTCGCCGAGGTCGAAATGCCCGAGGATTAAAAGGCTCCAACAGCTGATATAGATAAATCACATAATAAAAAGATAAACGAAACAATAATTATGAAACTATCCCAGTTCAAATTTCGTCTGCCTGAAGAATTAATAGCACAAGCTCCGATAGATCACCGCGACGAGGCGAGAATGATGGTCGTCAACCGCAAGACCGGTGACATAGAGCATAAGATTTTCAAGGATATCCTCGGCTATTTCGGCGAAGGCGATGTGATGGTTTACAATGATACGAAAGTTTTCCCCGCCCTGCTTTACGGCAATAAGGAAAAGACAGGCGCCCGCATAGAGGTTTTTCTGCTGCGCGAACTTAATGCAGACAACAAACTGTGGGATGTGCTTGTTGAGCCGGCACGAAAAATACGCATCGGCAACAAACTCTATTTCGGCGACGACGAGTCGATGGTAGCCGAAGTGATCGACAACACAACATCACGCGGCCGAACACTGCGCTTTCTCTATGACGGCTCGCACGAGGAATTCAAAAAGGCCCTCTATGCGCTCGGCCATACACCGCTGCCCGAATACATCAAACGCGAATCTACTCCTGAAGATGCCGATAACTATCAGTGTATCTTCGCCGACAAGGAAGGCGCTGTGGTGGCTCCCGCGGCTGGACTTCACTTCTCGCGAGAACTGTTGAAGCGACTTGAAATCAAAGGTGTGGAGCAGGCGTTCATAACCGTGCATAGCGGCCTGGGCAACTTCCGTGAGATCGACGTGGAAGATCTAACCAAACACCGCATGGACTCAGAGCAGATGATTGCCTCGCAGAAACTCGTCGATACTGTCAATCATGCCAAGGATATTGACAAGCAGGTCTGCGCAGTTGGCACATCGGTGCTCCGCGGAATAGCCACGGCGGTCAGTATGGGAGGCCACATGAAGACTTATGACGGCTGGACCAATAAGTTTATCTTCCCGCCGTATGACTTCACGGTGGCTACGGCGCTCGTAAGCAATTTCCATATGCCTTATTCGACCATGCTGATGATGGTGTCGGCTTTCGGTGGCTATGACATAGTGAAGAAAGCCTATGAAGTAGCGGTGAAGGAAGGATACAGGTTCGGAGCCTACGGCGACTCGATGCTTCTTATCTGATATCTTCGCCCGAGGCGAGGCCGCGTATCACGCCGGCCACAAGATCGGGCTCGAAACCGCGCGATAGCGCGAAGCGAAACAGACGGGTGCGCCCGTCGTAAGTGTCAGCATCTTTGATTGTCCCGGCTTTAGCCAGGACAATTTTTTTTAGTATGTCGAGGTAATCGTCGGGGTCGATTGCGTCTACGGCTTCAGAGGCGAGTCCGCGACTTATCTTTTTCTGAGCGAGTGAGAGCAGAATCTTCCGGCGTCCCCATCGCGCAAAATACAGTTTATCCCGGACAAAAGCACGGCAGAACCGGCTGTCGTCGATAAAGCGGCGTTCGACTAAAGAGCTGATGATGCGCTCGGCGTCAGTCGGAGCGATGCCCCAGCCTGACAGTTTCTTGCGCGCCTCGCCTGAACACTGCTCGCTGCGGGCGCAGAGGTCCTCGAGGCGCGATAGCGCGTTTTGAGGGCTTATAGGCTTTCTGGCTTTTATCATATCGCAGGCTTTGAGGCAGAAACGAAGCGGTAGCGGCCGAGGTAGTCCCGCCGGGTGTCAATATCGGTAAAGCCGTCATCGGCCAGCATCGCTGTCATGGCGTCTCTGAAGCGTGGGTTTATCTCGAAATAGAGCCTGCCGCCGGCTTTCAGCGCTTTTACGGCGTAGGCCGATATGGCACGGTAGAATATCAGGGGATTGTCGTCGGGAACGAACAAAGCGTCGGCCGGTTCGTATCCCAGGACTCTGTCATCCATGGCTGCGGCCTCGTCACGGGCTATGTAGGGCGGATTGCTTACAATGATGTCATAGAGCGGAGCATCGGGAGGCGTGAGTTTCAGAATGTCGCGTCTGTAGAAGCCTACGGAAGTCTTAAGGCGTCGCGAGTTTTCTTCGGCCACTTTCAGGGCCGCGTTGCTGATGTCGATGGCATCGATGGCGGAGAAGGGCAGGTTGCGGGCGAGTGCGATGGCGATGCATCCGCTGCCTGTGCCGCAGTCGAGAACGCGCAGATCGTCTCTGCCGCTCCATTGGCTGACTATCATGTCGACAAGACCCTCGGTCTCGGGCCGTGGAATCAGGACATCGGGAGTGACTGTGAAATCAATGCCGTAGAATCTTGCCGAACCGACGGCATACTGCACCGGCTCACCAGAGATTATGCGGGCTACTATGTCGTAGATGCGGCCGAGTGTAGGCGGCTCTACAGTGCGGTCGCCATTGACGACGAGATCGGTCGGAGTCGCTCCGCGGACATCTTCCATGATCACTCTCGCGGCCGCGCGGGACTCTCCGTCGCCAAGCGACGGAGAGAGACGTGATATGATGTCACGGTAAACGGTAGCGATGGTCGGTTGCGACTTATTGTTCATCATCTGGTTCGGCGCCGTCATCGTCCCAATCGTAGTCTTCGCCCCATTGGTCGGGAGAAATCTCCTGCAGGTCCTCGCCTTCGTCGCCTTCGTCGATCGGTTCATATTCGAAGATAAACTCGTCTTCCTCGCGCACACGGTGGCGCACGTCGAGCGGACGCCGGATGAATTCGACGGCAGCTACGTTGTTTTCGTCATTGATGGCGTTCCACAGCACGTCTTTAAGCGTATTTATGCCCAGACCGGTCACAGACGAGATGAAAACGTGGGGCACGTCATCGGGGAGCGTTTTTGCGATTTCTCCGATCAGTTCGTCGTCAAGCATGTCGCTTTTGGTGATGGCGAGTATGCGGTGTTTGTCGGCCAGCTGAGGGTTGAACTGTTGCAGTTCGTTGAGCAGTACCCGGTATTCGGCTGCGATGTCGTCGGCATCGGCGGGCACCATGAACAGGAGTACGGCATTGCGCTCGATATGCCGCAGAAAGCGAAGCCCGAGGCCTTTTCCCTCGCTTGCTCCCTCGATGATGCCGGGTATGTCGGCCATGACAAATGATCGGTTGTCGCGATAGCTGACAATGCCGAGTTGGGGCTCCATCGTCGTAAACGGATAGTCGGCGATCTTTGGCCGCGCGGCCGAAACGGCAGAGAGCAGAGTGGACTTGCCCGCGTTGGGGAAGCCTACAAGTCCGACGTCGGCAAGCATCTTGAGTTCAAGGACTATCGACTTCTCGAGGGCCGGTTCGCCTGGCTGGGCATATCGCGGAGTACGGTTTGTCGAGCTTTTGAAGTGCCAGTTGCCCAGACCGCCGCGACCGCCTTTGAGGAGCTTCACTTCCTCTCCGTCGTCAGTGACCTCGCAAAGGAATTCGCCTGTCTCGGCGTCATAGACGACCGTACCGCAAGGCACCTCGACAATAACGTCCTCGCCGTCCTTGCCGAAACTGCGTCCGCCCGAACCGCTCTGTCCGTTGCCTGCGAATATATGGCGGCGGAATTTCAGGGGCAGTAGAGTCCACATGTTGCGGTTGCCTTTGAGTATGATATGTCCGCCGCGGCCACCGTCGCCACCGTCGGGTCCGCCCTTGGGGACATATTTGGCGCGGTAGAAGTGTCGTGAACCGGCGCCCCCCTTGCCGGAGCGGCATAATATTTTTACGTAGTCAATGAAGTTAGTGTCTGCCATATCGGTCGTTATTTGTTGTTGAGACTCATATTGCGGTGATGGCGCATGATCTCCGTCGCCTGCCGGAAATCGACGGGTGAGCCGACATCGATCCAGGTGCCGTTGACGGGAAAGAACACCACTTTGCTACCGCCGGCGATGGCATTCTGGATGAAATCGGTGGCGTCGATGCGTTCATCTTTGTTTAGAGCGTTGAGTAAATTATTGGAGATTAGGTATATGCCTGCGTTGGCGTAGTAGGAGTAAGCGGGTTTTTCCTCGATTCCTGTCACTCGGCGTCCTTCGGTAGTGAGTATGGCGTAGGGAACCGACACCTGATAGGGGATCACGGCGACTGTTATGTCGGCGTTTTCGCTGATATGCCGCATGTAGAGATCCTCGAATGACAGGCTCGTCAGAAGGTCGGAATTCATGACGACAGTCGCTCCTCCGGGCCTGTGGCTGATCAGAGATGCGGCGCCGAGGGTGCCGAGCGGTCTGTCCTCGCGTATACATCTGACATCGACGCCGGCTACGGGGGCTGAGAAATGGTCGAATATCTTTTCTGAGAGGTAGCGCGTGCAAACTGTTATGTCGTTTATGCCGCATGCGGCGAGTGCTTCGATGTTATAGTCGATTATCGCTTTGCCTTCAATTTCAAGCAGTGGCTTGGGGGTGTCGAGTGTCATGGGCCTCAGACGTTCGCCCTTGCCTCCGGCCATCAGTATGGCGCTGACGGGCAGAATGGTATGTCTGACATTGAGGTTTATTATATCCGTGAGCCTGTCCTCGCTGTCGAGCACGGGCAACACATTGATGCCACGCTCGCGGCAACTGCGGATCATGTCGAGATCGATGTTGCCCCGGCGGAGCCGGCGGAAGTCGCGGTGGGTTGCCCGGAAGACATCGCTGTCTGTTCCGAGGCCGGCGAGCAGCGAGCGGCGTATGTCTCCGTCGGTCAGAGTGCCGATTATGCGGTGGTCGTCGTCTTCGACAAAAAGAGTCATCTCGTTGCCAGGAAGGTTGTTAAGTTTTTCCAGGGCCTCGATGAGACTCGCATTGTGGTTTATAATATGTTGTCGGGTGTCGTTGCTTGACATATTGATGAAGGACTGAGGATATAACGGCTATGGTTATTGAATGGTTTGTCGCATCAGCATTTCAGCTATCATCCAGTCGGTAGGAGTGTCGAGGTCGATGCTCCGCGAGCGAGGCATCACATAGGGCAGTCTTGCGGCAAATTCGCCGAGGCCCGACCGTCTTATCGATGTCGGGTTGATTACGTAGACTGCGCCGTTGTATTCCCACGCATGAGGGGCGTCCTGCCTGCGTGTAAGCAGTCCGTCGCCTTTGGAGACATGAAGAAAGCCTGTTGCGGAATCGGTCTCAAAGCAGTTGTAGTAAGGGTTACACGATGCTTCGGTCACACTGACGACCATGTCGACGGCGGGAGTGTAGAGCGCGAGAGCAGCTCTGACGTCGTCGGTTGTGCGCAGCGGTGAGGTGGGTTGGAGCAGAACCACACAATCGTAGATGATGCCCTGCCTGTCTGCCCAGTCCATGGCATTGAGTATCACCTCTCGGCTTCCGGCTGTGTCGGTGGCGAGTTCCGGGGGGCGCTTATAATCGACCGGCAGCCCGAGCGAGCGGGCCACGTCGGCGATGTCTTCGTAGTCTGTCGACAGGATTATGTGACTGAGGTTGCGGGCACACTCTACAGCTGTAGCGATCGCATAAGCTATCAACGGCTTGCCGCACAGATTCTTGATGTTTTTGCCGGGTATGCCTTTGCTCCCACCTCGGGCGGGTATTATGTAGAGTGGGTTTAACATGTCGGAAGATCGTAAAAATGTTTCGGGCCAAGGGTTGAGAGATCGGTGTTGGCAATCACGTCGGTCATGAGCCTGAGAGTGTCGGGCTTGAAATATGGATTCTCTTTCAGAGCGGCTATTTTTCTGAATGCCGGACTCAGAGCCTTGCCGATTGCGCGGTCGATGTCGTCAGTGTCGGCGCTACAGTGGATAACAGAGCGCGCGGCCGCGCGTCCTTGCTGCCTTATGCCGATGTCGATTGACGGTATGCCTGCCGATGCTACTTCGACGATGCCGCTTGACGAGTTACCGATAGAGAACTCGGCATAGCGGAGTGCCGACAGATATTTTTTCAAGCCCAGCGATCTGACGAGCCTGACCTTGTCGCCTCGCCTGACTGCATAGGCTTCTATTTCGTCGATAATCGCAGCCGAACCGGGGTCGTTGTTGGGATAGGTGAGGATGATGTTTAGTCCGTCATGGCGGTCGAGAGTGGCCGGATGGAAGGTGGCGACCGCATAGGGGCGCGAAAGGTCGAAGTCGAGCTGACGGCTCAGCTCGTCGCGGCCGAGCAGGTCGATATTGCTGATGTTCCAGACGCCTATAGCGCCTGTGTTGAACACTCTTGCGGGATCCTCGCCCATCGCTATGACGCGCCGACGGTATTCGTCAGTCTCGGTGAGGTGGATCGACGCCAGTTTTGTGATGGCGTGGCGTATGGAATCGTCGAAAGCGCCTTCGGAAACCGCTCCGCCGGCGATATGGACGATCGGGAGCCTCATCACGGCAGCCGCCGAAGCTACGGCAAGCATCTCATAGCGGTCGCCGAGAATGACTACCACATCGGGCGACAGCCTTTCAAAAGCGTCGGCTATTGATTTCATGCACTGAGACATGGCTTTGACTCTCGCACAAGGTGAGTCGTCATTGCACTCCATGCATACTCTTACAGGTTCGAAGCCGTCGGCGATTATGTCGTTGACAGTCATGCCGAAACGCGGGCTGAGATGCATGTTCGTAGCGATGACGTTGACCTTGCAGCCGTCGTGACGCGACAGTTCGCGGGCGAGCGGCGAAAGCAGCCCCCAGTCGGCGCGAGTGCTGGACACGATGCAGATCAGTCGTTTTTTATCCTTGCTCAGTTGCATTGCGATACGTTAATTATGCAAAATTAATAAAAAACATCAATCATAGAGCAAAATTCGGCCGCATCAGTCTAATTTTGTTTCAGAAATCATATTTGAATTTGGATATGCGCGAACTTATATGTATATTTGCAGTTCGATTACAATTAAAGTACGCTTATTAATAATCCGATCAATCTACCCTTATTTTTATTATGAAATTATTCAAATCGTCATTGCTTGCTTCGGCAGCGTTTTTATTTATGGCCGGTATGTCATCGTGTGACAGCGGTAATTCACCGTCCGAACCTCTCTTTATGATAGACTTCAATCAGAGCGATATCAGTTTTAATTCCGATAATTACTGGAGTGGATGCTATGATATGGGCGCTGGAAATTTTGTGTCTGAAGGTTTCAGTTTCAGCCATACGGCGACGAGTTATGAGTGGGACGGCATCACCGATATGTCGTGGAACGGTTTCTGTCCTTCGCGCGTCAATGACAACAAAGATTATGCCGATTCCTGGACAGAGCACCAGTGGGCCTGCATCCCTCAAAATCCCTATAACGGTATCTACCTTGTGGGCAACAGTGATGCTGAAGTGAAGGAGAATCCCCTCGAAAACAACAAATGTTCAATGCGCATGTCGAATTACGGCAAGTTCAATCCCAAATACGCCTATGTGACAAATTCCAGCTATGCATACTATTGCGCTAAAAACGGATCGAACTTCAACGAAAAGTTCACGGCTTCCGACAATTTCGTGCTTCATATCGTCGGTGTGAGCAACGGAGCCGTCACCGGTCACTTGAAGTATGCAATTATATCCAATGGCCAGTTTCTCGACCAATGGGCGTTTATCTCTATGGAGCCGCTCGGTACGGTCGACGAAGTGCTTTTCTATGTTGATTCGACAGCCAAGAACTCCTATGGCCTGACTGTGCCGGCATATTTCTGCATCACCAACCTCAGCTACAATCTCCCGTCGTCGTCCGAGGCTCTCTGACAAGAGGCCGTATGTCGACATTTAAGGCTCTAATCAAAAAGATCGCGATGCGGTCTTTTTGCTTTTTTTATGGTCAGGATGTCTCTTTTTTGCGGCTGATGCAGTCCCGAAAGGCAAATATTGCGTAATTTTGTAATGATAAAACGACAACTATGAAAATAGGACATATCGACTTAGGCGACCGGCCGGTCATGCTTGCCCCGATGGAGGATGTGACAGATGAATCGTTTCGGCTCATCTGCAAGGAGTTCGGGGCTGACATGACCTATACTGAGTTTGTCTCGGCCGACGCTCTGATACGCAATATCGCCGCTACCACGCGCAAGCTCACCATCAATCCCGCCGAACGTCCGACGGCGATCCAGATCTATGGGCGAGAGATCGAGCCGATGGTCGAGGCTGCCAAAATAGTCGAGGCTGTTTCTCCCGACATAATAGACATCAATTTCGGATGTCCGGTGAAAAAAGTCGCTGGCAAGGGCGCGGGCGCGGGCATGTTGCGCGATATACCCAAGATGTTGCAGATCACCCGTGCGGTGGTCGACGCGGTCAGCCTTCCTGTGACGGTCAAGACACGTCTCGGCTGGGATCATAACTCAAAAATCATTGTCGAGTTGGCCGAACAGCTTCAGGACTGCGGCATTAAGGCGCTTACCGTCCACGGGCGTACACGCTCGCAGATGTACACAGGCGAGGCCGACTGGGAAATGATAGCCCGGGTAAAAGAAAATCCGAGGCTCACGATACCTGTGATAGGCAACGGTGACATCACTTCGGCCGCCCGTGTCACCGACGCGTTTGATCGTTATGGTGTCGACGGAGTCATGGTCGGGCGCGCGTCGATCGGTGCCCCGTGGATTTTCGCAGAACTTAAGGCCGGAATCTCGTCAGACGTCCGATTGCCTGACGTATCCGAAAAATTCGAATGTCTGAGACGTCAGATACGTGAGAGCGTTGACCGTATCGACGAATACAGGGGCATATTGCACATTCGACGCCATCTCGCCGCCTCGCCGCTGTTCAAAAGCATTCCCAATTTCCGGCAGACACGCATCGCGATGCTCCGAGCCACGACTTTCGATGAGCTTTTGGCTATTCTGTCGTATGTGGAAAATGAAATATTACCACGACTGAGTTTGCAATGAATATCTTACGTCTTATAATATCAGCTCTGGCACTGGTGTCCGCCACGGCTGCCATAGCCAGGACATTCGACGAACTTCATGTCAGCGGGCCGTGTGAACTTCATCTCGTAGAGTCGGCTGACTCATGCGGACTTGTCGAGGCCGGCGGCGATTTCTCCGGAGTGGATTTCCGTTATGTCGGCAGCGCTGTCTTCGTCGATGTCAATGCGTATGCCACAGTGCGCGGGCGTAAAAGTATCGTCCTTTATTACGACGGCCATCTCAGGCTTATCCGGGCCTCGGGGCGGTCAGTAGTCATGGCAGACAATATCAAATCGGCCGACCAGCTCACGCTTGTGGCTTCGGGCGCGGCGTCGATATCGATCGGCCGATTGTCGGCCGCGAATGTCAATGTTTCACTCACAGGTTCGGGCAAGATTGATGTTGGGGGCGAACTGCTTGCGTCGACACTCAATTTCTCGCTCATCGGCAGCGGTTCGGTCAAAGCGTCATCGATTACGGCAAGCCGCATGACCGTGACACAACGCGGCAGCGGAAAAATGATCTTCGGCGGATCGGCCCGCGACTGCGATGTAGTCGGGCGAGGGACCGGAACGGTCGATCTGCGCGGCCTTGTCGCCGGGGAGATGGATCTGAAACTCTTGGGAGACGGTCATATCTATTATCCGGCCGGCGTGAGGGTAAGCATCGGCGGGAATACACAGAATATCATACAAGTAAAACCATATCAACCGCTTTAATTATGAAACTTGCAAAATTACTGACTGTCGCTATTGCAGTCGCCGGAGCCGTAACAACGGCCAATGCGCAGAATGGTCTCTATAAACTTGATGTCGGTGATTTCAGTGAGCTCAAAGTCACTGACGGCATAAATGTAGTATATAACTGTTCGACTGATTCTGCCGGCTGGGCGTATTTCGAATGCGATCCCAAGACCGCGCAGATGCTTATGTTTTCCAATAAGAAGAACAGTCTCAATATCCAGGTGGCTGCTGACGGCGCAAAGGTAGAGAATTTGCCGACGGTATATGTCTACTCGATGACGCTACAGAAGGTAGAGAATTCAGGCGACTCACTGGTAAGAGTTGCCAGGACGCTGCCGGTGCGTGAGTTTAAAGGCTCGGTTATCGGCAACGGCTCGCTTGTAGTGGAAAATATAAAGACCCATAACGCAGATTTCGCGATAAAGACCGGTAGCGGTCATCTCGTGGCCGGAGGCTCGACCCGCAAGGCCAATCTCAAGAATGTCGGGACAGGCAAACTCGAGGCTTCGGGCCTTCAGGCTGAGGAAGTCAAATGCAATATTCTCGGAACGGGTCCTGTCGACTGTAACGCATCGATTACACTTACAGTTACCGGAGCCGGATCGGGGAAAGTCTATTACGGTGGCTCGCCTTCCAAGATAACCAACCGTTCGATAGGTGTCAAAGCTATTTCAGTAGACTCCAATCAGGTGATTGACTGACGATTGTCTTGGTTATTGAGCCATGAAATACACTTTTGCGGTCATAGCTGCTGCATTGTCGGCGATGCTTTCGCCGACGGTGCTGTCGGCTCAATTCTCTGATGTCACCGATATCGATGACCTTGTACTCATATATGTAGGCAACCGCGACCGCACGGAGTGGACTGCCGACAAGTTGAAGCCCTATGTCGTGCATACTTACGAGGACGGTTCGCGTTCTTGGATGTTCGACGGCTTTCTGATGATTGATTTTCTGACGTATAACAAAGCCGGAACAAGAGTGTCGCTCGGCGAGTATAACGGTCCGGGAGCAGACAGGCAGGATTGGCTTAACTATCTTGACGCACAGCTCGGCACATCTGATAACCGCAGCTGTCGCGCTCTCGACGGTCTTATCGGCAGCTATATCCCCGAACTCGGCAGACCGTCTCACCGCCATAAGGTGGTTTTCAGTCTGCCGATTCCGGTCAGTTCGTTCACCGAATGGGGTGAGCTCGACGGCCGCAAGCTCGATTTCAATAATATCGACGATAAACTTGCGGCCATGCGTTGGTATGTCGATGTGCTGTTGGAAAAGTGGAAAGAGGCCGGGTTCAAGAATCTGGATCTCGACGGCATATACTGGGTCAAAGAGTCGTTCGACCAACCTACGGTTGACCTTGCCCGCGGTCTCAACGGCCATATCCGTTCGCTCGGGCTTAAGGTCTACTGGGTGCCTTATTCGCAAGGCAAGGCGAGAGCTGACTGGCGAAAGAATGGAATCGACGTAGCCTATATGCAGCCTAATTATTCAGTCTGGCCTCACGCTACGATAGATCAGCTTGATTCGGTGATCGAATTTGCCAAATCCCACGGCATGGGGCTTGAGGTCGAGTTTGACGGCTACGGTTTCTATCGCGACATGAAGGGCGATTCGCTTGTGCGCACGCTTCCTCGCGACTGCTGTCTTTACGATGTCTCTCCTGAGTTTCATCAACGTTTCAAGGACTATGTCGACCGATATGAACGCGAAAAGGTATTCGATACGTTGCCGATGGCTTATTATACCGGTTATCAGGCGGTCTATGATTTTGAGAATTCGCCCTGCGAACGCGACCGCAGGCTACTTGACCGTTTGGCCGCCATAATCAACCGTCGCCACTTCAAGTCGGGCTGGATAAAGGAGTAGCGTTCAATTACCCAATCAGGCCGGTTTATGTTAACCGTTTGGTCATGTCGGTGGCCGGGATCGGGAGTCGGGCTGTTTGCGGCTGGATTTGAGAGTGTATAGACGTTGACTGTTTTGTAATTATTTTATTAAAACATTTTTGAATAATAAATTAAATCATTAAATTTGTATCTCTAAACCTAAAATAATATACTTCTGTGAAAAAAATAGTTATTGCGGCGGGCATGCTGCTTTCCTCACTTATGTCATATGCACAGTTTTCAACTGCAACGGATATCGATGATCTCGCGTTGATCTATATCGGTAGTCAGCATCGTCCGGACTGGAACAAAGATCTGTTTGCTCCGTATGTATATCACACTTACCCCGATGGAACGAAGTCGTGGATGTTTGACGGCTTTCTTATGATCGAGTTTGTCGCTTACAACGAGCTTGGCCAGCAAGTGTCGTTCGGAGAATCTGCTGCATCTGTCTTTGGCGCTAAACGCAAGGATTGGGAGCGCCTTCTTCACGAGCAGTTAGGCACATATAGCGGCAACGGCTGTCGCGCGCTTGACAATCTTATCGACGAGATGATACCTGAACTTGGTGCTCCCGGACATAAGCATAAGGTAGTGTTCACGCTCCCTGTGGCTGAGACCAAATCTGACATTTGGGGTGAGATTGACGGCGTGAAACTTGATTTTACCCAGAGTGCTGACCGTATTAAAGGCATGAAATGGTATGCCGATCTCCTTTTCAGCGAGTGGGACAAGGCCGGTTTCAAGCATCTTGATCTCGACGGGGTGTATTGGACCAATGAGACATTCTCCGGTCGCGACGAGCAAATGACCATTGAAATTAATAAATACTATAAAGATAAGAATTGCAGAATATATTGGATCCCTTATCTGTTGCGCGATAACAATTCGGATATCCTTCCGTCGCAGTCAGCTGATGCTTGGCAGGAAATGGGGGTAGACGTGGCTTATATCCAGCCCGGATATTATTTCCAGAGCAACCGTCCTAAGAAATATCTCCAGCAGGCCATCGATTATGCCTGGGACCACGACGGCATGGGTATGGAGGTGGAATTTGAGGGATATAATTTCGGCTGGACATACGATCCTGCGACACAATCGGGTAACCGTTATAGAATCACCCCGCAGAACAGTGTGCTCTATGAAAACTCGCCTGTCTATCACCAAAGGCTAATCGACTACATAGATGCATTCGAAGAGAATGGCGTGTTCGGATTTATGCCCGTGGCCTATTATTCGGGTTTCGAGGCTGTCTATGACCTTGAACATTCGGGGCATCCGAAAGATATGGAGCTCCTCAACCGGCTTGCAACGATCCTCAACAAGCGCCATGTGGAGTCGGCGTGGGATAAGGAGCCTTCGGCCGGAATCGACGACGTCAAGCTGGCCGACCGTGTTTTGGCTTATGGACTTGACGGGGCTATCTATATTGCCGATGAAGGTGTCACAGGCGTTGCAGTCTATTCGGTCGACGGCAAGCTCGTCTATGCCGCCGGTGCCATGCAGCGAACGGCAGATCTCGAATATGGCATAACTGTGCCATGCGATCCCGGTATCTATGTCGTCTGTGTCGGATCAAGGAGCGTAAAAGTTGCCGTAAAATAGGAAGATAACACGATCTGTCCATGAACGCTCTCCGATCAATGTCAACTCTGTTTTTTGCATTAGTTTTCGTCATTACCAACGCTCAACAGTTCGGCACGATTGATGACCTTGCTTTGATTTGGGTAGGTTCCCGCCATCGTCCGGACTGGAACAAGGAATTGTTTACGCAGTATCTGGTACATGAATATCCCGATGGTCACAAATCATGGCTTTTCGATGGATTTTTGATGATTGACGGCCGGACACACGGCGAGCGTGAGGTAGGCGAAGACTATTCGTCATATCTCAACCGTAAATATACTTTCGGCGAGGCTAACTTTACTCATGCCGACAAGGATATGTGGGAATGGCTTCTACACCGTCAGCTGGGGTCATATGCCAATCTCGCATGTCGGGCGCTTGACGACTGAATCGGTGAGCTTTTGCCTGAACTCGGCATCCCGGCAGGCAAGCATAAAGTAGTGATGACACTGCCGATTTCCTATCAGGCTTATAACGGGTGGGGACGTATTGACGGTAGGATGCTCGATTTTAGATACCTTGAAGACAAGATCGCGGCGATGGAGTGGTATGTCGATCTTCTGCTCGAGGAGTAAGAAAAGGCCGATTTCGAGAATATTGAACTGGCCTGGGCGAAGCTATCAGATACTGTGTTGCGGTTCCTTGTCCTGCCGGAGTTTATGTAGTTAAAGCCGGTTTGGGAGGAGTGAAGGTGACAGTGCGTTGATTGTCATTGAATTAATAAAAGTATATGAGGCCCGGATTTGGAAAAATCCGGGCCTCGTTTCAGTGTGAATCATTGCCTTGGTGAGATCTTTTGCGAACTTTGTAGCTAAAATTTTGTTTTTTCTATCAAAAGATGTAACTTTGTACTAAAATTAACGGGAACTTTAGATGGAATTAAACTTACTCCGGGTTATCAGCGATGTCCGGTTTCTGTCAGGTATGTTTCTCAAGGCGAGACTTGACCGTTCCGCAAATTAATTCATCCACCAACAAAACAACACTTTTTAGTTTCGATAATTGCTGCAATAATATGACGCGCAATATCGGTTTTCAATGTAAATTCTGAGAATAATCTGTTTCTCCGACGCTGAAATTAATAATTTATGTATAATATCTCACAACTCAACGAGATGGCTGATTCTGAACTGAAATCGGTAGCAGAGGCCATGGGTATCAAAAAAATCGACCTTTCACAAAAAGAAGATCTTATCTATAACATACTTGACCAACAGGCCATCGACCGCGCGGCTTCAGGAGCCGCCGTGTCGAAGCGCAGACCTGATTCAGAGCGTGGCCGTGCGGCAGGCAAAACTAATGACAATAAGGATAAACAGGATTCTGAAGAATCGGCGCCGGCACCAAAAAAACGCGGTCGCAAGGCTAAGAATCAGCCGGTGCAACAGGCTGCGGCCGAGCAGGCTCCTGTTGCAGCCAAGGTGGCTGAAAAGCCTGCCGCCGAAGATCAACCTGCCGTAGAGGCTAAACCTGTAGAGGCAGCCGCCCCACAGCAGAAGCGTCGCGGACGTCCCCGCAAGGTCGACGTCGCCGCCGCTAAGTCCTCTGCCGAGGTGACAGAGATGGCCGAACCCGTAGTTGAAAAGGCCGAACCGATCGCCGCCGAGCCCATACAGGCCGATAGACCCGAAGTTGCCGAGCCTCAGCACGGTGAAGACGGACAGCCTAAAGAGACACCTGAGGAGCATCATCCTGCGGTCGGAGAAGAACAGCGTATTCAGCGTCAGATGGATTTTCGCCCTAAAGACTCCGCCTTCGGACAGTTTTTTCCCCGTAGCGGCGGTCAGAAATTTGTTCCGCGGTCGCAGCGAGAGAGAGAGGAAGCCGAGCGTCAGGCACAACAGGCTCCCCAGCAGCCTGTGGTCTCCGCTCCGATTGTGATCGGTGAGCCGACCGCCAATAGCCAGCAACCGCTCAACAATCAGCAAGGGCAGGGAAAAAAGAAAAAGAACCGAAACAACCAGAATCAGCAACACAATCAGGACCGCATCCAGTTCCCTCAGTTGCCCCGTTACGATTTCGAGGATCTTATCGAGGCAACCGGAGTGCTCGAGGTCGACAACCAGGGCTTCGGGTTCCTGCGCTCGGCTGATTTCAATTATATGCCGTCGCCCGACGACGTTTATCTGACTCAGCAGCAAATCAAGCAGTACGGCCTCAAGACAGGGGATGTCGTAGAGGCTATAGTGCGTCCCCCACGCGAGGGTGAAAAGTATTTCCCGCTTTCGTCGGTTAAGCGAGTCAACGGCCGTTCGCTCGACTTTATCCGCGACCGTGTGCCGTTCGAGCACCTGACACCCCTTTTCCCCGACGAAAAGTTCGATCTGACAAGCGGCACGACGTCCAATCTCTCGACCCGCGTAGTCGACATGTTCTCGCCGATCGGCAAGGGGCAGCGTGGTCTGATCGTGGCGCCGCCCAAGACCGGCAAGACTATTCTTCTTAAGGATATTGCCAACGCTATCGCCGAAAATCACCCCGAGACTTATATCATGATACTCCTCATCGACGAGCGTCCCGAGGAAGTCACCGACATGATGCGCAGCGTCAATGCCGAAGTGATCGCATCGACCTTCGACGAGCCTGCCGACCGTCATGTCAAGATCGCCGGCATCGTTCTGGAGAAGGCAAAGCGTATGGTCGAATGCGGCCACGATGTTGTGATACTTCTCGACTCTATCACGCGTCTGGCGCGCGCGTTCAACACTGTCTCGCCCGCCTCGGGAAAGATTCTGTCGGGCGGTGTCGACGCCAATGCACTCCAGAAGCCCAAACGCTTCTTCGGTGCCGCCCGTAACATAGAAGGTGGAGGCTCGCTCACGATCATCGCGACAGCTCTGACCGAGACGAGCTCCAAGATGGATGAAGTGATCTTCGAGGAATTCAAGGGCACAGGCAATATGGAGCTTCAGCTTGACCGCAAGCTCTCCAACAAACGCATTTTTCCGGCCGTCGACATCATGGCTTCCAGCACCCGCCGCGACGATCTGCTTCTGCGTCCCGAAACGCTCAACCGCATGTGGATACTCCGCCGCTTCCTCTCCGACCGCAACTCGATCGAGGCGATGGAATTTATCAAAGACCGCATGGAGCGTACCCGCGACAACGACGAACTGCTCCGCACCATGGGCGACTGACGGCTACTTGCGAAAAAATAAGTGCGAAGGGCGATCTGCAATCAAGCAAATCGCCCTTCGTGTCTTAATAGCGTTTTTTATCTATAATGCCAGCTCCAGAGAGACAGGGCAATGGTCTGAACCGAAGATGTCGGCGCGGATGCCGGCATCGGTCACTTTCGGAGCCAGGCGCTCTGATACCACAAAGTAATCGATGCGCCATCCGACGTTTTTCTCGCGTGCTCTCATGCGATAGCTCCACCAGCTGTAGGCGTCGGTCAGATCCGGATATTTGAGTCTGAAAGTGTCGACAAAGCCGGTGTCGAGCAATTTGGTGAATTCAGCGCGTTCCTCGTCGGTGAAGCCGGCGTTGCGACGGTTGGTCTTTGGATTCTTGAGGTCGATCTCCTTGTGGGCAACGTTCATGTCGCCGCAGACAATCACCGGTTTCCGGCTGTCAAGTCCTTTCAGGTAATCGCGAAACGCGGCTTCCCATTCCATGCGGTAGTCCAGTCTTGCAAGCTGATCCTGGGAGTTGGGAGTGTAGACGGTGACAAGATAGAAGTCGTCCATGTCGAGGGTGATGACCCGGCCTTCGCGGTCGTGCTGAGTCAGACCGATGCCATAACTCACGGCGAGAGGTTCGTGACGGCTGTAGATGGCTGTGCCGGAGTAGCCTTTCTTCTCGGCAAGACTCCAATAGGAGAAATAGCCGTCGAATTGGGGCACGTCGATGCCGGGACTCAGTTTTGTCTCTTGAAGGCAGAAAAAATCTGCGTCGAGGTTGGCGAAAATGTCGGCGAAGCCCTTACCGCAGACGGCTCTCAGGCCGTTTATGTTCCAGGAAATGAATTTCATTGTTGACGTTTGTGTTGTGAAAAACTCTAATACCAGATAATGCCGTTGGAGCGCGACGAACGTTTGTCGTATTTCAGATCGCTCAGAAGAGAGGATTTGACGGATATATGGAAGTTATAGCTTTTGTAAGGACCTACAGGAACGAAACTTGCACTCATAGTGAAGCAGTGGAGATCGCGTCCGATGTTACAGTTCATATAGGCTATCTTGTGTGTGTCGAAGTTATAAGAGGCCGAAAAAGAGAAGTTCCAGTTCTTTGTGGGCTGTATGTTGCCTGAGAAACTGAGATTCTGCGTTATGCGTCCGTCATATTCTAGCTTCTCCTTGTTGAAGGCGCCGTAGGCGTATGACACTGAATAGTTGACCGACAGACTCCATGGCACGGTCCACTTCAGGTAGCCGTCGGAGCTGAATTCTCCTGATCCGTTGCTGTCGCCGTTGCGATCGTTTTGGTCGCGTTCATATTGGTCGCCGTTCTCGGGATCTGTATTGTTGTTCTTTTTGTTGTCGCGCTTGTCTTTTTTGCGTTTGAATGTGTCGTTGTTGAATGTATAGGAAAATGATGTGCCTGTCGACCTTAGACGGCCGATGCCTTTACCTGCTTTCCA
Organism: uncultured Muribaculaceae bacterium; assembly: GCA_910587545.1. GTDB lineage: Bacteria > Bacteroidota > Bacteroidia > Bacteroidales > Muribaculaceae > CAG-873. Next base: position 2,354 of record CAJUMI010000024.1, on the reverse strand, counting down.
GCGGGGTATGTTGACTCTCACAGGATTGCCGTATTCGTTGAGCTTGTAGGTATAGACATCCCATACGGCGTTGAGGTTTAGGTTGAACCCCTTTGTGACGCGGATGAGTATCGACGAGTTGATGTCGCTGAAATTCATCGAGTCGGCCGCGAAATTATAGCTCTGCGACAGCTGCAGGTTCTCGATGAGCGATATTTTCTTTTCGCCGATCGAATCGTTGTCGCTCTTGATTTTCATTTCGAGGTTGTTCGATAGCGAATAGGTCAGAGAACCGGTCTTGCCTTCGTTCGGGACTCCGTAGAGCGCGTTGGGGAAGTAGCTGTAGCGCTTGACGAGTGACTGTCCGTTTGCGCCCAGATATTGGTATTGTCCGTAATAACCGAAGAAGCCTGAGCCGAAGTCGGGCGAGTAGTTGAACGACAATGACGGAGTCAGCACATGGCGCACCATCTTGATCTTTTTCTTGAGGAAGCCTATCGGCTGATAGAAACCGTAGAGCTTGGTGTCAAGCGATACCGAGGTCGTGAAGTCGTAGACGTTGTAGAAGTTATAGTTGGTGTCGCAGACTTCGACGCCTCGCGCCTCGTCCCAATGGCGGCGCACCTTGCTTGTGTACATTCGGTCAGTGAGCCTTATCGACGGAGTGATGTTGAGATAGTTGAATGCGTTGAATGTCGCTGAGATGGGTATCTCGTGGCGCATGCCGTTGCGCCAGTCTTTGATCAGGCTTTTTTTGAAGAACACGTCCTGCTTGGCGGTAAGAGAGTTCTGAAACTGTCCGGAGTACGACATCTTGATCTTCTCATACCACTTTTCGTCGCCCGCTCGTTTCTTGCGTTTGAAAGGGTAGGTCTGAGACATCGACACCGTCAGGTTGGGGAATGATACGGCCAGCGTCGAGTCCTGGGTTCGCTGCGACACATTGAGAGTCGTTGAGAATGACCATTTGGAGTTAGGTATGCGGTAGGTCATGTTGACGGTCGAACTCTTGGTGTTTTCGGTGAACGACGGCGAATAGTATGATTCGAGATCATTGCGCGAGTAGCCGCTGGTGGTGAAGTTGACACTTGCCGAAAGTTTCATGTTGGGGTTGGCCTTGGAGTCCTGTGTGTGCGACCAGATGATCTGGAAGTTGGTCTGGGTCGAATAGTCGGGGTCGCCTTTCTCTCCGTAGATCGTCTTGAGGTAGCTGAGGTTGAAGTTGCCCGAATACTTGTATCGCTTTACATAGTTTGACTGTGCGCGCAGACCCCACGAGCCTTTGGTGTAGACTTCGCCCGTGATTGCGGCGTCGATGTTGTCGCTTATCGCGAAATAGTAGCCGCCGTTGCTAAGGTAGAAGCCGCGGTTATAGTCGTCGCCGAATGTCGGGACTATGACGCCTGACGAGTAACTGTCGGTGAAAGGAAAGTATCCGAACGGTACTGCAAGCGGCAGCGGCAGGCCTGCGAGCACCATGTAGGCCGGTCCGGTGACGATGTTCTTGCCGGGCTGTATCTTTGCCTTGGTAAGCTGAAAGCCGAAGTGTGGACATTCGTGATCGTCGCAGGTCGTGTAGAAACCGTTCTGGGTGTAGAATGACCCGTCATTGGCTTTCTTTGTGTTGCCCCCGGTGAGATAGCCTTCGCCCTGCTGGGTGACGACATTGGTGATGAAGCCTTTTTCGGAAGCCATGTTATAGCGCATAGTGGCGGCTTCATATTCGGTGCCGTTATCGTTGAAAATCGGTTTGCCTTCTACTTCGCCGAGCGAATCGACGCGCCCGACGGCATATACGGTGTTGTCGGAGAGATCCATCTCGATCTGAGCAGCGTCGAGCTTGATCTGACCGTAGGTTACGGAGCTTTCGCCGTACATGAAGGCCGAGTCGCGGCGTATGATCAGCATGGAGTCTCTGGCTGAGAAGTCGACGGTAGTCTCGAGATCGACCTTTTCTCGCACGATGCGACTTTTGCGCAGAGCGGTGGTGTCAGGCGCAGTGGCTTGCAACGGGGTCGTATCGGGCATCAGTTTTACCGAGTCTGAGGCAAGAATTGAATCTGTAACTGCAGTTGTATCTGCGAGCATCCTGTCGCCTAAAGCAATAGGCGGCTTTATGACAAGTTCCTCGTCTGCATCACGGCTAAAAGCCATGCAAAGCGAAGGAAGCAACAGCAGAGCTATGATATATATTATTGACGTTCTCAACGTTGTCGCAGAGTCTCTTTATATTGTTTGTACAAAGTTAGTAAAACTCCGGCTTATTTCATTTAAAAGCACTTTTTTTAACATCGGGGAGAGCTCCAAGAGCTTGCTTATATAGGGTCAGCGGATTTTTCCGGTTGGCGGGAGGGGGGTGTCAAGAGTATAGTTCT
>CAJUMI010000023.1 GCA_910587545.1 uncultured Muribaculaceae bacterium | reverse complement strand
AGCGTCTGCCTTACAAGCAGAGGGTCGGGGGTTCGAATCCCTCAGCGCCCACTCATCCAATCATTATCACTCTCATAACATTCAGTAGGCCGACTATTCAAGTTGGCCTGTTTTTGTTTAGAACAATTAATCTTTCCCATATCCATCCCGCTACTTAAAATCTTTAAAATTCGACAGGCCAATGAAAATCAACCTTATCGGGAAAATCACCTTCGGGTGTGCCACAGCCCTCCTCGCTGCAGCGCTAATCCATCATTATTCAGACCGTTCCGGCTGCAACGACTGCAACACCGTCAGCCTGCCCCGCAGCGAGACGACAGAACGCCTTGCCTCGGCCATGGACAGCCTCTGGGCCAAGGCTGCCGCCGACAGTATCGATCTCCACAGCGTGATGATTGTCCGCGACGACAGCGTCATTTATGAACACTGGGCCAATGGTGCGCATCCCGACTCACTCCACGTATTATATTCTGTAAGCAAAACATTCACCTCTCTCGGTGTCGGCATGGCGATCGCCGACGGCCTGCTCAGCCTCGACGAACACATAGTCGACATATTTCCCGGCTATCTGCCTGACTCAGTCAGCAGCAATCTCGCGCAGATGACAGTCGAGGACCTGCTCACCATGTCGAGCGGCCACGCCCACGCCCCGGAACTCTACACTTCGATAACTAAAAACGACACTGCCTCTTCCTGGATCGCCCAGTTTCTTGCCTCACCCGTCGAATACGAGCCCGGGGCCGTGTTCAGTTACAACAGCATGGCTACATATATGCTCTCCGCGGCCGTACAAATCCGCTCCGGACAAAAACTGCTCGATTACCTCTCAACACGGCTTTTCGAACCGCTCGGCATCGAAGGAGCCGTATGGGACGAAAGTCCCGAGGGCATCAACACCGGGGGATGGGGACTGCATCTGCGCACCGAAGACCTTGCCAAGACCGGCCAACTGATGCTCGACCGCGGTAAGTGGCAGGGAAAACAACTCGTGCCGGCCGAATGGATCGACCGTATGTCGGCGCGCCATGTTCAATCCGTCCAAGGAACCCCCAACAGTCTCGAATACATACCTACCGACGAAGACTTCGCCAACAGCGACTGGGTGCAGGGCTATGGCTATCAAGTCTGGCGCTGCCGCCACAACGCATACCGCGCCGACGGATCGTTCGGGCAATTCATCGTAGTAATTCCCGATTACGACACAGTCGTGGCCATGACTGCCGGCTCGCATACCTACCAGAAGCAGCTCAACCTCGTCTGGGACTATATTCTGCCCGTCATCAGCCGCGCCAAACAAAATAATTAGTACCTTTGCATATCAATCAACAACCACAATAACCCAACTGTCATTCCAATGAGACTTATAATCGAAAACAATTACGACGAAGTGTCGCGCTGGGCAGCCAATTACGTCGCAGCCCGCATCAACGAAGCAAAACCTACGGCCGAACACCCCTTCGTGCTCGGATGCCCCACCGGCAGCTCGCCCCTCGGCATGTACAAGCACCTCATCAAGCTCAACAAAGAGGGCAAAGTTTCGTTCCGCCACGTAGTCACTTTCAATATGGACGAATACTGCGGCATTCCCCGTGACCACGAACAGAGCTACTACACCTTCATGTGGACCAATTTCTTCAATCAGATCGACATCCTGCCTGAGAACGTCAACATTCTCAACGGCAACGCCGAAGACCCCATCGCAGAGTGCGCTCGCTACGAAGAGAAAATCAAATCCTACGGCGGAATAGACCTTTTCCTCGGAGGCGTAGGCCCCGACGGTCACATCGCTTTCAATGAGCCTGGATCTTCACTCACCTCGCGCACCCGCATGAAAACCCTCACTCAGGACACCATCATCGCCAACTCGCGCTTCTTCGACAACGACGTCAACCTTGTCCCCAAGACCGCCCTTACTGTCGGTGTCGGCACAATCATGGCAGCCCGCAGCGTACTCCTCATCGTCAACGGCCACAACAAAGCCCGCGCCCTTCAGCACGGCGTAGAGGGCGGCATCTCTCAGATGTGGACAATCTCTGCACTCCAGTTGCACCCCAAAGCTCTCATCGTCGCCGACGAAGACGCCTGCGCCGAACTGAAAGTCAGCACTTACCGCTATTTCAAAGACATCGAGGCAGCCAATCTCAACCCCGACTCACAACTCGGCTGACCGACCGTCTGACCATCAGACCATACTGACTCACAGCCCGTCGCCCGCAAAGGCGACGGGCTGTCTTTCTATGCAAAAAAATGCAAATTGTTGCAAAAACACTGTTACCTGCAACCGCTGGCGACCCGTTTTTCCGTATCTTTGTAGAAAACAATCATAGATGAAGTTTCAAACATTCCTGAAAATCTTGATCCTTGCCGTTTCCACTGCGCTTCCGGTCGCTGTTTCCGCCGTCACGCACTCCTCGCTCGGCAAGCCCGATCTGAAAGCGATTAAAGAGGCTTCAACCGATCCCGAGTCCGAATTCTACTACCCCTCGCTACTGAAAAGTTTCATGGCCAATGACACGACCATGACCGATCTGCAATTCCAATATTTCTACTACGGCACATTCTTCCAGGAGGACTACGATCCATATCGCGGCGTTTTCAGACCCGCGCAGCTCGACGTACTCAAACCGATCTATCAGAAGACATCACGGTCGCGTTCCGAACGCCAGATGATCCTCGACTATGCGCTCGCGGCCATCGAGGACAATCCGGTCAACATACAGCAACTCGCCCACAGGGTTGCGGCATACGAGAAAAACGGCAAATTCGATCTTGCGAAAATCTGGCAGTACAAACTAAACCATATTCTGCTTGTCATAGCCTCGTCAGGCACGGGGACCGACCCCGAGACCGCCCGCGTGGTCGTATACCCAGAGCACGAATACGATCTGCTAAATCTTGCCGGTTTCACTGCCACAGGCCAGCGTTTCGAACCGCCGTACTACGACTATATCAGCGTCAACCCGCGAAACAACAACGATCCGGCGGGATTCTACTTCGACATCTCCGAAATGCTGCACCAGTATTTCCTCAAGCATCCGTCCGAGCTGCAGGAACTCGAAGACGACCCCGACAGGCTGTCCGAGCCGACCGACTCCGTCACACAACCGGAATAACAAACGCTTTCAGCTCGGCTGCGAGCTCTCGCTCACAGCCATTGCAATATCTGTCACAAAGCGCGTGAAAGCGCGGCGAATGGTTCATTTCGCTCAGATGAGCGAGTTCGTGGCATATCACATACTCACGCAATTTCTCCGGCAGAAACACAAGAACCACGCTCAGCGCTATCTCCTTTCGCGAGCTGCAACGCCCGAGCGTCCTGCGCCCCGATGACAGACACCACTCGGCCGGACTCACGCCGATACGCGCGGCAACCATCTCGGCCTGACCAATCAGAACATCCTTCGCGACATACGCCGCCAGCTTCTTCATCATACGGCTTATCAAAGCCTCGACGTCAGGATTCCCAGGATCAGCCTGCCCGTCGATCCTTATCTCGAAACGCATCCGTCCGGTCTGATGAAGCGAACACCTCCGCCCGTAGCCTTTCACTCCGGTTACCCGAACCGAGAACAGCTCGAACGCCATTTCTCGACCCAATTCATACATCGCCTCGCGAGGCCTGCGGGACAGCAGCCGGGGCAGCATCTGCCTTATCACCCCGTCAAGATCCGCTATTGTAGTGGCCGGCGGAAGCGTCACATGCAGCACTCCGCCTTTCCACCGCGCCACAAATCGACGCGCCGACGGCCTGACCGTATATCTGACCTGGCCAAGCGCCGGATGCTCGAAAAAACCGCTGCCGCAGATATACCGCCCCACTCGTCAGTCCACTCCCCAGTGAAGTTTGTTACGCAGCGTCTCACTGAACGACGATCCTGGCACATGAAGCACCTTGACCTCAAAATCGGCCCTGCGCAGACTGACTTCCGTGCCGACCGGCAGCGACACTGACCGACCGTCGACCGACAGTCTGAAATGCTCGGCTCTCGCATCGGGGCACAGCGTCAGCGCAGAACAGTCACTTACCACAAGAGGCCTCATTGTCAGCGCATGGGCGGCAATCGGAGATATGACCCATACGGGTGTCCGGGGTTCGATAATCGGCCCCCCCACCGACAGATTGTAGGCAGTGCTTCCGGTAGCCGTAGCCACTATGAGACCGTCAGCCCTGTAGTCAGCGAGAAGTTCTCCGTCAAGCATCGCCCGCGTCGTGATCATTGACGCGCTGTCGTCCTTCGACACGGTGACCTCGTTGAGCGCGAAAGGCCATGTCGGCAGCGACGGGCTGACGACTTCTATCAGACCGCGGCGCTCGGTCTGCATATTGCCCGACTGCAATAGATCGGGCAACGAGACGAGACTGTCAACGCCAAGCGCTGTCATGTATCCAAGATGACCGGTGTTGATACCAACTATCGGTATATCCTGCCCCCCGAGCCACATCGCCGTGCGCAGGAATGTTCCGTCGCCACCTATACTCACAGCCACATCGGCCGTAAAATCGCTCACATCAGTCACCCGCCTTACGGCTCCGAGCGACTGCAGCATCGAGCCGCGCAGATATTTGTACAGCTTCGGGTGCATGACCACTTCCTGACCGGTCTCTCCGAGCCGTTTCATAAAGGCTTCGATCTCGGGCAAATGCCCGTCCTGGCGACGACTGCCGTACACTGCTATTTTCATTTCTATATCGTGTTAGGGGGGGACTCACATATTAAGATAGCGCAAGAGTTCGTCGACGCGACTCTTCAGCGTCGAATCATCACCGTCGGCCATGTCTCCGTGCGAGAAATCCAGCACTTCGTAGCCATATCGCGCGAGCGACCGGGCGACAGACTCCCCGCTCAGGCGGTTGACACGTATGTCGACCAGAAGGTCGTAGGCATTGTCATCGTCGCTCATCACGTTGAGATTGAGAAGGTGGGCGTCACAGTCCTCGACAGCTCTGGCTATCCGCGACGCCGAATAATCGTCGCGCCGACATCCCAGAAGCAGGTGGCTCGATCCTTCATGTGCCGGATAAAGCTCGTCTACTTGATATGTTTTGAAATCTTTTGACACTAATTCTTTCGTCGTTTTATTATTTCTGACTAAATTTGCAGAAACATTTGCAAATACAAATTTACGAATATTTTTCCATTTCGCCAATTCACGGCTGATCTTAAAGCCTGTTGATTAAAAGCAATGACCAACCTCAGTGTTAATATAAACAAAGTAGCCACTCTCCGTAACGCCCGCGGAGAAAACCGCCCCTGCGTTGAGGACGTGGCCTGCGACTGCGAGTCGTTCGGTGCAGACGGCATCACAGTCCATCCCCGACCGGACGAGCGCCATATCCGGCACGACGATGTGTTCAGACTCCGTCCGCTGATCAAGACCGAATTCAACATCGAGGGCTATCCGTCGCCCGAGTTCATCGACCTCGTACTCAAAGTACGCCCCGAACAGGTGACTCTGGTTCCCGACGCCCCCGACGCACTGACTTCATCGGCCGGGTGGAACACTGTCAAGCATCTCGACTTCCTTACCGGCATCGTCGACACGTTCAAAGAAGCCGGTATACGCACTTCCATCTTCGTCGATCCGGATCCCGAGATGATTGCAGCAGCAGCCAAGGCAGGAACCGACCGCGTCGAACTCTACACCAAGCCTTACGCTGACGCCTACCGCACCGACCCCGCCAAAGCCGTGGCTCCGTATGCCGCCGCAAGCGATGCCGCTCACAGACTCGGGCTCGGCGTCAACGCCGGCCATGACCTCGACCTCGACAATCTCGCATATTTCCGCCGCAATGTGCCCTACCTCAACGAAGTGTCGATAGGCCACGCTCTCATCTGCGACGCCCTGTATTTAGGCCTCGCAGAAACCATCAAACGCTACAAAACAGCTCTGCGATAACAAGCAGACTCATCATCACACAATAAAATCTATTCTTCATCATGTCAGTCTTAGCTCAAGTTCCCATAGCCGTTGCAGATACAATCCAGACCGCAGCCGCAGCCCTAACCGGTTCAACCGCGCCCGACTCCGGCACAACCGCCCTTTCCGAAATGATTTCGGCTCAGCCTGTCGAGGCGCCTGAACTTTCAATCTGGGAACTGTGCGTCGAAGGCGGATGGATCATGATCCCACTCGCCGTTCTCGCAGTCATAAGCATATACATATTTTTCGAGCGCTCCATCGCGACATATAAGGCCTCGCGTCTTGACGACACATTCATGAAGCGCATCAAAGACTATATCCACGAAGGGGAAATCGAGTCGGCTCTCAACCTCTGCAAAAGCACATCTTCGCCCTACGCCCGCCTTATCGCCAAAGGCATCAGCCGCATCGGCCGCCCGATGAACGACGTGCTCGTGGCCATCGAGAACACAGGCAACCTCGAGATTGCCGCACTCAGCAAAGGCCTGCCCTGGCTCGCCACTACCGCAGCCGGAGCCCCGATGCTCGGGTTCCTCGGCACTGTCATCGGCATGGTCCAGGCATTCTTCGCCATCGCATCGTCGGGCAACGCCGCGTCGATCGGAGATTTCGCAGGCGGCATCTACACCGCGCTTGTCACAACAGTCGCCGGTCTCGTTGTAGGCATCATTGCCCTGTTTGCCTACAACTATCTTGTGGCGCGCATCAACAAGGTTATGAACCTCATGGAAGCCCGCACCATGGACTTCATGGATCTCCTTAACGAACCCGCCCAATAAGTCATCGCCATGGCACTCAAACGACAACAAGACATGATGGCAACTTTCTCGATGGCTTCGATGACCGACGTCATCTTCCTGTTGCTCGTCTTTTTTCTGGTAACCTCGACATTCGTATTTCCGACAGCTCTCGACATAAATCTGCCTGAAAGCGCCGAGCAGACTCCGGCCAAACCTACCACCCGAGTCTTTATTGACGCCCAATCCAACTTATATGTCAGCTATGACAACTCTGAGCTGATGCCGGTCGAGAACGACCGTCTGATCGAATATCTTCAGGTCATCAGGACTCAGGATCCCGAGAGCGGCATCGCAGTATATGCCGATGTAGAGGTGCCTTACGGCAAAGTGGTCGAGGTGCTGAATCTCGGAGCCGAAAATTCCATGAAAATGGTTCTCGCCACCAGGCCGATCTCTGGTCAACCGCAACAATCATCTGATAAATGAACTCCCGTCCGCGCATATATTCAGCTATTTGCACCGCTGTGATTGTGGCAACAGTGATCGCGTGGATGATGCTCGACTCTATCACTCCGGGACGCTCCGATAAAGAATGGCCGCCGAAACACGACAGCGAGATCGTCCTCGATGACGAGTATGCCGAACTGCTCGACCTGCCCAAACCCAAGTCGCCTAAGATCGCCGATCCGGCGCCGGCTCTCAACGAGACAGTCGAAAACAATCTCGCCGAAGCCGCTCCGCAGACCGGTATGGAAGTGGTTGATCAAGGCACTCCAGGCGAAGCGCCGGAGCCGGTCACCCAAACAGCTCCATCAGAAGTCAAGGCTGAGAAAAGACAGCAGCCAAAGCCTCAAGGACCGTCTGCTGAAGAACTTAAAAAACAGAAAGAAGAGGCCGAAGCCCGCCGCAAGGCTACATCACAGACTCAGAGCGCATTCCGCAACGCAGGCAAAAATAACGCCGACAATCGTGCACGTACAGAGGGCGATGCAGGCCGCCCGACAGGCAGCATAGCCGCTGTCAACGGGCGTGGTACCGGACGCGTAGGCGGCGGATGGGCCATGCCGCGCTACAACGACGTGCCCAGCTCTGTCACCGGCAGCGTCGAAATGATGGTGAAGATCGACCGCAACGGCAAAGTCAAATCTGTCTCATTCCAGGGTGGCGACGCCCCCGCAGCCACTGATCCCAAAGTCCGCGCCGCTTGCGAGCGCGAGGTGCGTAGCCGCAACTTCACCCGTTCAGACAACGACGCGCCCGAAGAATCGACAGCCTACATCACCTATCGATTCCGCTGATCAGTCGTCATCGTGATGATGATGATGCTTTCGGTGATGCTTGTAATACTTTTTTGCGTATTTTTCCTGTTGCTTCATATACTTTTTTACTGCCTTCTTATACTGCTTGGGGGTCAAAGGAACTCCTTAGACGGGTCGATGCGGACGATGATATGGGGGCGGATACATCCCGTCATAATAGTAATAAGGATAGGTGTTCAGATTGAACGTCACTCCGTCAGAGCCTATGCCGAATGAGATGTTGGGTGTCTGAGCTGTCAGTCCTGCAGTAGCTATCGCACCCATCAACAGCCCCGTTAATACAGTCTTAGGTTTCATGACAATTAAAATTAGCTATTTTTATTTACAATTCTGACGGCCGTTTTGTTTAAGGAGAGGTTGTAAAAGGGTAGCCGGCAGGCTTAGAAATGTCGGCGTGTACGGTTTCGGACAGGCATACACCCCATAATCCGCTGATTTTCAATAACGCTTGACTCAAATCCAAAATGTATGTTATTTTGTGGTGTAAAAATTAATCTGCAAAACAGACATTTTATGGATCGAATCATAGACAAACAAGAGATCAGCAACGCGCGGCGCAAAAAATGGCTTCGCACCGCCGCGTGGCTCGTGCCGGCTGCGGCAATCCTGATATGGGGCATAACCTTCATCGGCGCCAAAACGGTGAAGGCATCCGATCTGACCATGGGCAAGGCCGAAAAAGGTCCGCTCAGGACAACTGTAGCAGCATCTGGACGCATGGTGCCGGCATTCGAGGAGATTGTCAACTCTCCCGTGTCGAGCCGCATAATAGCCGTCTACGCACAGCCCGGCGACAGCGTCTCAGCTGGCACCCCTCTTCTCCAGCTCGATCTCCACGAGTCGGAGACCCAGTTCCGTAATCTCCACGACAGCCACATCGTAAAGAAAAATCAGCTCGACCAACTGAGGCTGTCAAACCGGTCAGCTCTCGATGAACTCGACACCCGCATAGACATAAAGGAGATGGAAGTCAACCGCCTGGCCATCACCGTCGACAACGAACGCCGGCTCGACAGTCTCGGCTCCGGCACCGGCGACCGCGTCCGTCAGGCCGAAACCGCCTATTCGACCGGACTGCTCGAACTCAAAGGACTGAGACGCAAACTCGACAACGAGCGTGCGCGCCTCGCTTCACTTGAAGAGGCCGCCATCCTCGAGCTCGGCAACAGCGCGCGCGATCTTGAAATGATGGAGCGCACGCTCTCCCAAGGCCGCATACCCGCTCCCCACGACGGCATACTCACCTATCTCAGCAACAGCATCGGCAGCGCTGTCGCCGCCGGCGAGAAAGTCGCCGTCGTCGGCGATCTCAGCTGCTTCAAAGTTGAAGCCGAAGTTCCCGAGGGAAGCAGCTACAAAGTGCGCCAGGGCTCGGAGACAGTCGTAAGGCTCGGCAATGTCGAGCTTAGCGGTACAGTCGCCAACATTGAGCCTCAGTCGACTTCAGGCGCCGTGCCATTCTCCGTCACCCTCGACGACAACGCCAACCCGCGCCTGCGCCCCGGCGTGCGCGTCCAGGTCTATGTGTCGTGCGGCTACAAGGACGAGGTCACTCGCATCCCGTCGGGCAGCTACTATTCGGGGCCCGGCATATATCAACTCTTCGTAGCCGATGGCACATCGAAGTTGAAACGCCGCACCGTACGCCTCGGCGACAGCAACCGCGAGTGGGTGGAAGTCATCGACGGCATCGCTCCGGGCGAGAGCGTAGCCGTGAGCGACACCAAGCAATACGAGAATTATAAGACTTTAAAAATAAACTAAAAACTCTAATAATCACAATCATGGCATTAATCGAACTGAGCGGTATCGAAAAAGTTTACCGCACCAAAGAGATCGAAACCACAGCCCTTGAGAACATCAATCTCAACGTCGACAAGGGCGAATTTCTCAGCGTCATGGGGTCATCGGGCTGCGGAAAATCCACGCTTCTGAATATTATCGGGTTGCTTGACAAGCCGACCGCCGGCTCCGTCCGTCTTCTCGACACAGACTGCAATTCATTAGACGACACGACGATGTCGCACTTCCGAAACGCCAACTTAGGCTTTGTATTCCAGAGTTTCCACCTGATCCCGTCGCTCAGCGTCGCAGCCAACGTCGAACTGCCGCTGACCTACCGCTCCGGCATAAGCTCCGCCCAACGTCGCGAGCGCGTAGATCAAGTGCTCGAACGCCTCGGCATGGCCCACAGGAAGAAACACCTGCCCTCTCAGCTCAGCGGCGGGCAGTGCCAGCGCGTGGCCATAGCCCGTGCCATTGTCGGACGTCCTTCGATCGTTCTCGCCGACGAACCCACGGGCAATCTCGACTCTCGCATGGGCGCCGAAGTGATGGATCTGCTCCACTCGCTCAACCGCGAGGACGGCATCACTATCGTAATGGTCACACACAACGAGGCCCAGGCCCACCAGACCGACCGGACGGTGAGATTCTTCGACGGACGTATAATCTCCTGACCACATTGACTTATCACATTGACTTATTATGAAGACAAAGATATTACGCATACTCTACGACATGCGCAACCAGCCCGTCATCGCATGGGTCACCATAATAGGTACAGCGCTGTCGATCTTCCTGATCATGACCGTGGTCATGATGCAGCAGGTGAGCATCCTCCCGTATGCTCCCGAGTCAAACCGCGACCGCATGCTCTACGGCTGCAACATGCACACCACAGATGTCAACGGCAACGGTGACAGCTCGTCTCGGCTGAGTCTAAAGTCTGCACGATACCTCTACGAAGATCTCGACGGCGTTGAAGCCGTCAGCTACGTCGAGCACGGCTATACCCCCGTCGACGCCAAGGGCATCACCGATAAAACCTTGACCGTCCATTTCCGCACTACCGACGACATCTTCTGGAAGATCTTCGACTTCGACCTTCTCGCCGGACGCTATTACAATGCCGACGAGGTAGATGCCAAGCGCAATCTCGCCGTAGTCACAGAGTCGGTCGCGCGTGAGCTGTTCGGCGATGAAAATCCCGTCGGTCAGCATTTCGAGCTCGACCATAACGACTACGAACTGATAGGCGTAGTCGCCGACGTGTCGATCCTCGCATCACAGGCCTACGGACAGGTGTTCGGTCCGCTCAAAGACAGAACCTGGGGCGATGACGGCTATTTCGGAAACGTCATGGCCGCAATGCTTGTCGACGAAGGTGTCGACTTCGAGCACGTCCGCGAGCAGGTCAAAGGACGCTATGCCGCCATGGACGGCGAACTCGAGGCCGACGGCAAGAAGACAGTCTACCACAACGCACCCTACGATCAGGAGACCGTGGCCACCGGGCTCGATGGCAGCAACTCCACTCCCAATCCCGGCAGGGCAAGAACCGTCCGCCTCGTCATCTACATCATCCTGCTCATCGTCCCGGCCATCAACCTCAGCAGCATGCTCCACAGCCGCCTGCGCCGGCGAGTCAATGAGATCGGCATACAGCGGGCATTCGGCTGCACACGCAAGCGCATCATCTCCGACATCATTTCCGAAAGCCTCATCGTCACGCTGATCGGCGGACTCATCGGCCTCATCTTCGCCATAGTCTTCGCCCTCTTCTACGACGGTCTTTACGATCCGGGCGCGCGTCCAGCCCTGTCGATGCTCGTCAGTCCGCAGATCTTCGTCTATGCCTTCGGTGCATGCTTTATTCTCAACATTCTCAGTGCGGCAGCGCCGGCATGGCAGGCAAGCCGTCTTAATCCGGTGGAAGCCATTAACGCCAAGTAACAATGAAACGCAAACTTTTATCACAGATGCGCAACGAATGGCGCAGCAACGTATGGATGACGGTCGAACTTGTCGTCGTGGGAACGGTGCTGTTTGCCATAGCGGGAGGCCTCGCTTCTTTAGCATATATCTACCAGAGGCCCGCAGGTATCGATTTTTCCGACATCCATATCGGACGCCTCGGCTATATACCACAGTCGGCATCCACGTTCAGCCCCTACCCCGACAGCCTCCATAATTACAATACCGACCTCGAGATGCTGCTCGTCAATCTCAAAAACAACCCTTACGTCGAAGATGCCGGCACCGGAACCAACGCCATACCCTACAATTATAACTACTCGGGTAGTATGCTGAAGTCGAAAGACACCGACAGCACCACCTACTACATGGCCAACTTCCGTTACATGTCTCCCGATCTGGTGCGCACCCTGCGTATCACCGGTCTGCGGGGTGAGACTCCCGCCCGGCTCGCCGCTATGGTCGACGAAGGCGCGCTGCTGATCTCCGACACCAACTATGAAGGTCAGGGCAGCGCCGTTCCGGCCGATCTTGTGGGGCATGAAGTCTTTTGCGGAGACTCGTCCAATGTAGTCAAAGTCGGAGCCCTCGTCAACGCCATACGCCGCGCCGATTATGAACCGATGACAGCCGGCATGGTCATTGCCGGCACTCCATCCGACTGGATGCCGTCAGAAATAGCAATACGCGCCAAGGAGGGCAAAAGCCGCGAATTCATGGAGTCGCTGTCATCGTCATATCTTGAGTCGGGCAACGTCTACATATCCGATCTCATGACCATCGACAAGCGACGCGAGAGCGCACATCTTCAGTTCGACAATATGACGCGCAATCTCACTGCATGCGCTATCTTTCTACTGGTGGCCGTATTCCTCGGCATACTCGGATCCTTCTGGTACCGCACCCAGCAACGCATCCCCGAGATAGCCCTGCGAAAAGTCAACGGCGCCACTGACAGCGAGGTGTTCCGCCGCTTAATCTCCGAAGGACTCATGATACTCGTGTTTGCCATTCCATTCATAGTCGCCTTGGCGGCGCTGGTGATCACTCAGGTCGAACTCGGGCTCGAACTTCCCGGATGGCTGTTGTGGTCCATGATTCCGGTCACTGCGGCCATACTCGCGCTGACTATAGTCGCAGGCATTCTCTTCCCTGCCCGCAAGGCAATGAAAATAAATCCAGCCGAAGCTCTCAAAGATCAATGAAACAGCTTTTTCTTCCATTCATATTTGTTGCGTCTTCAGCCCTCTGCGCTCTCGCGCAGAGCGGCGGGGAGATGCTCCTCTCGCTCGACGACGCCATAGCCATGGCGAGAGTGCGGAGCGTCGACGCTGCCGAGGCGCTCGACGAGCTGCGCAGCTCATACTGGGAATGGCGTTCGTTCAAGGCCGAACAGTTGCCCGAACTCACATTCAAGGCCACTGCCCCATCGTATGCCAGGCAATACAGTTCTTATATGAATGAAGACGGCGGCTACAGCTTCGTCGCCACCAACACCCTGCAGGCAAGCGGGCAACTTGCGCTAACCCAGAACATACCGCTCACCGGCGGCAAGATCTCGGTCAACTCGTCGCTCGACTTTCTGCGGCAGTACGACGGGGCTACTGGCAACCGCTTCATGTCCATACCTCTGGCTGTGTCGCTGTCGCAGCCGCTTTTCGGCGTCAACAACCTGCGGTGGGACCGACGCATCGAGCCCGTGCGGTATGCCGAGGCCAAAGCCGCCTTCCTCAGCGCTACAGAGGACGTGGCACGTCTTACTGTCGACTACTATTTCACCCTGCTCATGAGCCGTGAAAACGTCGACATTGCCCGCCAGAACCTCGAGAACGCCGAACGCCTCTATGACGTGGCCCTGGAAAAACGGCGCATGGGCATGATCAGTCAGAACGATCTGCTGCAGATGGAACTTAACGTCATCGACGCGCGCTCGTCGCTGACCGACAATCTCAGCGAACTCAAATCCGACATGTTCCGTCTCAGAGCGTTTCTCGATCTTGAGGACGACGTCGACATAGTGCCGTCTGTACCCGAGGATGTGCCTCAGGCCGAGATCGTGTTTGCCGATGCCCTCGACCGCGCGCTCACCAACAACAAGTTTGTCAAGACGATGCTGCGTCAGCAACTCGAGGCCGACTACGAGGTCGCGAAAGCCAAAGGCGATCTGCGCGAGATCAACCTGTTCGCCCAGATCGGCTACACAGGTACCGACAACGACTTCAACGGCGCCTACCGCCATCTGCGCGGCAACGAACTGGCATCTGTCGGATTCTCGCTCCCTCTGGTCGACTGGGGCAAGCGCCGCGGCCGCGTGAAGGTGGCCGAGAGCCGCCGACGCGTCACCGAGAGCCGCATACGCCGCGAGACCATGAACTTCAATCAGGACATATTCATACTCGTCGAACGCTTCACCAACCAGCGGCATCAGCTCGATCTCGCCGTCAAGGCAGCCGAGATCGCCGGACGGCGCTACCGCACCAATGTCGAGACCTATATGATAGGCAAGCTGTCGCCCCTCGAGCTCAACGACTCGCGGGCGAGCAAAGACAGTTCGCGCCGCGAATACATCAACCAGCTCTACAAATTCTGGAACTACTGGTATCAGATCCGTTCGCTGACACTCTATGACTATTCGACACGCGGTGACATAAACATCGATTTTGAAAAATACATAAACATTCATTAAATTTGCGATATGATACTGATAGTTGATGATGATCAGGCCATAAGACTGTCGATAGGGCTGATGCTCCGGCAGGCAGGTTTCGAGTACATGGCCGTGGCCACCGAGGCCGAAGCGCTCGAGGCCGCGCGTCGCGACGACCTTCAACTGGTAATCCTCGACATGAATCTACGGCTTACCACAGACGGACGGCAGGGCGTGGAGATGCTACGCAAGATCAGGATACTCGCGCCACAGACGCCGGTGATAATGCTCTCGGCATGGGCTACGGTGCCTCTGGCCGTCGAAGGCATGTCCCACGGCGCGGTCGACTTTGTGACCAAACCCTGGTCTAACCGCGATTTCATGGCCAGGATACGCAAGACTCTCGGCGAAGCCGAAAAGAAACACCTCGCCGACACGCCCGTCACCCTCGACATCACTGAACGGAAAACGATTGAAAAGGCTCTCCGTCAGACTGACGGCAGCATCGCCGGCGCAGCCCGGCTCCTGGGCATCACACGCCAGTCGCTCTACAGACGCATGGAAAAATTCGGCATAAAATGAAACAACCCTCACTGTGGCTTTCGGTGGCCATGTCGCTCGTAGCTGCGGCTGCAGCTCTGGAATTATCGGATCTTCAGTCCGGCGTGTATCTGTGTCTCGGTCTCGCGGCAGCGGCGATACTACTGCTCTATAGGTCGATGGCTATGCCGATCAAGACCGTCCACGCCGGCATGGACCTGCTGCGAAGTCAGGATTTCGCCAGCCGCCTGCGTCACACCGGACAAAAGGAAGCCGATGAGATGGTCGAGCTGTACAACACCATTATATCAGGTCTTAAGGCCGAGCGCCTGAAAAATCTTGAGCAGGAGAGCTTTCTTGCCCAAATCGTCGAGGCCTCACCGATGGGCATCGCGCAGTGCTCCTTTGAAGGCGTCATCGAGAAGACCAATCCGGCGTTCGACGCCATGGCGTCGCCCGAACTGCTCGGGACTCTCTCATCGCTTCCCGACAACTCTCAGTTCACCATCCGCCCGTCAGCCGTACAGATACTGCGCTGCTCGAGACTGTTCTTCATGGACAGAGGTTTCCGGCGCCCGTTCTTTCTTGTCGAACGTCTTACCGATGAAATTCTTGAAGCCGAAACAGCCGTATTCACCAAGATCGTGCGCACCATGAGCCACGAAGTCAACAATACCCTCGGCGGGGTGGTTTCGGTACTTGAGACCCTGGCGGCTCTTCACAGTGACGATGACGGGATATCGGCAGCCATCGGTTCCTGTTGCGACAGTTGCCTGAATAGGCGGCTTCGTCAAAGGTTACTCAGATGTCGTCAAACTGCCCGATCCCTAACTCGAGACGGTCAGCCTCAATGAATTTGTCACTGAATCGATGCGCTTCCTGTCCGAGATCTGTCCCGCGGGCATCAGTCTGACAGCCGATCTCGACAGTTCGGAGCCGACAGTTGCTCTCGACCGTATGCTGATACACCGCGTGCTTGTCAATGCCGTCAAAAATTCAGTGGAGAGTATCGGCGCCGCCGCAGGACACATTGTATTGCGCACAGCTCCCTGCACTCTCGAGATCATCGATGACGGCAAGGGCATATCCGAAGAAAACGCACATCGGCTTTTCACACCTTTTTTCTCGACAAAGCATACCGACCGAGGGCTCGGTCTCATGCTCATCTCCGACATACTCCGTCGCCACCGCGCAAATTTTTCACTCGCGACCGGGCCCGACCGACTGACTCGCTTTTCGGTCACCTTTCCACAGACACCCGTCAATAAATAGACTGCATCCTAAAGAAATGTCGCCACCATAATCATGATGACGACATTTTATCTGACGGATTGTCTCACCGTCCGTTGTCACGGCGGATTTTTAACGACGATAAAGCACCTTCTTGCCGTTGATTATATAGATCTGGCCGCTACGCAGTTCGCCTCTCACACGCACTCCTTGGAGATTGTAGATCACATCCTCGCCTGCGGTCGGCTCGACTGTCACATCTTCGATCCCGCTCAAGTCTTTGACCAGAGTGCAACCTTTGTGATACCACACCGTGTAGCTCGGCGATGCCGTTCCTTTGTTGACAAGAGCAAGGTCTAGCGATGTGAACGTCTCTGCGTCGGGATCATAGCTCATGGTGAAATCCTGGAGTTGCCATGTATTGAGATCCACACCACAGAAATAAAGGGCCTGGCCGTCGGCGTTGCCCAGCGGCTGCGCATTGGCAAATGTAACCACATTCTGCAACATCTCACCCTTCACCCATACATCGGGGAGTTCGGGAGAAAAGCCCTTGACATAAACAAGATTGCCGTCGAAGGCCACTGTCACATTGCGGCTGAATTTTCCACTCGGCAAAAGTGATGTATTGGAGTAACATTCGCCCTCAAATAAATATGATATACCAGGCAGGTCTTCGGGATCGGCTCCTGACGGGATATTCTCATCGGCATAGATTTTCAATCCCTGTTTATAGCGCCAGGCGAATGTCCTCGGTTCGCGGGCAGAAGCCTCAATCATGATGCAGTCGGTCGTGTATGAATTTTCCTGAACGTCATAGCTGAATGTCACATCCTGCCACTCAGTCATTGTGGCGTTCATACCGTGGAGATAGACCGACGATGTCTCGCTGAAACCGAGGAACTGTCCGGCCGGTATGGTGACTGTGCCGTTGCTCATCGTACCGCAGGCCCATGCATCGGGGTTATCAAAGCTCAGGCCGCGGAAATATACCTTGTCGCCGTCCCTGGCAACTTCGACGATGCGACTGAAGTCATTCCAGAACAGGTTTGTATCATCGATTTTACCCGACATCATCATACGCTCGGATCTGACACCTTCGGGCAGTTCGACCGGAGCTGCCCGATCCCCGATATACAGGCTTCGGTAGTATGCATAGTAGTTATGCATCGTCGGGTTCGAGTTGATGATGACCGGAGAAGTACATTCGAATGCATCGAGATCATCATAGTAGTTCAGCGAACACGGCCCGACGGCTCCCTGATTCCAGCCGACGAGGAAGTGGCGGCGCTCACCGGGATCGCTTCCGACATACTGCACGGCAAAAGTAAACGCGCGGCCTTCTTTAGTACCTTTTACCCAGGCCGAGGGGATAAACTTGTCGAGGCCCTGGATATAAACATCATTTCCGTCAAAGCCGACTGTGACTTCTGTTGCATAGGTGGTCTCCACCTCGTTCATATATTCAATGGCCGAAAGTTTGTATTTCTTTGTCTCCATCGATGCCGGGGGCGTTACAGCTTCGGGCAGTTCGTATTCGGTGTAGACAGTCTCGTAATCGCCATAACCGCACCATGATTTGTCGCTGCTCCATACAAGCCCGAGAATTCTGTCTGCCGATGTGCCCTGAAGCGATACTTTTTCGCCGTCGATCACATAGGTAACCTGAACTTCAAGAGGGTTGCAGAGATAATTGGTCTGGTGGGACTCTTTGTCCTTGTCAAGAAGGGAAAGCAGCAGATATTCCTGTTGGCTCTCGTCATAAAAAACTTGCTGTCCCAATGTGACGGTGATCGTCTTGCCGTCGCCGCTGAGAGTGCCTTCTACCCATGATGTGTCGCTGTTGTCTTCGGGAAAGAAACCGCTGATCGGATTTTTGATCCATGCTTTCGAACCGTCCTCGGAATATACGATTTCTGTAAATCCGGCCTGATTCTGGAGATGGAGAGTCGAGCCGTCATTAAGATATGTCAGACCTGACGTTCGCTGATAATATTTCACATTACCGGCAGGTTTTTGTGTGATTACATCGGCGCGGCACACCATCACCGATAACACAAATACAAAAAAGAAATAGAGCTTTTTCATGAAAAAGTTTTTAAATGTGAGTTGAATTCTACATTAAGCACACAAAAATAGTCAATCTACAGCAAGCAGCAAAACAATATTGCAAAATAATAGAAATATGCCATGAGAAAAAGTAAGCGCCTTGATTTGCACAAAAACGAGAACTTCACTACTTTTGTAGATGTTAATAGTTAAACAAGTAAACATCTGACAAATGGACCGACTCAAAGTCAAGATCATAAACAATTCGGGCAACGCTCTCCCATCCTACGAGACCCCTTCGGCCGCAGGTATGGACGTGAGAGCTTTCACAAAAGAACCGATCATCGTGCAGCCTATGCAGCGTGTGCTGGTGCCGACAGGTCTGCGCGTACAGCTGCCGCAGGGCTATGAAATGCAGATCCGACCGCGCAGCGGCATGGCGCTCAAGCACGGCATCACTCTTGCCAACTCTCCCGGCACTGTTGACGCCGACTATCGCGGCGACATCGGCATCATCGTGATCAACCTTTCAGACAAACCATTCGTGATCAACGACGGCGACCGTATATGCCAGATGGTTATCAAACAGTACAGCCACGTCGAATGGGAGCTTGTCGACCGTATCAACGAGACTGTCCGAGGCGACGGAGCTTTTGGTCATACAGGTATAGAATAAATTAAAAATTTCACGACTCATGGCTTTCTCCCGACATCACCTGACCCATAAGTTCTTACTCACCGCACTGGCTCTGACGCTGGCGGGCGGCATGCTATGCAGCGCAAAAAAAAGTTCATGGGACGACGAGGCGCGACGACGCAAGGCTTCCTATTATTTTATCGAAGCCATCGATGCCTTCATGGATGAAAATTACAATCTTTATGGAGAGCTCCTCGGCAGAGCATACAATCTCGATCCCGACGATCCGGAGCTGAAAATGCGCGTAGGAGAGTGGGCGCTCGTCACCGGGTCAAACGACTCGGCGGCGGTCGAAAACGCCTTCAGGATGATGTTCGACGGCTACAGGCTCAAGACGGCCGACTACTTCGAAGGCTCTCGCCTGCTCTCGCTGACATCCAACTTCCGGCGCTGGGACGACAATCTTCGCACTGCTGAGATGATGGCCTCACAGTTCCCCGACCGCAACGAAGTCAGACTCCAGCTCGGCCGCAGCTACCTTTTAAAGGCCATGACAGGTGACACATCCTACACATCACGCGCTATCAAAGTCTTTTCCGATCTTGAAAACCGTGTCGGCAAATCAGCCCATATAAGCGACCTTAAAATCCGTGCCTACGCTTTCGCCAAAGACACTGCGGCGATAATCAGCGAACTCGGATCGCTCTACAGCACCTCGCCCGACGACTCCTACACCGCCCTCGCCGTAGGACAGATCTTCAATTCGATCGGACGGCCGGATTCGGCGCTCCGCTACCTCGACCACGCCTGCCAGCTCGACTCCACCAACGGCAGCGCCATACTTATGCGCGCGCAGTTTCTTCAGGAACAAGGCGACAGCACGGCTTTCGAACGCGAGGCCCTGCGTGCGGTCAGGAGCCCCGAACTGGAGTTCGAATCCAAAATGAATTTCATCGTCAACTACATTAGGACCTACTCCAACGACACAACCCGCAGGGCGAGCATCGACAGTCTCTTCGAGACTCTTCTCGACGTCAACTCCGGTGAGCCCGACGTCTACCGGCTCTACGCCGAATATCTCGCAGGCATGCAGCAGCCGCTCCAGGCTGCCGAACAGATGAATTATGCAGTCTCGCTCGAACCGTCGGAGCGCAACAACTGGCTGTTTCAGGCTCAGATGTACGTCAATGCCGGCGACTATAAAGCCGCGGCCGATGCCTTGGCCAACGGAGCCGAAATGTTTCCCGGCGACCTTACTTTTATCCGTCCCGAGGCTGCATACCGCTCGCTTTCCGGTGACACTGACGCGGCCATCAGCCTGCTTGAAAACTATCCCGACTCCACCATCACCGATCCCGAGGAGCTGTCAGAGTTCAAGTCCATGCTCGGTGACTTCTACTACCAGAAGCACCGCCGCAACGATGCTTTTGCCGCATACGGGCAGGCTCTTAAAGCCAATCCTTACAACTACATGGCCATGAACAACGTGGCCTACTACTACGCCGAGACCGACACCCTTCTTGATCTTGCGGAGAACTATGCCCGCAGAGTCGTGCGCCACGAACCCGACAACACCACCTATCTCGACACCTACGCATGGGTGCTTTACAAGAAAGGCGACTATGAGGCCGCCCGCGAGCAGATCGACAACACTCTGAAACTCGTCAGTCTCGACAATGCAATCGACTCGATTGACTCCGCTATCGACGAGATCACCATAAAGAATACCGATGAAGCCTCACCTGAAGAAGTGATCGAGGAAGTCGCGGCAGAAAGAACCGCCGATGACAGCCCCGCAGCCCCCGGATCGTCGGAACTTTTCGACCACGCCGGAGACATTTACTTCCGCTGCGGCAAGGTTGATGAAGCCGTCGGCTACTGGAAACAGGCACTTGCCCGCAATCCAGGCGACCCCGACCGCATAAAAGCAAAAATCAAGCATCGCAAAATAACCGCTAATGAACCGTAGGACATCGCTTATATCGCTTTCTGCCATTTTCTGTTTCTGCATTCTGGCCATGCTGCCCGCTTGCCGCTCGTCGCGCAATGCCTCGCCACCCGGCCTGACCGGGCAACCCGTTGCCTCCGCAGCCGACAGTAATCTCTCGCCGAAAGAGCAGTTCAAAACACTGCTAAACGGCTATCGCCCTTGGTCAGATGTCAGTATGTCGGTCAAGTGTTCGCTGCGCTCACCCAAAAACTTGACAATTTCAGGCAAGGCCACGATGATACGCGGCCGTGAGATACGCATTTCTTTCAGGATGCTCGGCTTCGAGGTCGGCGGCCTATACGCCGACACCGACAGCATCTATTTTTACGAAAAGCTCAACCGCACTATTGTCGTGGAATCCATGTCAAGGCTGACTACCGCTTCAGGACTTGATCTGTCCGACATCCAGGACGTTCTGCTCGGACGAGTCACCTATCCCGGAGCCCGAGACTCAGCCGGCAGCCTCGCAGGCAAATTCCGCGTCAGCGACGACGGTGACAAGATCATTCTCACTCCAAAAGCCTCGGCTCTGCCCTGGCACTACACACTCTTATGTGTGCCCGAAACCGTTCTGTCGTCGCTGTCGATAGCGATGCCGGGCAAAGGCGAGGCACAATGCTCATACGCCGTTCCATTAGCCACAGACGCCGGACCTGTCAGCCCGTCGGCCGACATCTCGGCCCGCTACGGCAAGCAGTCGCTCGAAGCCTCGTTCAAATGGTCACTTGAGACCGCTTCCTGGAACAACGGGCTGTCGCCCGCACGCAATCTGCCGAAAGGCTATCGGCGCATACCTTTCGCCCAACTCATAAAATCGCTCGGCTCTAAGCAGTGACCGACCGCCTAACCAACCATCCGTTTTTGCTATGCACCGCTTACTGATCTTATCTATGACGTGTCTGACGATGGCTCTTGCCTTCGACGTTTCGGCAGCCAGTCCACAACGGAATGCGCAAAGCGTCAAAAAAGAGAGGCGCGTCGCCGCAGGCGAACTCGAACGCACCCGCAAGAAAATCAATCAGAACACTGCCGAGACCAAGCGTCAGCTTAATCGTCTTGCCTCGCTCAACGCCGACGCAGAGCGTAGCGCACGGCTCATCGAAAATCTCCGCCGTGAGCTTGCAGGCATCGACAGTCAGATCACAGCGCTTGACGACACCATAGCACGAATGGATAAAAATCTCGCCTCACTTCGCGAGTCTTATGCCGACAATCTGCGGGCCACGCGCGCCCGCAGACAACAGATGAGCGCACTTGCCCTGATCTTCTCCTCGGCCGACTTCACCGAGGCTTACCGCCGCTACCGCTATCTCCAGCAGATCAAACTCTGGCAGAAGGACAAGACTCATGAGATCCGCGAACTCGCTTCTGATCTTGCCTCGCGGCGCGACCGCGTCAGGGGCATAAGAGCCGAGCGCTCGAGAAAGCTGTCAGACCTCACCGAAGAAAACAAACGCCTGCAAGCCACAAAGACAGAAACCGAGTCGCTCGTCTCAGATCTCAAGCGCCAAGGGTCGTCGCTCAAAAAAGCACTTGCCGAAAAGCAGAAACTGCTCAAGGATCTTGACACCGAACTCGACCGCATCATCGCCGAAGAGGCGCGCCGCGCCGAAGAAGCCCGTAAGGCCGAGGAAGCCCGTCTCGCAGCTGAGGCCAAAAAGAAAGCCGAAGAGGCGCGCAAGGCTGCCGTGGCCGCCAATAAAAACGAATCCCGGACCGGCTCAAAGAACGATCAGACAGCATCGTCTGACGCGACAGACAAAAAAAGCGATAACTCCAAGAGATCCAACGACAGCACCAAGTTCGAGCGCGAAGCGTCAGAGCGCGTCGCCCTCACCGGTTCATTCGAGTCAAACAAAGGACGTATGCCCTTCCCGGTGGCCGGACGTTACTCGATCGTCAGTCATTTCGGCCTCAACAGCCACCATGAGGTCTCGACCGTCAAGATCAACAACAGCGGCATCGACATCGAGACCCCGCAGGGTGCATCGGCCCGGGCTGTATTCGACGGCGAAGTGTCGTCGGTCTTCCACGTCAGCGGATACCAGAATGTCGTGATGCTGCGCCACGGTAATTATCTCACCGTCTACGCAGGCATCGACAGTCTCGCCGTCAAGAAAGGCGACAAGGTAAAGGCCGGACAGACTATCGGCGCCATCTACTCCGATCCCGACGACGGCAACCGCACGGTGCTCCACTTCGAAGTGCGCCGCGAACGCGCCAAACTCAATCCCGAAGACTGGGTAAAATAGCTTCAGTCCATGGCTTCCGGCAAAAAGTCATCACTCACCGCGCGCGTACTGTCGGCTGTCGCCATCCTCGGATCAGCCCAAGCCGTCAACATCGCATGCTCTGTGATCCGCACGAAGCTGATCGCCATCTGGCTCGGACCTGTGGGCGTCGGACTGAACACGATTCTCGTCAACGGCTCTACACTCGTCTCCACAGCCACACAGCTCAACATCCGCGACAGCGCCGTGCGCGATCTCTCTTTGCCCGACAGCCCCGACCGCCGGGCGCTCAAAGCCGACGTAGTCCGCCGCTGGGCGCTGTTGCTCGGTCTGCTCGGCGCCGCGGCCATAATTGTAATCTCGCCTCTGCTGAGCGCATCGGCTTACAACGGATCGATCGCCTACAGCCTCCACTTCGCCGCTCTCGCTCCTGCCGTATTCTTCACAGCCTACTCGGCCGGCGAGTTTGCCATTCTCCAGGCTCACGAACGGCTGCGCGCCATAGCCCGCTCCAACATCGAGGCCGGCATCGCCGCCACAGCCATATCGCTGCCTATGCTCTATGTCTTCCGTCTGCACGCCATTGTCCCCGTCATAAACATCTATGCCCTCGCCGTGGCCGCATGTGTCCGGTTCCGCCGTCTACGCATCGCCCCCCCGACATGCCGCCCCGACCGGCGCACTCTCTGGCTCGAAGGCCGCGGATTTCTCGGGCTCGGGCTCTCGATCTCGGTGTCGGTACTGCTGACCACTCTGATGAACTACATCCTCGCCGCCTATATCAACAGCCGCGGCGGCGAGTCGGCTCTCGGCATCTACCAGTCAGGCTACACACTCGTCAACAGCTACGTCGGCATCATCTTTTCGGCGATAGCTGTCGAGTACTACCCCCGCCTTACGCGCTTCATCGGCCGGCACTCTGCCGCGTGCACCGTAATGACCCACGAGGTTTCGCTTGTCATCCGCCTCGTCACTCCCGTAGCCGTCGTCTTCGTCCTGCTTTCAGACTTCATCGTCAGGCTTCTCTACTCATCGAGTTTCGGCGAGGTCATGCCTTTTGTCACTTTCGCGATAGTCGGAGCTCTTTACCGCGGCATATCGCTGTGCTACGCCTACCGCATCCTTGCCGCCGGCGACTCCCGGGCCTACATATTCACCGAAACCGCCAGCGTCACCGTTGGCCTCTCCCTCAATATAATCGCCTACAGCCTATGGTCATACACAGGCCTCGGCATATCCTACATTGTCTGGTATGCCTTCTACGCCGCGCTGACCGCCACAGTCTGCCGTCGTCGCTACGGCATAGTCCTGCCACGCCGCCTGCTCTCGCTCACCGCCGCCGCAACCGCAGTAATTCTCACGGCCATCGCCATCAAGACTCTGCTCTTCTGTTGAAATTCAAATTATTTTCGTAAATTCGCTTTCATAATGGCAAATACCACGTTACAAGAGAAGATGGAATGGGATCGTCTTATAAATGACAAGCGTTTCGGGCTCGAGCATTACCACGACCCCAAGAAAAGCAAGATACGCACGGATTTCCGCCGCGACTACGATCGTCTGGTGTTCTCGTCGCCATTCAGACGGCTACAGAACAAGACACAGGTGTTCCCTCTGCCGGGAAGCATATTCGTACACAACCGTCTGACCCACTCGATAGAGGTCGCATGCGTCGGCAAGTCGATGGCCGACGAGATAGCCATAGCTCTCGGCGAGCGATACGCCGACCGTCAGTGGATCAATCTGCTGTCCCACATCGGCGACATCGTGGCGGCAGCCTGTCTGGCCCACGATCTCGGCAACCCGCCGTTCGGCCACTCGGGCGAACGCGCCATCGCGACATTTTTCAGCGAGGGCGGCGGCCGTTTCCTGCGAGAGCGGCTAAGCGACAGGGAGTGGTCGGACCTGATCAACTTCGAGGGCAACGCCAATGCGTTCAGGCTCCTGACCCACAGTTTCAAAGGGCGCCGCGACGGCGGTTTCGCCATGACCTACTCCACTCTGGCGTCAATAGTCAAATACCCTTTCGAGTCATCGATGGCAACCAAAGGAAAATTCGGTTTCTTCACATCCGAACAGGACGACTTTGTAAAGGTGGCCGAGGAACTCGGCATGCTGCGCCGTGAGCGGCCTGACGGCCGTATATGCTATGCCCGTCATCCACTGGTCTATATCGTCGAGGCAGCCGACGACATCTGTTATGAGATCATGGACATCGAGGATGCCCACAAGCTGAAGATCCTCGGTTCCGACGAAGTGATCGAACTGCTTCTGGGCTATTTCGACAGCAGCGAGCGAGATCACATGACAGAGGTGATGAACCGCGTCGACGATCCCAACGAGAAGATTGCATATCTGAGATCGTGTGTGATCGGTGTGCTCGTGAGACGCTGTGCAGAGTCGTTCATCGCCAACGAGGATCTTATACTCGGCGGTCGCTTCCGGGGTTCGCTTCTCGAGAGTCTCGACTCGATCGAGGGCGAGGCCTACAGGCGCTGCAACGATCTTTCGTGGGACAAGATTTACCACGCCTCCGACGTCGTCGACATCGAACTTGCCGGCAACCGCATCATCACCTTCCTGCTCGAGAAACTCATCGGCGCCGTGGTCAACCCTGATCTCAATTATTCGCGTCTGCTACTCTCAAAAGTCCCGAGGCAATACGATGTCGAGGCCCCTACGCTGTTCGGCAAGATCCAGGCCGTGCTCGACCATGTTTCGGCCATGACCGACGTGTACGCTCTCGACCTTTTCCGCAAACTCAACGGCCTCTCGCTCCCGGCCGTGTGAGACAATAACCCGATCAGTTTGTTATAGAAATATGAAAAAGACATTACCTCTGATACTGGCGCTATTCGCCGCGCTGACAGTGACAGGCCGCGTCTACAGAGTCGACGAGATACCCAACGTCCATCTCGCCGACCGCACCCGCTTTGTCAGCAACCCCGACGGCATCGTGTCGGCCGCCGCCCAGACACGCATCGATTCGACTCTAAGCCGCCTGCGACACACAACGTCGGCAGAGATGGTGGCCGTGGTGGTCGACGACATCGAGGGCGGTGACATAGACAGCTATGCCAACGAACTCTTCAACCTCTGGGGACTCGGCAAAAAAGACAATAACAACGGTGTGTTGCTGCTCGTGGCCCGCGATCTGCGCAAGGCCGTGATCCGCACAGGCCCCGGCGTCGAAGGTGCGCTGACCGATGCCGCCTGCGGCCGCATACTGCGCAACGACATGTTTCCGGCCTTCCGCAAAGGTGACTATGACGGCGGCACGACGGCTACAGTCGATGCCATAGCCGCGCGTCTGGGAGATCCTCAGGCGGCAGAGGAAATCAGGTCGCGCGTCGACGACGCCGACTATGCCGACGGACACGGCAAGAGCGTCGATGTGCTGCGTGGCTACCTGCTGTTCAGCCTCGGACTGACTCTGCTGATCGGTCTAATAGTGATATCTATGATTTTGTCGATGCGCCGGTCCGGTTCCTACGACAAATACTCCGCCTTCGAAAACTGGCGCGCGCCACTGCTCATCTTCTCATTTGCCGGTCTGGGAGTACCTCTCATAGTGACGATTCCGTTGCTCCTGGCCATGAGATACTGGCGAAACCGTCCCCGCAAGTGCCCCAACTGCGGCCATAAGATGACAAAGATTGACGAAGTCCACGACAACGACTTCCTCACCCCCGCCCAGGACTGCGAGGAACGCATCGGATCAGTCGACTACGACGTGTGGCATTGCCAGTCGTGCGGAGAGACCGACATATTTCCTTTCGTCAACAAGTCCATGCCGCTGATCGAGTGCGAGCACTGCCACGCGCGCACAGCAAAACTGACTGCCGACAAAGTGGTCGTGCAACCTACAGTATCTCGTGAAGGACTGGGTGTCAAGGAATTTACTTGTCTGAATTGTCACCATCGCATGGGCCGCAACTACCGCATCGCCAAACTTGCACCTGTGGTCATAGCACCGATCGGCGGAGGCCGAGGCGGAGGCGGAGGCTTCGGCGGAGGCGGATCGATCGGCGGTGGATTTGGCGGGGGCTTCACCGGCGGAGGTGGAGCCTCAGGCGGGTGGTAAGTTCATGTTGTCAGAGTGTGATACGGCGGGTCGAGGTGCCGACCTTGAGGATATAGATGCCTCGGTCTGACAAGGACAGGCGCCATACGCCCGCCTCAAGCTGCCTGTCGGCCACAAGTTGTCCCAGGATCGTAAAGACCTTTACGTTGGTCTTGTGGATCAGCGTTAGTGTGACGACCCGATCTACCACTCTGACATCGTAATAATCGGCCTTGACGCTCTCTACCGTCTCCGGCGTCACGTTGGCCACCTTCTCCCACGCGGGAGTGGCAGCGGTCATGAACGCCAGTGCAGCAAACATGACAACGGCGGTCAGACGGGCGATATGTCGGAGCATCGGCCTCATATCTGCATTCAGGATATGGTCATCTCTCCGGCAAGCGGCCGCTCGAGATAGAATTTCACCTGCTTTGAATCGAGGCCGAGACCGAAAAGAAACATCATTTTGGTCACGGCCGCCTCGAACGTTATGTCGTAGCCCGGTATGACGCCCGTGGCCGCGAGTACATCGCCGGCCACGTAACGGTTGGGATGGACGCCGCCATAAGCACATTGGGTGACGTTGAGTATCACGATACCGCGGTCGACAGTATCCTTGATCATGTCGATAAACCATGAAGCCGTCGGTGCGTTACCTGCGCCGTAGGTGCGCAGGACTATGCCCTTGATGTCGGGGGTCTGCAGCACATGGCGCAACACACTCTCCGACAGACCGGGGTAAAGATCGATCACCGCGACTGCCGGATCGAGATTATACTGCGGATTAAGACCTCCCGCCGACTGGTGACGCATCAGGGCGTCACGGAAAAAGTTGATGCTAAGCCCCACTTTGGCCAGATGGGGATAGTTGCCGCTCTTGAAGGCGTTGAAGTTGTCGGCGCTGCGCTTTGTGGCACGGTTTCCACGCCAGAGATAGTCTTCGAACAGGATAGCGACTTCCTGGACCATAGGAGACCCGTCGGCGTCGGTAGCCGCCGCGATCTGGAGAGCGGTGATCAGGTTCTCCTCACCGTCGGTGCGCACCTCGCCTATCGGCAGCTGTGAACCAGTGATGATTACGGGCTTCTGCAGATTGTCGAGCATAAACGACAATGCCGAAGCCGTGTAGGCCATGGTGTCGGTGCCGTGGAGCACAACGAAACCGTCGTAATCATAATAATTGTCGGCTATGCTCCGGGCGATCTCCTGCCAATAGGCGGTATTCATGTCGCTTGAGTCTATCGGCGTGGTGAACTGGATATTGTCGATGTCGTAATTGAGCATCTTCACCTTTGGCACATTCTCCATCAGATGGGAGAAATCAAACGGCCTGAGGGCATGAGTGGCCGGATCCTCGATCATGCCGATCGTGCCTCCCGTATATATGATCAGAATTCGTGGTCTCATGATTTCAGGGTAATGGGGTTCCCGGCGGTTATTTTACCTGCGCGCCGTTGACAACTTTGGTCGACGGGGTGATCACCGAGAGAGAGCCGTCGGCATTCATTGCCGAGAGAATCATACCCTCGGAGTCGATCCCCATCATCTGACGGGGCGGGAAATTGGCGATAAAGCACACCTGACGTCCTATGAGTTCCTCCGGCTGGTAATGCTCGGCAATGCCTGACAGGATAGTGCGTTGGCCGATGCCGTCGTCGATTAGGAAACGCAGCAGCTTTTTCGACTTCTTCACTTTCTCGCACGAGATCACTGTGCCGACACGGACATCGATCCTGGAGAATGTCTCGAAGTCGGTGGCGGGCTGCACTTCGGCCGGCTTGAAGTTCTTGAGCTCGTTTTCACGCTTGATACGCGCCAGACGATCTATTTGGGCGTCTATTGCCTCGTCGTCAATCTTATCGAAAAGGAGCTCGGGGGTGTCGACGCTGTCCCCGGCCTTTACAATGTCGCGCGATGCCAGTTCCGCCCATGTGAGTTTGCCCATATGGAGAGTGTCGGCGAGACGGCGGCTCATGAAAGGCATGAACGGCTCGAACGCGACAGCGATATCGGCGCAGATCTGCAGGGCGGTGTTGAGTATCGTCGCCACGCGGGACATATCTGTTTTGGCGACCTTCCACGGCTCTGTCTCCTGAAGATATTTGTTGCCGGCACGGGCTATGTTCATCGCGTCCTTTAGAGCTTCGCGGAAGTGGAAAGTCTCGATATTCTGAGTCAGCGACTCCTTGATGGAGTCGACTTCGTCGAACAGTGAGCGGTCGATGTCGGCCAGCTCGCCTGCGACAGGAACCACGCCATCGAAATATTTATGGGTCAGGACTATCACACGGTTGACAAAGTTGCCGAGTATGGCCACAAGCTCACTGTTGTTGCGGGTCTGGAAATCTCGCCAGGTGAAGTCATTGTCCTTGGTCTCCGGAGCATTTGCCGTGAGCACATAGCGCAGCACATCCTGCTTGCCGGGAAAATCGCGGAGATATTCGTGGAGCCACACGGCCCAGTTGCGCGAGGTAGAGATCTTATCACCCTCGAGGTTGAGAAACTCGTTGGCCGGCACATTGTCGGGCAACTGATAGTTGTCGCCGTAGGCCATAAGCATGGCCGGAAAGACGATGCAGTGGAACACGATATTGTCCTTGCCTATGAAATTGATTATGCGGGTATCGGGGTCTTTCCACCATTTCTCCCAGCTGTCGGGATAAATCTCCTTGGTGTTGGATATATAGCCTATCGGGGCGTCGAACCACACATAAAGCACCTTACCTTCGGCTTCTTTCAGAGGCACGGGCACACCCCAGTCGAGGTCGCGGGTCACAGCGCGCGGCTGCAGCCCGAGATCGAGCCACGATTTGCATTGGCCGTAGACATTGGTTTTCCACTCCTTGTGACCTTCGAGGATCCACTCACGGAGCTTTGATTCCCAACGGTCGAGAGGCAGAAACCAATGGTGGGTCTCACGCATGACCGGAATCTCGCCGGTTATGGCACTCCTGGGATTGACAAGATCCGTAGCGTTGAGCGACGTTCCGCATGCCTCGCACTGATCGCCGTATGCCCTGGGGTTGTGGCAGTGAGGGCATTCGCCGGTCACGTAACGGTCGGCGAGGAATTGTCCGGCCTTTTCGTCATAGAGCTGCATCGAGGTCTTCTCGACAAACTGATCCTTGTCGTGCAGACGGGTGAAAAATTCAGACGCTGTGGCGCGATGGATATCTGACGTCGTGCGTGAATAGACATCGAACGAGATGCCGAGTTCTTCAAACGAGTCCTTGATGATCTTATGGTAACGGTCTACGATATCCTGGGGCGTCACGCCCTCGTTGCGGGCCTTGATCGTTATGGGCACGCCGTGTTCGTCGCTGCCGCCGACGAGCGTGACGTCGCGCCCCTGCAGACGCAGATAGCGGGCATAAATATCAGCCGGCACGTATACACCGGCGAGGTGGCCGATATGAACCGGTCCGTTGGCATAAGGGAGCGCTGTGGTGACAAGCGTGCGTTTATACTGTCTTTCCATGAGCCTTGTTTATCTTTTAGTCCGACTTTCGTCCGCCCGGACGGGCGACGTTTGCCGGAGTGGTTTGACATCTTATGTTTTAAACCACAAAAATACATATTTTTTCGCAATCTTTAACCGGTAAGACGCCAAATCTCGATACAAGGCCCCGAGATTATGAATTTGGCTCGGCCAGACGTCGGTAGGCCCGCAGGTATTTGCGCAGGCTGGAAACCATTTCCTGAGTCTCCTGCAGCACGTTCATATAGACATAGAGCACGGTCAGTTCTGACGCATCTCCCTCGCGGATACGGTCCTGAACACTGTGATAGGCCGTCGATATATCGTCCTTGACCGCGTCGCAACGCCTGCGCAGGTCGCGGACATCGGGGACATACGAAGTGCTCATCAAGGCAACCGTTTCTTCAAAAAGGTCGTTCACACGGCCGACAATATGCTCGAAACAACCGGCATACGCTGCCGGCAACGGGTGAAAATTATTGGCGACATGCTCGCGGCACACCTCGTTGATGCGCCTCAGATTGTAGAGCATCGACATGCAACAGTTGTTGGAGAGATGAAACCACGCGCTCTTGGCTATGGCAATCTCGCGCTGAACATTGCGCAGACACAGCGTCTCTTTGCGGCGCTCACTTTTGAGCAACGATTTTTCCTTGGCCAGACGGTTTTCGGTCTTATAGAGGCGTGATGCATCATCTGAGAGAAACGCATACGCGACGACGTCATACATCTCCCGTACATAGGCCATGAACCGGCGCTGGTTGTCGACTATATAGACATGGAGCAGAGGCCATGTCGACTGTTTGTCGTCGGATGTTATTATGGCATTGAACAGCGTGTCGGCCGGATTGTCGACATTTCGGTTATTGAATCGGCGGTTGCTGCGTATCAGCAGAACTATCGTGAGTATGCCTGCGAGGATCATGACCCACCGGCCGCCCCAGTACATGAGCGAGACGATAATGCCGGCGCCGATGAAGGCGACTCCTGCTGTGATGAACCATCCGCCTATGACGGAGATGACTCCGGTGATGCGGAACACGGCGCTCTCGCGTCCCCACGCACGGTCGGAGAGCGAGGTGCCCATGGCAACCATGAATGTGACAAAGGTCGTCGAAAGCGGCAACTTCATAGAGGTGCCTGCGGCTATCAGGGCTCCGGCCAGAACAAGGTTGACCGAACCGCGCACAAGGTCGAACGACGCGCCATCCTCTGCATCTATATCATTGACATTGAACCTACGGCCAAACCACTTGCGTACACTCTCAGGCACAATCCGACGCACCTGTGCCAGCAACGACAGCGCCCACCTTACGAGGCTGCGCCCGAGACGCGATGAGCCGAACATCTCATCGCCGCCGCTCTGACTGCCGAGACCGATCTCTGTGCGCGTCACGTTGCGTGCTTTTTTTGATGTGGCAAGCGAGACAACCATTATCGCGCCGGCTCCGAGGAGAAAATAAAATGGTGTATCGGCCGGTTCGTTGAGCGAACCCATCATGAACGTCCGGGGGTCACCCGATCCGCTGGTGACATAATCCTGAAACGCCGAGAAACCGCTCAGCGGCACACCGATGAAGTTGACAAGGTCGTTGCCGGCGAAGGCCATTGCCAGCGAGAAAGTGCCGGTCAGCACAATGACTTTCATAACATTTACTTTCAAGGCATGGAGAAGCTGCATCAGCAGAGTAAAGACTACAAAGCACACCGCAATCACGAGCCATGTATTGCCGGCGATCCATGCTTTCAGTTCCGGAGTCATCAGTACACTGTCCTTGACCCCCTTGATCAGCAGGAAATAGACAATCGCCGTCAGGCACACGCCCCCGTAAAGGCCGATCTTCCACGTCAGTCCCGACCTATATCTGAATGAAAATATCGTGCGGGCCAGGAACTGGACCACCGTGCCAAACACAAAGGCTATGGCCACCGAAAGGAATATGCCAAGCGTGACTGATATAACCTTCTCGGTGTTGAGCAAATCGCTGAACGACAAGCCCCCCGATTCTCCTGATATCTTGAAGAGCGCCACGATGAAAGTCGCCCCGAGAAGTTCGAACACAAGCGATACGGTCGTCGACGTCGGCATGCCGAGGGTGTTGAAGACGTCAAGCAGAATGATATCAGTAATCATCACCGCAACGAATATACACAGCAACTCATAAAATGAGAATTGCTCAGGCCTGAATATGCCGTGGCGGGCTATATCCATCATGCCGTCGCTCATAATGGCGCCAATAAACACTCCTATCGAAGCTATGATCACGACGCGCTTGAACGTCGCCGCGCCCGAACCGATGGCAGATGTCATGAAGTTGACCGCGTCGTTGCTGACACCCACCACGAGGTCAAACACAGCGAGAATAAACAAAAAAATTATGATACACAGAAAGATATAGTCCATACAGGTTTATTTTTTGTTTCGGAAACGAATTCCGTCTGCAAAATAAAACCATAGTTATATCATAAATGTTTCAGAAATCTAAAAAAAATATCAATTCCTGCTGAATGTCATTGTGAACTGCAATCCTCCGGATCGGAGATTTTCTGCCGTGATGCTGCCGTGGTGCAACGCGATGCCATTCCTGACGATCGACAGTCCGAGCCCTGTGCCGCCCTGGCGTCGCGAGCGTCCTTTGTCGACACGGTAGAAGCGCTCGAAAATATGTCCGATGTGCTCCTCTCCCACTCCCGCGCCGTTGTCACGGAATATTACTGTGACTCTCTGCGGCGAGACATCGCCGGAAATGATTTCGACCATCGTACCGCCCGAATAAGACAACGCGTTTGTTATCAGGTTAGTGAAAATCGACGATATGATCTCTCGGTTGCCTTTGACGGGCAATGGTGTGTCCAGACGGTTGACAATCTCAAAGCCGCGTTCGGCGGCCATCGCAGACAGATCGTCGCATACGTCTCTGACCACGTCGGCGATGTTGATGACTTCTTTGGTGATCACATCGCCGCCCTCGTCGAGACGCGTGATCAGCGAAACGTCGTCGAGCAGCTTGCGCAGCCGCTCGCAATTGATGAAACAGCGTTCGACAAACTCGCGGCGCTTGGCGACAGGCATATCCTCGTGGGTAATTATGGATTCGAGGCACACGCTCATTGACGCCAGAGGAGTCTTGAGTTCATGATTGATGTTGCCGGTCAGGCGACGCTTGATCTCTATCTTGTTCTTTTCCTCGCGGAGAGCCGCGGCATGCTCCTTGTCGCGGTCGGAGATCGCCTGCTGCAGTTTGGCATAGAGTCTGACAATGTTGCTCGATATGTCGCCGAGCTCGTCATGAGGAAACGGTGTTGTGTCATAGATGCGTTCGCCGCGTTCGGCACGGGCCGCGAAATCTTTCAGTCGGCTGACATGGAGCCCGAGGCGTCTTGTGGCGAGATAGCCGATCGTGCATACCACGGCAATGATCGCGAACATCGTCCAGAGAAAATTTTTGCCGGGTGTAAGCAATTCAAGAAGCGTTACCGAATATGGCACAGCCGTGCGCACGATAAAATCGCCCTCTCGCCGGGCCGAGTAGAAATACGTGTCGCCTGTGGTGTCGCTGACACGCCGCACCGAATAACCCGATCCGCACAGTAGCGCCGACGCTATTTCCTCGCGCTGGCGGTGATCGCCGTAGGGCAGCGAGTCAAGCGAATTGTCATAAAGCACGTTTCCATGCAGATCGATGATGCTGACGCGGAGATCGTCGATCGAATATTCCCGGGCGAAGTCGACGGCAAGACCGGGGCCATATCCACTCAGAATATGGGCGTTGACCACCTGAAGAGCCTCATTGAACTCATCGGCTTTATACTGCCGTTCTCTGAAATATTGATACACGATCATGCTTCCCCCCAGAAGGCAGGAGTAGACAACCAACCAGAGAAAGAGGCGGTGGGCGTATGAAATCTTATTCGATGAAGCCATATCCGTAGCCCGAGCGGGTGACGATCTGCCGGCCATAGGGACCGAGTTTGCGGCGAAGCCGGTTGATATGGACATCGATCACACGGTCGATCACGTAGACATCATCGCTCCACACCCGTTTCAGCAACTCGTCCCGCGAGAAAATCACACCGCGATTTTCGAGGAAAAACTGCAGCAGCTCATATTCCTTTCTGGGAAGGCGTATCTCTTCAGAGTCGACCTTACATAGTTTACTGTTTGTGTCAAGCGACACTCCACGGTAGCTGAGAACGCTGCTGCCGATATGGCTTTCGCCCCCTGCTCTTCGGAGCACCGTGCGCACCCGCGCAAGCACATTCCTTACCGAATAAGGCTTCGTGATGTAATCGTCCGCACCAAGATCAAGCCCCTTGATCATGTCGTCTTCGGCGTCTTTAGCGGTGCAGAAGATCACGGGGATAGCCGTCGTGTCAGCACGCGACTTGATAATTTCCGCGAACTGCATGCCGCTGATCGCGCCCATCATTATGTCGAGGAGTATCAAAGAGTAACTCTGCAGCGGCAGAGAGAGAGCTTCTTCAGCGCTGTAGGCCACGTCAACCGTGAAACCCTCGGCCTCAAGATTATAACGCAGAGCCTCGCACAGAGTTTCTTCATCGTCAACTACTAAAATACGATACAGGTTGTTTGAATTCATAAGAAACTATTCATTGCCGCAAAAATAATAAAATGCAGCGACAATAGCATCTGTCAATCCAATATTAACAATAAATTTATAAAAGTCCGGGGCGATCTGACGTCTCTGACCGGACAGCCCGGTCGGAGATGTCCCGCAAGTGCGGGCCGGCCGGTAGCGCCTGTCTGGCGGGGGAAGCGTCTACCTGCCGGAGTGGATAAAAAAAAGAGCCGGGTGACAGGGTTGTCATCCAGCTCGTAGAGGGGGCGGTTACCTACTCTCCCACTTTCGCAGTACCATCGGCGTGGTGAGGTTT
>CAJUMI010000022.1 GCA_910587545.1 uncultured Muribaculaceae bacterium | reverse complement strand
TTACTCTCCGAAAACTCACTTCTGTTAA
The DNA here is from genome assembly GCA_910587545.1 of uncultured Muribaculaceae bacterium. Classification (GTDB taxonomy): domain Bacteria; phylum Bacteroidota; class Bacteroidia; order Bacteroidales; family Muribaculaceae; genus CAG-873. The sequence continues at coordinate 35,913 of CAJUMI010000022.1, read as the reverse complement.
CAATCGTTTTTAAACAAGCTCTAAAATATATGGCCGATATATACCCATTCTTGGCACAGTTATTGCTTAATATGAATTAATGATATCCTATATATTTCATCAGATTTATAATACAACCTACAATTGATAATGGACAACAATTTTTCAAGCGATATACAACGGCTGCTCGAACGCAGCAAAAAGGAGGCTCTCCGACATAACAACAGCAGCATCAGTCCGGCCCATTTGCTTGCGGCCATGCTGTCTGACATCGAAAGCTCTCCGAGCCGTCTGATCGAGAAAGCATCCGCATCCGCATCGGCATACGAACTCAAGCAGCAGCTGGACGAACATCTTTTCAACGAATCCACAGGCCCGGTTAAAGAACTAAGCGTCAGCGATCTCACAAACCGCATCGTCAAGCTCAGTGTTCTCGAGGCGCGTTTGCTCAAGACACAGACAGTCGACACGTTACACATACTGTTGGCCTTATTCCATAATTATGAAGTAAGAAACATGAAATTCATACAGCCTTTTCTAAACGCCGGAGTCACCTACGACAAACTGTTCAGCCTTGCCGGCGACTTAACGTCGGAACCCGTTGCAGGATCTGATTTTATCAGCGACGACGATGATGATGAACAGCCAAAGCCCGATGATCAGTCAAAACAGCAGGCCGACCCATACCGGTCGTCTCAGGCCAAAGGCAAACGCGCGCGTGGCAAAACAGATACGCCCGTGCTTGACAAGTTCGGACACGACATGACACGTGCCGCAGCCGATGGCGCACTCGACCCTGTCGTAGGCCGTGAGACCGAAATCGAGCGTCTCGCCCAGATCCTCAGCCGCCGCAAAAAAAACAATCCCGTGCTGATCGGCGAGCCCGGTGTCGGAAAATCGGCTATCGTAGAAGGGCTGGCCTTAAGAATTGTCAAGCGGCAGGTGCCGCGCATTCTTGTCGACAAACGCGTAGTGTCTCTCGATATGGCCGCCATAGTCGCCGGCACAAAGTATCGCGGAGAATTTGAGGAGCGCATCAAAGCCATCCTCAATGAACTGTCCAAGAACACGGATGTAATCCTTTTCATTGACGAGATCCACACCATCGTAGGCGCCGGAAACACACAAGGGTCGATGGATGCGGCAAACATGCTCAAACCCGCTCTCGCCCGAGGCGAGCTCCAGTGCATCGGCGCGACCACGCTTGACGAATACCGTAAGAACATAGAAAAAGACGGCGCGCTCGAACGGCGCTTTCAGAAGGTCATGGTCGAACCCACGACTCCGGAAGAAACCCGCCGGATACTCGACAACATAAAGGCTCAGTATGAGACACATCACAATGTGACCTATACCGACGCAGCCCTCGACGCATGTGTAAAACTCACTGACCGATATATTTCAGACCGCAATTTCCCCGACAAAGCTATCGACGCGCTCGACGAGGCAGGATCCAGAGTCCATATAATCAACGTAGCCGTCCCCGACGACATCGACAAACTCGAACGAGAAATCGATGAGGCTCAACGCCGTAAGCAGGAAGCCGCACGCGCATCCAACTACAACGCGGCAGCCGAATGGCGCAACAAGGCTCAGGAACTAAGCGCCAAGCTCGACGAACTCACCGCCGCATGGGAAAAGGACCTTGCCGCCAACCGTCAGACTGTCGACGAAGAGCAGATCGCCGAAGTTGTCGCCATGATGACCGGCGTACCGGTCCAGCGTATCGCACAGGCCGAAGGCATACGTCTGCTCGAGATGGCTCCTACGCTCCAACGGACAATAATTGGCCAGGACGAGGCAGTCGCCAAAATAGTAAAGGCAATCCACCGGAACCGTATCGGCCTAAAGGACCCCAGCAAGCCCATAGGCACATTCATGTTCCTCGGGCCGACAGGTGTGGGCAAAACTCATCTTGCAAAGAAACTTGCAGAATATCTCTTTGACTCGTCAGACACCCTGATACGCATCGACATGAGCGAATATATGGAAAAATTCACCGTATCGCGTCTTGTCGGAGCGCCTCCCGGCTACGTCGGTTACGAAGAAGGCGGCCAGCTGACCGAAAAAGTGCGCCGTCATCCCTACTCTGTCGTCCTGCTTGACGAGATTGAGAAAGCGCATCCCGACGTGTTCAATCTTCTGTTGCAGGTCATGGACGAAGGCCGTCTCACCGACAGCCTCGGACGCCGTATCGATTTCAAGAACACCATTATCATAATGACGTCAAACATCGGCACACGCCAACTCAAAGACTTCGGTTCAGGTGTGGGCTTCACAACCAGGGAAATCAGCAAGGAATTCACCCACGGGGTACTGCAGAAAGCGCTCAACAAGGCATTCTCGCCCGAATTCCTTAACCGAATCGACGATATAATAATGTTCGACCAGCTCGACAAAAACTCCATCTACAAGATCATCGACATCGAGCTTGCGGGCTTCACCCGCAGGCTCGAGGCTCTCGGCTACAGACTCCGTCTCACCGACGAAGCAAAAGCGTTTATCGCCGATAAAGGTTATGATATTCAATTCGGCGCACGCCCACTCAAACGAGCCATTCAGAAATATCTCGAAGACGAGCTTGCCGAACTTATCATCACCGCATCCATGATGCCCGGAAACACGGTCGAAGTCAACTACGACAAAGACGCCGGAAAGATCGTCACACGCATCATCGCTGAAGTCGACACCCCACAACATGTTGAAAATTAAAAACCACAGATACAGCTTGCCCGAAATCCATTAATTATATGTAAATTTGCATACAAATAATCGCCCCCGCTATGATATTCTATCGCATATACCAGTTTCTGATCATGCTTCCCGTCTTGCTGACGGCTACGATCCTTGCGGCTGTTGTCACCGCGATCGGTTCGATCTTATTCGGGGGCCGATGGTGGGGTTATTGGCCCGCCAGGCTGTGGGCAAAACTGTTCTGCATCATGTCGTTTGTCAGAGTGACAGTCAACGGACGCGAAAACATATCCAAAGGCACATCATACGTTTTCGTTGCCAATCACCAGGGAGCTTATGATATTTTCTCTGTCTACGGCTACCTCGGTCATAACTTCAAATGGATGATGAAAAAAAGCCTTGAGCACATACCCCTCGTGGGCTACAGTTGCCGCAAGGCCGGACACATCTTCGTCGACAACCATTCGCCGGCTGCCATCAGACGCACAATGCAGGATGCCGAACGCCAATTAGCCGGAGGCATGTCCGTAGTGGTCTTCCCGGAAGGATCGCGCACCCTTGACGGCCGCGTACACGCATTCCGACGCGGAGCATTCACTCTCGCTGTCGAATTCGGACTGCCGGTCGTACCGCTGACGATCGACGGCGCATACAAAGTGATGCCGCGCACTGCGTTGCTGCCTCGTCCCGGCCACATCGTGCTTACTATACACAAGCCGATTACCGCCCCGGCTTCAGGCCATGATCTGAAGTCTCTTATGGATGATTCGAGAGATGCCATCATTTCGAGTCTCCCTGCTGAGAACAGATGAACATATAACCCGAAATATATGTTTCTTTAAACAAAAAGAACATTAATTATGAATTCACGAAATCTTTTCAAAGCGATTATTCCCGCTACATTTATTTTGCTGGCGACAGCATGCGACAAACATCCTGACATCCTGGGAACCTGGACCGCCACACCTACCAGGATCAACAATATATCTGCAGCAGCAGATGCGATGTCAACCATGTCAATATCATTTACCTATTCACCCGAGGGCCAAACAGACCACGGACAGGTGATCATATCTTCATTAATCGACGCCAACCAACCTGTGAGTCCGACAGATCCGGCCGTAGATGAGGCCTACGAGGTAAGCGTGGCCGCAACCGCTGTAATATCGGGAGACTGGACATATGAAGATCATGACGACGACGATATATTGCTGTTTCTCAATCCAGCGACATTGCAGATCAATGTCGATCCCAGCGGTGTAACCTTCTCAAACAACATACTGACACAGCGTCAGCAACCCGAAATAGACTCATTGTCAGCCGTCACGGCCCAGCTATGGAAAGCCTCGATAGCAAAGGCAATGAAACAACAATTCTCCGGATTGCAGAAAATATCCGACATCAAGATCCGCAACGGCATAATGTCATGCGAGATCGAAGACCGCGATTTCACATTCCGCAAATCCGGCGAATAATCAAAAAATCCTCCTACTCCACAGCAGGCAGCTCCATCCGATGAAGCTGCCTGACTTTTTTAACCCCAAATCAGTCCTACGCTCAGAACTTAAAGACTCTCGCTCGGCAATATTCAAATATATTTGACATTGCGCTCGCTTATTCGCTATCGCTGGCTTCGCCGAAGATACTCTCGCTCGGCAAAATAAAATAAATTTTCTTTTGCGCTCGCTTATTCGTATCTTTGTCGGTATATGATCAAGATTTTCTCATCAAGACTGCTGTCTGTTGTCGCTACTGTGTTCTCGGTCTGGCTTATCGCCTCGGCCGCGTCTCCGGCTGCAAATCCGAAGCGCGAGTTCCGCGGAGCATGGATTCATACAGTCTTTCAGGATGACTGGCGCAAGCGGTCAACTGAAGAGAACAAGCGATATATCCGCACCCAACTCGACAAACTCAGACGCTCAGGCATCAACGTAGTCTTATTTCAGATCAGACCTCAGTCCGACGCATTCTATTCAAGCAAATACGAGCCGTGGAGCATATTTCTTACCGACAACGGCCGTGCTCCCCGCCCATATTGGGATCCGCTCGAATATATCATCGACGAGGCACACGCTCGCGGCATGGAGCTGCACGCGTGGCTCAATCCTTACCGCGTGACTTCAAGCGCTGCGCAGAAAGTGCCTGAAGGTCATCTTTTCCACAAACACCCCGAGCGTTTCGTCCGTTATGACGGAAAAGTGTATTTCGACCCCGGCAGGCCGGAAAATAGAAAGTATATCACCACCATCGTAGCCGACATTGTGAAACGCTATGACATCGACGGCATACATTTCGATGATTATTTCTATCCCTACCCCGCCAAAGGCAAACAGTTCCCCGACGCGAAGTCATACGCCCGCTATGGCAAAGGGATGAAACTCGACGACTGGCGACGTGACAATGTCAACCGTCTAATCGAAGAGGTCAGCCGGGAGATCGCAAGGCTCAAACCGTGGCTTCGTTTCGGAGTGAGTCCGTTCGGCATCTGGCGAAACAAGAAAAGCGACAGCCGCGGCAGCGACACAAACGGGCTTGAAAACTATGATTCCCTATACGCCGATGTCATCCTATGGGTTGAGAAAGGCTGGGTCGATTATCTTATACCTCAACTCTATTGGGATATCGAGCACCCCCGCGCGTCGTATGCCAAACTTGTCGACTGGTGGAACCGCAATGCCGGCAAACGCCATATATACGTCGGCCAACATATCGAAGTAACCATGAAGAAAAGCGCCCCGGCTCCTTCGCGGGAAACTACCCAGCTAAAGGCCAAGATCGACATGACCCGCGATGCCGACAAGATACTCGGCAACTGCTGGTGGCCGTCGACATCGCTTACCGGCAATTTCGGAGGCATAGCGGATTCGCTTTCCGCAGATCGTCAGGGCACTATAGCAATACCGCCTTCATATAGCTGGAAATCAACAGCCCGCCCGGAGTCTCCGTTTGATCTTCACGCCCTGCGGGGATCGCTATGGTGGTCAGCGCCCGCAACTAACGGACAAGTCAATGACTGTGTGCGCTTTGTAGTCTACCGTTTTGACAACGATGACAGTTTTGACCTCGACGACGCCTCGAAAATAGTATGCGTCACACCCGATAACCATTACAAGATCGACAAGCCCGGCTATTACGTGGTCACATCTCTTGACCGGGTGAACAATGAGTCTCTCCCCACAGAACCGCTAACAATCAAATAATCATGCCTGAGATCTCGATCATTGTTCCGGTCTACAACGCCATGCGGTATCTCCCCCAATGCATAGACAGCGTCATCAACCAGTCGTTTGAAGACTGGGAACTATTGCTCGTAAACGACGGTTCGACGGATCTGTCGGGCCGCATCTGCCATGACTATGCTTCGACTGACAAGCGTATCACAGTGATCGACAAAACCAATGGCGGTCTTTCAAGTGCACGAAACACCGGACTCGACAAGGCCGCGGGCAAATATTTCCTATTTCTTGACGCCGACGACGAGCTTTATCCCGACACATTGTCGACCCTTCACACTGCAGCTGACACCACCGGAGCAGCCATCGCCATCGGAAAGGCCGCTTGGTCAGACGAAAAACCGGCCCGCAAGCACCCTAGGCATAAGCACCCTCGGATAGTCGATCCTGAAAAATTATGTTCTAACACTCTCTATCAGAAAAAAGGAACCGACAACGGCGCATGGGCCAAACTCTACCGCCGTACATTGTTCGACGGCCTTCGCTACTACGACGGATGGTATGAGGACCTTGAGATATTCACCAAATTGTTTCTACGGGCGGGACAGATCGCCGTGATAGACAGCATCGTCTATTTCTACCGTCAACATGCCGGGAGCTTTCTGAACACCTGGTCGGACGGCCGACGCGACATAATCAAAGTCACCGAAGGGATTGTCAGTGACATGTCACTCTGCCACACCTCGCTGCTTAAGGCGGCCGGCCACCGCCATTTCAGCGCTGCCTTCAATCTGATGATCGCGCTGATGAGGCACAACCCCGGCGACAGAACCGCTATCGACAGATGCTTCGCAATTGTCAAGAATCTGCGCCGGCAGGTCATCTCGGATCATAATTCACGATTGAAAAACCGGCTGGCCGCTGTGGCTTCATATGGCGGCCCTGCTACAATCAAGACACTGCAATGGCTGATTTCCGCGTTCTGACTCTCGACTGGGATTCGTTCAGCCTTATATGCAGCGAGCTACGGAGGTTGACCGATGCGGCGGCGTTTCGTCCCGACATCATTATTTCTGTGCCACGGGGGGGCAATTATGTCCTGCAATATGGCTGGCCTGATGTGAGACATGACTCTGTGTCGATCATACGTCCCCACAGAACATCTCTGAAAACTGCGGCATCTTATATCCTCAGATACATGCCGCTCTCCTGGCGAGACAGATTGCGCATCTGGGACGCTAAAAAACTTGTAAACCGATCGGGCCACATGTCTGACGCCGAGATAATACTTCCGTCTCTCGATCATTCCATCCGACGTGTTTTGCTCGTTGACGATGCAGTCGACAGCGGGGCCACACTCTCGACGATCTGCGAGGAGTTCAGACGCAACTATCCCGACATCTCCGTCAGAACAGCCGTGATAACGGTGACTGCAGCCAATCCCGTCTTCATGCCGGACTTCTATCTTTACCACAATTTCACACTCGTCAGAATGCCATGGTCGATAGATGCGAAATAACAGGCAGAACACCCTGCACGGTCGTTGACCTCGACGGCACATACATCGACGGCAACACCCTGAAAATTTATCTACGGTGCGGAATTGGATATGGTCTGAGAAAACGACTTTTCAAAACCTCCTTGAGACTGCTGGCGGCCGTGGCAAGCCGCAAATGCGGACTAATCGGACATGAACGCATGAAAGAGACTATACTTTCCGCCCTCTACCCCCACGATGAAATTCTACCAGCATTCAAAAAGAAAGCTCTCGCCGCAGTAAATCCCGGCGTACGGTCGCTCCTCTCCCGCAATCGGGACAGAGGCCACCGCATACTGCTGGCGACAGCGGCGCCGGATTACTACGTCAGAAGTATCTGGAACGGAGATTTTGTTGCGACCGTATTCAAACCAGGACAGACACTTGTCGAATGTCGGGGCGAAGAAAAACTCAGGCGGGTAAACGAATGGCTCGAGGACAACTGCTGCACAATGGATACAGTTGTGACCGACCACAGCGACGATGGTCCTGTCGTATCTGCCAATACCTATGGGATCAATATACTTGTAAAACCCTCGAAATCCACGCTACGCTTTTTCAGACAACTCAAGCCAGCGCATCTCTTTCTCGTTGAGGATATTGACGATCTCGGTGTAACGCGCTGATTTCTCAGCTACATCATTGATGGTCCCGCCGCTGTTGAATATGCGGTCGAGTTCAGCCTTTTCACTGTTGAGAGCCTCAATCTCGACTTCAAGGAGCTCGAATTCCTTGCGTTCCCTGAAACTCAGCTTTTCCTTACGCTCTACTGTACGCTCCGATTTGGACGTTTTCTCATCCGATTGACGGTCTTCGAGACGCTTCTGCCGGTCACACTCCTCTCGCCATGCCGCATACTCGCTGTATGTCCCCGGAAAATCCTTTATAACACCGTTGCCTTCCATCACAAACAGATGATCGACGACATTATCGAGAAAGTAACGGTCGTGGCTGATCACGATGACACATCCCTTGAACTGCGATAGATATTCCTCAAGTATGCCGAGCGTGACAATGTCAAGATCGTTGGTCGGCTCGTCGAGTATCAAAAAATTGGGCTGTCGCATCAACACCGTTGCCAACTGCAGACGGCAACGCTCTCCGCCACTGAGAGTGTGGATATATTTCTGCTGGTCAGGGACTGAAAAAAGAAATTTCTGAAGAAACTGCATCGGCGCGACATGAACACCGTTCTGCTCGATATCTTCGGCTATTTCCGTGACCGCATCTATCACCTTCTTGTTTTCGTCAAATGAGATACCTTCCTGGCTGTAATAGCCGAAACGCACTGTCTCGCCGACATTCCAATCGCCACTGTCGGCCTGTATCAGGCCCTGGAGCAGTTTTATAAAAGTTGACTTGCCGACTCCGTTCGCGCCGACGATGCCCAGCTTCTCATAACGCGCGAAAGTATAGCTGAAATCATCGAGTATGACCTTGTCGCCGAATTTCTTCGTTATACCTTCAGCCTCGAATATCTTGGAACCTATATACCCGGCTGAGGTCTCGAGTTTAACATTATCCTCGCGATGGCGCTGCTTAGACCTTTCCTTGAGATCATAGAACTGATCAATCCTGAACTTGGCCTTTCCGGCACGCGCCTGCGGCTGACGGCTCATCCATTCCTGCTCTTTGCGCAGAGTGTTCTTCACTCTTGCAAGCTCGGCATTCATGGCCTCGATACGCTCGGCTCTGCGCCTGAGATAATAGTCATAGTTACCGTCGTAGAAATAAGCCGTACGGTCATCCAGTTCGATTATACGGTTGCACACCCTGTCGAGGAAATAGCGGTCATGAGTGACCATCAGCAGCGTCACTCTCTGACGCTTGAGATAATTCTCAAGCCATTCGATCACCTCGACATCAAGGTGATTTGTAGGCTCATCGAGTATAATGACGTCAGGATACTGCATCACAGCCCTGGCGATGGCGACACGCTTGCGCTGTCCGCCGGAAAGATGATCGACAGCCGCACTGACATCTGCAAGATCGAGCTGCGTGAGCATCTGCCTGACGCGGTCCTCATAGTCCCATGCTCCGAGCGCATCCATCTTGTGGACAGAGGCGTTTATCGCATCGTTGTCACCGGCAACGAGAGCTGATTCATACTCCGACACGGCATCCGCGATCTTTCCGCCGCCGTCCAGACACGCTTCGATTATCGTGGCTCCGGGCTTGAGCTCCGGCAACTGGCTGAGATAGCACATTTTTATGTCGGTTCGGAACGTGACCGATCCGCTGTCGGGTGTATCTTTCCCGGCTATTATGTTAAGCAAAGTCGTCTTGCCGGTACCGTTTTTGGCAACGATACCGATCTTGTCGCCCTCATTGATGCCGAAGGTGACATTTTCAAACAGCATGCGGTCGCCGACACTTTTTGTCAGTTCATCGACCAGAAGAAGCACTCCCATAGATCAGTTGATAAGGTGTTTTCCCTCACACCTCATGACGCGTCCGGGAAAACGTTCGAGCATCGTGAGATTATGAGTCGCGACGATTACGGCTGTACCGTCCTTTGCTATAGAATAGAGTTTGTTGATTATCTGCTCGCCTGTCTCCGGATCGAGATTACCTGTCGGTTCATCAGCGATGATAAGCTCGGGGCGATTGAGCAGTGCTCTTGCGATCACGATACGCTGCTGCTCGCCACCCGACAGCTCGTGAGGCATCTTATATGATTTGTTGGTCATGCCGACCTCTTTGAGCACCTCCTCGATTCGCTGCTCCTTGGCCACTCGGTCTTTCCAGCCCGTAGCATCAAGCACAAACTCAAGGTTGGCATAGACATTACGGTCAGTGAGCAACTGGAAATCCTGAAAGACGATCCCTATCTTGCGACGCAGATAAGGGATCTGTTTGCGCTTAAGTGTCAGCAGATCATAGTCGAATATCCGTGCCTCACCGGTTTTGACCGGCACTTCGCCATACAGCGATTTGATCAGCGAGCTTTTACCGCTGCCGACCTTTCCTATCAGATATACAAACTCGCCCGGCTCAATTGCGAAACCTACGTCTTTAAGCACAACATGCTCTTTGCGCAGGATTTCCACGCTCTTATATTCTATTATCGACATTTTTCAAATTTGTTTTTTGCAAATCTACATATTTTTTTCGAATGAACACCCCGACAAATAGCCCTGTAACTATATTTTTTTGTAAATTTGCGACATATATGCGGAAGTCGATAAAAATATTCATAGCGTCTTTCGTCGGACTACTCGTCTTCTTCGGCGGAATATCGAAGTTCCATCACCATATTGATGGAGCGGAGATATGTTTTTGCTCAAATCTTCTGCCCGACAGCCCGTGTAATCTCCACAATGACGAAAGCCCAGACCCGGCTCCGGCATCTTCAGACGCGCATCATCATGGCGATGACAAAGACTCCTGTCCACTGCATCTCGACAATTTTATCGTCACTGTCTCACAGCACCTCGACACTCCGTTATTACACTGCCACCATGTCCATTGCGATCTATGTTACCCGAAGGTTCACATAGAAAACCACGACGAAACCACTGATAACTTCAGTCCTGACATAGTTCCGCTCCTGAAAGAAGGACACTACGTCTCTCTAAGCAGGCGTGGTCCACCTGTGTGCTGACATTGCCTTAATCATATACCTCGTTAGCAGGTAATCTATTATTTCCACAGCAGTCACGATCAATATACAACCGTGGCCTCAACACACATATATATTATCATATCATGTCAAGTTATTATATCATGTCAAGACTATATATCTTCTTATTATCCGCTGCCTTGTGCCTGTATTTTTCAGGATGCGGTTCAAACAACAAAGACGAATTATCGCATCATCACAACCATCAGACCTCATCCCACGATCACGAACACGATCACGAACATGAGCATGAGCATGAACATAAGGCAGAAAAAAACGATGAGGGCAAGACCGATTCCCACGATGAAATAACACTCAGCCCCGAAATGGCAGAGCGCTTCGGAGTTGCGACAGAGACGGTTGTTGTCTCACCATTCTACGACGCGCTTAAAGTGTCGGGCGAGATACTCCCTTCGCCGACCGATGCTGCCGTGCTTGTTGCACCGACTGCCGGCATCGTCCATTTCAGTCGCGGCATCGAACCCGGATCAAAAATCACAGCCGGAACAGCTATAGCCCATGTATCAGCCTCTGAAGTCACCGGTGGCGACAGAGACAAGGCCGCTCGCGCGGCTCTTGACGCCGCAAAACGCGAACTCGACCGCATAACCCCCCTTTATGACGAACGTCTCGTCACCGCGTCCGAATATAATGCAGCCCTGCGTGACTACGAGACCGCAAAAGCCGCTTATAGCCCGTCTGCCTCTGCCGGAACAATCAAATCTCCCATATCCGGCATCATCACCTCTATTGATGTCCGTCAGGGCCAATATGTCGAGGCCGGGGCACAGATCGCATCAGTCTCATCATCAGTCCGTCTGACTCTACGCGCAGATGTGCCTCAGCGCTACTTCAGCCGTGTGCCGTCGTTCGCCGACGCTCTTGTCAGCCTTCCATACTCAGATGAGACGGTCGCGCTCGGCGAGATCGGAGGCCGCCGCACAGCGACGGCTGACAATGTGACGTCCAGCACTCCAGGCTATATACCGGTATATTTCTCCTTCGACAACAACGGTCAGTTCTTACCCGGGGCCGGAGTAGATGTGTACCTGCGCTCGGCCGACGCCGACGAGCTTATTTCTGTGCCGCTGTCAGCCCTTTCGGAGCAACAGGGTCAGTTCTACGTCTTTGTCCGTCTTGACGACGAGTGTTACCGTAAGACACTTGTCACCACCGGCCGCAACAACGGCGAACGCATAGAGATAAAGTCAGGTCTGAAACCCGGCGAAAACGTCGTTGTGGCCGGCACAACGACAGTGAGGATCGCCGAAGCAAGCGGCACAGTGCCCGAAGGCCACAGCCATAACCACTAACCCTTCAGGCCATGCTCAACAGAATAATCCGTTTTTCTCTCGGCAACCGCATTGCCGTTCTGATCATATCAGCTGTGATCCTTGTGTCCGGAACGATCACCCTGCTCCGCACAGATGTCGATATATTTCCCGATCTCAATGCGCCGACTGTAGTCGTTATGACCGAGGCTCCGGGATTTGCGCCCGAAGATGTGGAGACCATAGTCACCTACCCTATTGAGACTGCCGTCAACGGTTCCACCGGCGTGCGGCGTGTGAGATCAGCCTCATCGGCAGGCTTCTCGGTCGTCTGGGTCGAGTTTGACTGGGGAACAGACATATACCGCGCACGTCAGATCGTCAACGAACGCCTTGCGACACTGTCCGAACAACTGCCGCCGACAGTAAACACTCCGGTTCTCGGACCTCAGTCTTCCATTCTTGGCGAAATGATGATCATAGGTCTGACAGCCGATTCGACCTCTCTTCTCGATGTCCGCACTATTGCCGAACGCCTCATCCGCCCACGTCTGCTCGCTATGGGCGGCGTGTCTCAGGTATCTGTCATCGGAGGCGATGTCAGGGAATATCAGATCAGACTGCTGCCCGAAAAAATGAAATATTTCGATGTCTCTCTGTCTGAACTGCTGGAAAGCGTCGAAACACTCAACGACAACGCATCCGGAGGCGTAATTTATCAATACGGCAACGAATATCTGATCAAAGGCAATGTCAATACGACCGACCCCGCTGAAATAGCCGCGGCTGTCATACGCAGCGACGAGCGCGGCATCGTGACAGTCGGCGACCTCGCCGTCGTAGAGATCGGCGCCGCGCGGCCTCAGATAGGTCTTGCATCCGTCAAGACCAGACCGGCCGTCATAATAACTGTCACAAAACAGCCTGCCGAAGGCACCATCGGACTCACAGAGAGAATAGATCGCGAACTCGCTGAAATCAGCAAATCAATACCCTCCGACATTGTCATCTCCACCGACATCTTCCGTCAGAGTGACTTCATCGACAACTCGATAGGCAATCTTCAGAAATCATTGCTTGAAGGCGCGCTGTTTGTAATCATAGTGCTGTTTTTCTTCTTGTTGAACATACGCACGACAATAATCTCCGTCATAGCGCTGCCATTGTCGATCATCGTCACAGTGCTCGTCCTTCACGTCCTCGGCTACACCATCAACACCATGAGTCTAGGCGGCATAGCCATCGCAATAGGCTCTTTGGTCGACGATGCCATTGTCGACGTCGAGAACGTCTACAAACGGCTGCGCGCCAACGCCGACCTGCCGGCCGACAGACAGCTGCCGGGCAAGGATGTCGTCTATAATGCCTCGGCCGAGGTAAGAATGCCGATTTTCAACTCCTCGCTCATAATCATAGCAAGCTTTCTGCCGATGTTTTTCCTCACCGGCATTGAAGGACGCATGCTGATCCCTCTCGGCGTATCGTTTATCGTGGCGCTAATCGCCTCAACCATTGTGGCGCTCACTGTCACTCCGGTGCTGTGCAGCTTCCTGCTCACGACAAAAAAGAAATCAGAGGAGATAAGCCGCGATCCATGGCTCGCCCGCATACTGAAAGCCGCCTACAATTCATCGCTTGCAGTGTCACTGAGAAGGCCTTATGTCGTCGTTTCATTCACGGCCGCGCTATTCGTGGTTTCCCTGGCGCTGTTCTTCACACTCGGGCGCAGCTTCCTGCCGAGTTTCAACGAAGGATCGTTCACCATCAACGTGTCGACTCTCCCGGGCGTGTCGCTCGAAGAGAGCGACAAGATCGGACGCGAAGCCGAGCGCTTGATCATGTCGATCCCTGAGATCAGGACCGCAGCCCGCAAAACCGGACGCGCCGAGCTCGACGAGCACTCGCTTGGAGTCAACACCTCAGAGATAGAAGCTCCCTACACTCTCCGGGAACGTTCGCGCAATGAAGTCGTCAGGGAACTGCGTTCAAAACTCGGCGAACTGCCCGGTGTCAACGTTGAGATAGGCCAGCCGATCTCTCACCGTATCGATGCCATGATGTCGGGAACCGAAGCCCAGATCGCCATCAAGCTCTTCGGCGACGATCTCAACAACCTGTTCTCGATCGGCAACAAAATCCGCTCGCTGGTGTCGTCAGTTCCGGGCATTGTCGACGCCAATATCGAACAACAGGTCGAGCGTCCGGAGTTGATCATATCGCCTAAGCGAGAACTTATGGCTGCCTACGGCGTCAAGATGTCCGATTTCAACAAGGTTGTGTCTGTCGCAATCGGCGGCAGGGCCGTATCACAGGTCTATGAGGACGGCCAGCCTTACGATCTGACTGTCATACTCGACCCCTCATCACGCAACTCTATCGAAAGTCTCTCAGAGATGGCGATCGATTCGTCAAAGGGAAAAATACCGTTCAGCACAATTGCCGACATCCGTTCGGCGACAGGCCCCAACACCATCAACCGCGAGAATGTCAAGCGACGCATCATCATATCGGCCAATGTCGACGGCCGAGACCTCAGAAGTGCGGTCAACGAGATTCGCGAGCGCGTCGACAAGGAGATATCATTGCCGCAGGATTACTATGTCACCTACGGCGGTCAGTTCGAAAGCGAAGAAGCGGCATCGTCGACACTGATGTGGATGTCTCTGTGTTCACTGGCCATCATATTCATGCTTCTTTACGGTGAGTTCAAAAACTTTGCCGAGTCGCTCGTAATTCTGATCAACATGCCGCTCGCACTGATCGGCGGCATAATAATCCTGAGACTCACCTCGGGCGAACTAAACATCCCGGCCATCATCGGCTTCATATCGCTTATGGGTATATCCACCCGCAACGGCATGCTGCTCATGACTCGCTACAACCGGCTTGCCGCCGAAGGAGAGGAACTTGGCCGACGCGTCGTCCACGGATCCACCGACCGCCTGCTGCCTATCGCCATGACGGCGCTGACATCGGCTCTCGCGCTGATACCGCTCGCTCTGGGAGGCGATAAACCCGGCAACGAGATCCAGTCGCCAATGGCCATAGTCATTCTCGGCGGACTCATCTCGTCGACCATCCTCAACATGTATGTGGTGCCGGCTATCTATTATCTCTTAAACCGCAAAAAATGAAACGCCTTTTCTTATATATATCCATAGCGGCCGCATGCTCATGCCATGCAGCTGCCGACAACAATTCCGCGTTTGAGGCCAAAGTCTCGGAAATTCTGTCCAACAACCCCACCCTTGCATCGCGTCGAGCCAACGCCGAGGCGGAGTCGCTGAACCTTCGTGCCGACAACAATCTATCCGATCCCGAGCTTGAATTCGAACACCAGTGGGGCACACCGTCGGTAGGCGGCAACAAATGGTCGGTGTCAGTCAGTCAGTCGTTCGACTGGCCCGGCGTATACCACAATCGCGCCAAGGCCGCCGATGCCCGGAGCCGGGCATTCGGTCTGCTCTACCTTGCCGAAGAATCTGACATGCGTCTGCGCGTCAGCAACACGTTGACCGACTATATCGCAGCGCGAAAGCAACTCTCTCTCGCACTCGAGATCAGCGGCAACCTTGATGACATCGCCCGTCGGATCTCGCAGATGTATGATCACGGCGAAGCCACTGTCATCGATTACCGCAAAGCCAACTTCGAGCGCGTGCAGGCATTGTCGCGCACAGACGCCGCCCGCTCGCAGGTCGACAATCTCAGATTTGAACTTATCGAGCTCAACGGCGGCCGTTACGTCGACCTCGACTCACTATGTGAGTTCCCTGCCTGCGATCTGAAATCAGAGGAGTTCTATCTCGATCGACATAAGTCGAGCGATCCGGCAATAATGGCAGGAGAATATCTTTCCGAAGCAGCTGCACAGACCGCAAAGGCAGCCGCCCGCAGCTCACTCCCGGGTTTTTCTCTCGGCTATATCCATAATGTCGAGCTCGGCGAACACTTCAACGGCATCAAGGCTGGCATATCTCTGCCCGTCTTCGCCAACCGCCATCGACGCGCCGCCGCCAAAGCCGAGGCAGAGGCCGTCAGACACAGCGCAGAAGAGACCACGCTGGCCGTCAGCCGGCGTGTAATGACAGACTATGCCGCAGCCCGCATGCTGACATCGCGAATCGACGACTATAAGAGACTCTTCCCTGATGACGGAGCCGCGCCCGACTATCTTACCCTGCTGCGCAAATCGTTTGATGGAGGTCAGATTTCTCTGGTTGTCTACCTCTACGAAATCAACTACTACAACCAGGCCCGGTCGGAATATTTCAACCTGCTCCATCAGCGCGCACTGGCACTGCTAAGCCTCTCGCGCTTTGATTGACCAGGCCTATCCCAACTTTTACCCCTGAAAATCGTTTTATCTTCGGGTTGACCGAAATGTCAGTTTGGCATACTTTTTGCAACCCTTACGATAGAACGATTTTTATTTAAAACTATAAATTTTAAGATATGCAGAAAGGCACAATCGGGGTAACCACCGAGAACATCTTCCCCGTTATCAAAAAATTTCTCTATAGCGACCATGAGATCTTTTTGCGCGAACTCATCTCAAACGCTGTCGACGCCACTCAGAAGATACGCACTCTATCATCATTCGGCGAATTCAAAGGCCAGCTCGGCGACCTCAACGTCAAAGTAACAGTCGACAAAAACGCCGGCACCCTCACGGTCAGCGACCACGGAATCGGCATGACCGCCGATGACATCGACAGATACATAAACCAGATCGCATTCTCAGGAGCCGAGGAGTTCCTCGAAAAATATAAAGACAACGCCAACGCCATAATCGGCCACTTCGGACTCGGCTTCTACTCGGCCTTCATGGTAGCAAAGAAAGTAGTCATCAATTCACTTTCATACAAAGAAGGCGCAGAGCCTGTCAGATGGTCATGCGACGGTTCGCCCGAATATGAGATGACAAAAGGCGACCGCTCTGTCCGGGGCACAGACATCACTCTCTATATCGACGACAACAAGGAATTTCTCGAGCAATCGCGCATTGACACTCTGCTTAAGAAATATTGCCGCTTCCTGCCGGTACCTGTCATCTCAGGCAAGGAGCAGGAGTGGAAAGACGGCAAGATGGTCGACACTGACCGCGACAAGGTCATCAACAACACCGAGCCGCAGTGGACTAAAAAACCGTCGGAGCTCAAAGACGAGGACTACCTCAACTTCTACCGCGAGCTATATCCGGGTCAGGAAGATCCCCTGTTCTGGATACATCTCAACGTAGACTATCCCTTCACACTGACAGGCATACTTTTCTTCCCGAAGATCAAAAACAACTTCGAGATCACCAAAAACCGCATACAGCTCTACTGCAATCAGGTTTTCGTCACCGACTCGGTCGAAGGCGTCGTACCTGAATTCATGATGCTGCTTCAGGGTGTGATCGACTCGCCCGATATTCCTCTTAACGTCTCGCGAAGCTATCTCCAGAGCGACACCGCTGTCAAGAAAATATCGTCATATATCACCAAGAAAGTCGCATCGCGTCTCGAAGACATATTCAAAGTCGACCGCGCCGAGTTCGAAAAGAAATGGGACGACATCAAGATCTTCATCCAATACGGCATGCTTACCGATGACAAGTTCCGCGACGCCGCAATGAAGTTTGTCCTTCTCAAGGACTCCGACAATAGATATTTCACTCTCGACGAATATAAAACGCTCATCGAGGCTCAGCAGACCGACAAGAACAGCAATATCGTCTATCTCTACGCCACCGATCCTGTTGCCCAGTTCAACTATATCAAGGCAGCCACCGACCGAGGCTACGACGTCCTGCTAATGGACGGGCAGCTCGACAGCCACTTTGTCGGCCTGCTCGAGAACAAACTCGAGAAGACCTCGTTTGTCCGCGTAGACTCCGACGTGATCGACAACCTCATCCAAAAGGACGACAAAAAAGACGTCGATCTCTCGGCTCTCCAGCGCAATATCCTCACAACCGTCTTCCGTTCACAGACTCCCGAGGTCGACAAAGCCCAGTTCCTCTTCTCCTTCGAGGCTCTGTCTGACAAGTCTCAGCCTATCGTGATCACTCAGAACGAATATATGCGGCGAATGAAAGACATGGCCGCAATGCAGCCGGGCATGAACTTCTATGGTGAACTTCCCGACAGCTATAATCTCGTCGTAAACACCGAGCATCCCCTCATCGCCAAAATCCGTGATGCCGCTTCTGCCGCTCTCGACGATCAGGTGAAACCGCTCGCCGACAGGATCGAGGCCGACAATGCCGAGATCTCAAAGATACGCGATGCAGCCAAAGACAAAACGCTCGGCGCAGAAGACGATCAGAAAGTGAAAGATCTCGAAAAGGCGGTCGGCGAGACTCGCGACAGCCAGGAAAAGATAATCGCCGACTACGCCAAAAACCAGCCGCTCGTCAAGCAGCTCATCGACCTTGCTCTGCTCGGCAACGGCCTGCTCAAGGGCAAGGATCTCAGCGCCTTCATCGACCGCTCGATCTCTCTGCTCTGACAGTCAGTCATATCTCGCTTATCTAAGATCAGACCCGCCCTAACCGGCGGGTCTGATCTTAGATTTCGTTGCTTAAAAATCACGGCAGATCAATATGCCGATCCTCCGTAATGCGATTCATCAACCGCTAATCCAATAGTTAAAATCATATAAGCCAACTGTGGCACAAGTAATTGTGGTCTGACGCATAAAATCACCCTATCATCGCATATCTCCAGCAATAACAAATATCGCGTGACACGGTCTGATTCATTTCAACATAAATAACGGGAAACACTTCAATGAGCCCCCCGTTATTTTGCAGATTGTTTAATTAAAAAATGTGTTAATCATAGCATTAAAAGGTCTATTGACACAATTGAGTTCCTTCGGAGTGCTTTCATCGGCGACTCCATATATCATTATACCGCCACACAATTGCTATACCTCATCGAATCGCGGCAAACATCCGATTTGATGACAGCGTAAAGGCGTTTTTCTTCTTCGTTGAGTTCATCTTTTACTACTGCGCCGAAAATCATTTCTCCGGCGATCGCCGATATGATCGAAAATTGTTGTTCACGCGGAAGCGACTTGATGGTGTTGATCACATTACAGCTGAGTACGATTGAGTTGTTCATGACAATAAGAGTTGAGATGTTGAATAATGTTGTTAATTCTTACGCCACAAAGTTAACAACCCACATGGGCAACAATCCTGCACCCGAATACATAAAAACATTAAATACGGATCATATCACAGAATAAAGGCACATAGCCCGGAAAGCCATGCGCCTTTGCAGAATACAATTCTAAAATTTCGTTATATTTCAATATTATCGTCGGTCCGTTTGGCCGTGGAGACGTCGGATTTGCTGAAGATTCTCGACAGATATTTTTCCTGGAAATTCTGCAAAAGCTCCCAGAAGTTAGGGACAAAGAATGTACCGATCAATGCATTGACAGCCATGCCGAAGACCACCGCCGTGCCCAGCGACACACGGCTTGCAGCACCGGCGCCGCTTGCAAAAAGCATAGGCATGACGCCGAACACAAACGCCAGAGCGGTCATCAGAATCGGCCGCAGCCTGACACTGCCGGCTTCCTGTGCGGCCTTGCGCACCGGCAATCCGGCCTTACGGTAGTCCATCGCATACTCGACAATCAATATCGCATTCTTAGCAGCCATGCCGATAAGCAGGATTATGCCGATCTGAGTGTAGATGCTGATACTCTGACTCATGAATATACAGCCGACGATTGTGCCGAGTACGGCCGTCGGAGTTGTTATGACAACGGCTACAGGATCGGTCCAGGATTCATACTGCGCCGCGAGGACAAGAATGGTTATCAGCACGGCAAACAGAAGCACCATCGTGATCGTCACTCCCGAACCTGTTTCCTGATAGGCCTCGCCTGTCCAGGCATACGAGAAACTGTCGCCCGCAACATCATCCATCATGCGTTCCATCGCCTTGATGCCGTCTGACGAACTGACACCGTCAGCCACCGTCGCGGTGACTGATGCTGTGGTATACATATTATATCTGCTGACTGTTCCCTGCCCAAGCGAAGGCTCGACTGTAGCAAACGACGCGAACGGCACCATCTGCCCCGAAGAATTGCGGACACTGAGATCAAGTACATCATCAGCAACGGCACGCGATCGCCCCTCGGCACTGAGGTTTACCTGGTATACCCTGCCGAATTCGACAAACTCATTGACATAACTGCCGCCCATATAGCTTGACAACGCCGAATACACATCCTCGAGGACAAGCCCCTGGAGCTTCACTTTATCGCGGTCTATCTTCACCGCATACTGAGGCACCTCACCCTCATACATCGAGGTTATCTCCTTTATTTCAGGCGTTTTGGCCACTGCGGCCTGCATATCTTCAACCGCTTGTTTCAGCTCCTTGGGCCCGAGATTGTTTATATCGAGCAGCTGCATCTGAAGACCCGATGACATGCCGAGGCCCGGGATGGCAGGCGGGTTGACCGAAAATATGACTGCCTCCTGAATGTCGGCGGTCAACCCATATGTCTTGTCTATCACCGCATCGACGCTGTGCTCCTTACCCTTGCGGTCTTTCCACGGTTTGAGTATCACGAACATCGATCCGAGATTGCTGCCTGAGCCACCGGCCATAAACGACATGCCAGATATTGATATCACGTCCTTGACCTCGGGAAGGCTCTGGATCTCAGCCGACACTTGATTGACAATACTGTCGGTTCGGCTGAGCGATGCCCCCTTGGGCAACTGAATGGAAGTCAGAAAATAACCCTGATCCTCTTCGGGAACGTAGGAAGTCGGCCACTTCATGAAGCCCCACAGCGCGGCAGTGCAGATTACAACAAAAATCAGAAGCGATAGAGCCGGATGACGTAACATCTTGCCGACAACGCCGTCATAGCCGCGGCGGGTGGCGTCGAAACCACGGTTGAACCACCTGTACAGAAAGAAGCGGGTCGGCTTGCGCGGTCTGAGGAACAACGCACACATCGCCGGAGTGAACGTCAGAGCGTTGAAGCCCGAGAACGCCGTCGACACGGCAATAGTCAGAGCAAACTGTTTGTACAGCTCGCCGGTGATGCCCGAGATAAACGCCGTAGGGATAAACACCGACATCAGCACAAGCACTTCGCCGACGACAGGACCTTCGAGTTCGGTCATCGCTTTCTCTGCCGCCTGACGCGGCGACACTCCGCCCCCGTCGAGAATTCTCGAGCAGTCCTCGACCACAACTATCGCGTCATCGACGACTATCGCGATCGCCAGAACAAGGCCGAACAGCGTCAGAGTGTTGATCGTAAATCCCATCAGCTTCATGACTGCAAACGTCGCGATGAGCGACACCGGAATAGTAAGCATCGGTATCACCACCGTGCGCCAGTTCTGAAGAAAAAGCAATATGACTATCATCACGATCAGCGTAGTCTCCAGGAATGTGACAACAAGTTCGTCGATCGAAGCGTTGACGACATCAGTGGTGTTAAGTATGACATTATAGTGTAGCCCCTCCGGGAAATAGCGCTCAAGTTCGGCCAGACGCGCTTCGACACTTTTTGCGACATCAAGCGCATTGGCGCCGGGAAGCTGATATATGCCGATCAGAGCGGCAGGCCGGTTGGAGACATGCGATACATTGGAGTAGCTGCTCGACCCGAGATCCACTCTCCCGACATCGCGCAGTCTGAGCATCGATCCGTCTGATCCGGTGGTGATGACGATATTGCCGAACTCCTCTGGTGTCTTTAACCGGCCCTGAGAGGTAAGCGAGAACTGAAACTGATTGTCTGACCCACTCGGCGGCGCGCCGACATTGCCGGCCGACACCTCCATATTCTGACTCTGGATAGCCGCATAGACATCGCTCGGCGTAAGGCCTCTGACCCGCATCTTTTCAGGATCGAGCCACACACGCATACTATAGTCCCCGGCGCCGAAAGCCCCGACCTCGCCAACACCGTCGACTCGCGACAGCTCGTTGACGATGTTGAGTTTTGCATAATTTGTGAGATAAAGTGCGTCATATCTTTCGGGCATGTCTGTCTCGAGAGCGACAAACATAATGATATTGGTCGAACGCGACGTAACGGAGACCCCCTGCTGCCTGACCGACGGCGGAAGCGTGGGTTCGGCGAGCGCAACGCGGTTCTGCACCTTTACTGTCGCTATATCAATATCTGTGCCCACCTCAAATGTTATGGTGAGACCGTAAGACCCGTCAGACCCGGAATTTGAACTCATATACATCATCCCTTCGACGCCGTTGACCTGCTCCTCAATCGGCACTCCTACCGTCTCGGCCACCGTCTGTGCGTCAGCCCCGGGATACACGGCCGAAACCTGAACCGTAGGCGGTGTGATCTCAGGATATTGAGCGACAGGCAGTGATTTGACCGTCAGCAATCCGGCGATAATCATCAGTATGGCTATCACCGTAGCAAAAATCGGCCTGTCTATAAAAAATTTCGAGAACATTGCTTTCTATTTTAGATGAGATTACTTATCGGGTCATCCGCGGACTGACTTTCTGCCCGTCTCTGACTTTCAGCAAAGCCTTGGTGACATAATGTGATTGAGGAGTCAAGCCCTTGGTGACAATGCAGAGAGTGTCATTGACCGTCTCGCCTGTTTCGATCGGGGTATATACGATTTTGTCGGAATCATTTACCACATAGACATATTTGCCCAGCTGATCGGTCACGACTGAGGCGTCTTTTATCAGTATTGCATCACGAGCGAAAGCATACGGCAGCGACACTGTCACATACATTCCGTCCTTGAGTTCGTTATAGGGATTGGATATGCTTGCTTTGAGAGTCATAGTGCCTGTCGACCTGTCGATCGACGGAGCCATATAACTGAGATCGCCGGTATAGGAGTGAGGCAACTGTTCGGCGAATTTGACGGGCATTTTCGTGTAGTCGATATCATCGACTGAATCCTTGAAATTCTTTATCAACTCGAGATATCTGCCATCCTCGATTGAGAATATGGCATTCAAACTGGCGTCGTCGTAGATCGTCGCAAGTTTGACAGGCGCGCCAGCTCCCGACAGATATGTTCCGGTGTCATATATAGACGAACTCACATGCCCGTCAAACGGAGCCCTTACAGTGCAATAGTCAAGCGATGTCCGCGCTGTGCGCAAAGCGGCCTCGGCCGACTTGATATTCGCCGATGCCTCTTCCATGGAATTCTTGGCCTGGAGAACCTCCATCTGGCTCACGGCATCACTCTCGAGAGCCTCTTTCATCGCCGCATACTGGCTCGACGCATAATCATACGACGATTTAGCATCAGCCAAAGCGGCCTCGGCCTTTACGACTGCATCACGATAATTCTTGTCCTCTATCGTAAAAAGCACAGTGCCTTTCTCGACAAAGTCTCCGCCGACATAAGGATGAGATACAAGATAGCCGTCAACCCTCGCCACGAGATCCACAGACTGCGACGCACTCAGATAGCCGGGATATGTCTTGTGAAGCACCACTGAGTCTACGGTCGGAAGCGCCACATCGACAACCATATCTCGTTCGCCGTACGATTCTTTCTTTTTACTGCATGACGCGACGACCGGTGCGCCGAGCATCATCAAGACCACAAGTCGGAAGATTGTTCTCATATTATATCGGGCTTTTCTGTTAATTTATCCTATTCTATGTCATTTATCCATCCGCCGCCGACAGCCTTATATAGATTGATCAGCGACACAAGCGCGTCACCCTTGGCCACGATCAGCGAATTCTGATACTCAAGCAGATTGAGCTGCGCGTCGACAACGTTTGAAAACGCCGACAGCCCCCGCTTGTAAAGATCGAGCGACAGTTTCAATGCCTCGTTGCTCTGCGTAACGACCTCCTCAATGATCTCCATATATTCTAGATCCTTTCCGTAGGCATACACTGCGTTGTCAGCCTCTCCTACCGCGCTGATCACCGTCTGATTGTAGTTGTCGATCTCACTCTCAAGACGCTGACGCGCTTCAGCCGTGGCACTGCGCCGGGCAAAACCGTCGAAAAGAGTCCACGACAGCACCGGAGCGATCATATATGTAAAACTGTTGTCCGCAAACAGATCAGAGGCGGCGTGGGCCGACGTGCCGATAGATCCTGTCAGCGACAGAGTCGGCAGATAATCCTTGCGCGCGATACCGAGCGCATCGGCAGCCGATGCGACATTAAGCCTTGCGGCCACAATGTCGGGACGGCGGTTAATCAGATCAAGCGGAACATTCTTGGTGACAAGCTGAACGTGATCGGGCATAGTTCCCGGCCGGCCGAGCACCGCATACAGATCTGCCGGCTGCTCGCCTAAAAGTACGGCTATTGTGTTGATCGTCGATCTTATTGATATTTCGAGCTGCGATATGGAGGCTACAGTCGAATAGTAGACAGTTTTGGCCTGAGCCACATCAAGCATCGACGCCAGACCGGCCTTGTGGCGGGCCTCTGCAATGTGGACAACTTTAAGCTGGCTCTCGGCATGTCTTTTGGCCACTTCCATCTCGGCCTGATAGGCGCGGAGATTAACATAGGCCATGGCAGTCTGCGCCTGCAGCGACACCATCACCGATGCATACTCGGCCCGGCTCACCCTGAGTTGCGACTTGCTCTGCCTGACCGATGCCGTGATCTTGCCGAAAACATCCACTTCCCACTGCATAGTCGCTCCGGTGTTCCAATATGACGCAACAGATGCCGGCACATCTTGTCCCCGGGCCGCTCCTGACGAACGGCTGCGCGTCCAGCCTGCGCTGATGCCGAGTTGAGGATAATATCCCGACATGGCCGACCTTACAGACTCTCTGGCTATTGCGACGCGTTTCGCGGCTATTGCCAGATCATAGTTACGCTCCTGCACAAGGCTGACAAGCGAGTCGAGCATAGGATCTCCGAAGCGCTTCCACCAGCCGCTGTCATCGATTTCACCGGCATAATATTCGGGGCTGACCGTGTCAGCGGCAGCTATGCCTGATGCCGTTGCATAACACCACGGCATAAAAACTGCAAATAACACTATTATTTTTATTCTCGCCATTTCTTTTCGATAATTGAAACGTAAAATCAATTTTCTAACATCGTAGCAGACTTAAACGTTTATCACACAACATGAAGATTAACTTTTTTAACAATTGTATATCTATCCGCCAAACACACAATACGCGACGGGACTTTCGCGTTAAACTTATATTATGTAACTTTACCGAACGAAACAGTCAGTTCAGACTGCCACGGCAATTTTCTTTATGAAATCTTTTTTCAGAAACATATTAATGCTATGCGTTACATTCTGCATCACAGGCCTCTGCAGCCTCAATGCCCAGGACGGATCAAACGCATATAATTTTCTCAATATAACGTCGTCATCTAAGATCTACGGTCTGGGCGGCGTCAATATCTCGCTCGTCGACGATGAACTCTCGACATCCGACCAGAACCCGGCCCTGCTCGGCAGCGAGATGTCCGGCCAGACAGTGCTCAGCTACATGCACTACGTTGGGGGCTCCAATTTTGCCGGACTGCGTTTCGCCCGATCGGCCGGCGAACGCGGCGCATGGTCGGCGGCAGTAAGATATTTCGGTTACGGATCCATAAAAGAGACCACGCCCGACGGCGCGATAGTTGGCTCGTTCTCGCCGAAGGATGTCGCTTTCGGCGCTACATACTCCCACGATATCACCGACCGCCTGCGTGGTGGCATAGGACTGAATATGATTTACAGCGGCTACGCCGATTACAGCGCCTTCGCAATTTCGACCGATCTCGGCCTCAATTATTACAACGACGAGCGAGATCTGTCGCTGTCGCTTGTAGCGGCCAATCTCGGAGGTCAGGTCAAACGCTTCGACCAATCATACGACCGCCTGCCGTTTGACATCAGACTCGGATGGTCGCAGTCGTTCGGAACCTTTCCTATACGTTTCTCCATAACAGCATGGAACCTCACCAAGTGGTCGCTTCCATATGTCGAGACAGGCGACGGATCGACCGACAAGGAACCCGTAGTCAAAGACTCGTTCAAATCCAATCTATTCCGCCATCTCGTGTTCGGAGCAGATCTGATCTCGAGCGACAATTTCTATATCGGCCTCGGCTACAACTATAAGACCCGCACCGACATGGCTACATATTCGCGCAACATGCTCTCGGGATTTTCACTTGCCGCAGGCATCAACGTCAGCAGTTTCAGTATAGGTATCGCGCTTGCTCAGCCTCATACCGGAGCGACGACATTCATGCTCAACCTCAATTGCAACTTAAACGAACTGTTAAACTAATCATCAACCTGATATGTCAGACAAAAAAATCATCATAGCCATCGACGGTTATTCATCGTCAGGCAAAAGCACCATGGCCCGCCGTCTTGCCGCCGAGATAGGCTACCGCTACATCGACTCGGGTGCCATGTACCGCGCCGTCACACTCTATGCGCTCGAAAACGGCATCATCGCATCCGACGGCTCCATCAACCGCCCCGCCCTCCAAAAGGCCCTGCCGAAGCTGCACATCGATTTCATGCCGATGACCGACGGCTCACAGCACACAATGCTCAACGGACGCGACGTCGAGACCGAGATACGCCAACTCCGCGTGTCCGACAACGTCTCGCCCGTCGCTGCCATCAAAGAAGTGCGCACGGCCCTCACCGATCTCCAGCGCAGGCTCGGACGCGACAAAGGCATAGTCATGGACGGACGCGACATCGGCACAACAGTCTTTCCCGACGCCGAACTCAAAGTGTTTGTCAACGCATCGGCCGAGATGCGTGCCCGCCGGCGTTTTCTCGAGATGAACGACAAAGGCGACGATGTCAACTACGAGGAAGTCCTCGCCAACGTAGTCCGCCGCGACCACATCGACGAGACACGCGAGGAAAGCCCGCTACGTCGTGCCGCCGACGCTGTCGACCTCGACAACAGCTCTATGTCGATCGACGAGCAGAACCGGTGGCTCGAAGATCAGTTCCACAAAGCTTTGACCCGCGCAAAATGACCGCTCGACATGGCGATTATCGAGATTGACAAAGATTCGGGCTTCTGCTTCGGAGTGACAGCCGCTATCGGCAAAGCCGAAGAACAGCTTGCCGCCGACGGATCCCTCTACTGCCTCGGCGACATTGTCCACAACAGCGACGAGGTCGAGCGACTGCAGGCCAAAGGGCTCAAAACCATAACCCACGAGCAACTTGCCGCCCTTCACGACGTCAAAGTAATGCTCCGCGCCCACGGCGAACCCCCGTCGACCTACGAACTGGCCCGACGCAACAACATCAGCATCATCGACGCAACCTGTCCGGTCGTGCTCAAACTGCAGGAACGCATCAAAAGCGCCTGCGACCGCACCGACCGCCACCCACAGATCGTCATATACGGCAAACTCGGCCACGCCGAGGTCAACGGCCTCGTAGGCCAGACAGGCGGACACGCGATCGTCGTCGAAGACATCGCAGGCCTCGACAAGATCGACTTCACGCGCGACATAGCCCTCTACTCACAGACCACAAAATCGCTCGAAGGCTTCCGCACCATAATCGAGGAAATAAAGCGCCGAAAAGCGCCCGGGGCACACTTCGAATCATTCGACACGATCTGCCGACGCGTCAGCAACCGCGTCGAACACCTCAAACAGTTTGCTGCCGACCACGAAGTGATCCTCTTCGTCGCCGGATCAAAGAGCAGCAACGGCAAAATCCTCTTCAACCACTGCCTCGACGTCAACCCCCGCTCCTACCTCGTATCCAACGCATCCCACCTTCAGGCATCCTGGCTCGAAGACGCCGGATCGATCGGCATCTGCGGCGCCACGTCAACGCCACGATGGCTCATGGAACAGGTCCGAGACCGCGCCGGCAGCCTGATTTCAGAGACCGGCAATGGATAGATTCATAGCCATCGACGTCGAGACCGCCAACTTCGAGCCCACCAGCATCTGCGCCATAGGAGCCGCAAAAGTCGAGGGCGGCATCGTCACCGACAGCCGATACGCGCTCATACGCCCCGAACCCGACTGGTATGCCGCCGCTTGCATCCGAGTCCACGGCATCACCGACAGCGACACCCGCGACGCACCCTCGTTCGGCACCGTCTGGAGCCGGTGGCAACCATGGCTCGACAGCTTTCAGCTCATCGCCCACAACGCCGCCTTCGACAGCCGATGCATCCGCGCAGCCTGCCGCATGTACGGCCTCGACGACCCCGCCCCCTTCAGATGCACACTCTCAGCCGCCCGCCGCACAATCCCCCGCAGCATATGCCAGTCCAAGTCGCTCGACTCCCTGTGCGACTTCTTCGGCATACCGCTAAAAAAACATCATTGCGCGCTCGACGACGCCCTCGCATGCGCCCGGCTCGGCATAATCCTACTGTAAAACCAATGAGATCCCAACCTCTTACAGCAATAAAGAACCGACTCCGATCGCTATCATTCAGAACCGGGCTCATAGTCGGACTGATATGCATTATCTTCTATATCCTGTCCTTCGCCCAGATGCTCCTGCCCATCTCAGTCGCGGCAAAAGGCATACTCTGGACCATACTTTTCGGCCTCGCCAAAACCGCGCAGTACAGCTCACTGCTAATCCTCGGCAAAAGCGGCATCGACCGCCTGAAAAAACTACGCAAAAAATCCCAACAGCGCTGAACCCCAAAATCATGAAACTAATGACACCATCAACCGTCCTGCCCGCTATAATCGCAGTAACGGGCCTGATCGCCTCATGCTCCGGCTCCCGTGGCCAAACCAACGACAACATCATCGCCACAGCCCGCCGCGACGCCGACCGCGTAGCCCAAGCCCCGGAGACATCCATGCAACGCGAACATGCCGTCCTCGCCATCCGAGTCCGCGAACACGCCCTGCGATCCAACGGCTACACACACGAAGCTGACCTATACTACACCACAGCCCGAAGCATCCTCGTCGACAGCCTTCACATCATCGAAGACCGCACCACTGTTAACGAATACTAATGACGCGCCCGGCTATATATCCTGCTCACGCATCGCCATACTATCATTTTGCAAGCACAGACACGCCAAACGATCATTTTGCAAGCCCAAAGCACAATGTAATAGATTTCAGCCATAACAAATGTTAATTCAAAGCAAATTCCCACTCAAAACACTTGCACCGCAAGCAACATGTCACTAAATTTGCAACGTGTTTTTCATGGTATAGATTTAAGGTTAACTAAGATTGTTTTGTCGCGAGACAGAACAATTTTTTTATCCCCCCAAAATAAACCCCGCCCCCGGCATTTATTATTCACATCAAGCACCTGAAAAATCAACAGACCGGTAGGCACGTGATAAATCACGTCCGCCCATGCGACGGTAAACTTCAACCGCAATTCGGATGCGCCCCACCCGCTCAACCCCTCTATTAGCCCAATCCGCCCGACCTCGTCCGATCCGTCCGAAAAGTCCGACTCATACCCCAAGCCCCTCTTAAAGTCCTTAATGACCCTAATGACCCGAAAGCCCCATCCATATCTCTTGCTTAGAGATACTTAACTGCGGGCAAAGTTACAAAAATTTATCTATTTAGGTCGAATTCAGGCACAAAATATTTGCCATTCGCAGATCTAAAATCAAAACAGCCCACAGCCTAAAATAGATATTCGCCTTGAAATAAGTGGTTTACAAAACATCCATATCTCTAAGCAAGAGATGCGGAACTCCATACAGCGGCCAACCCCCGCAGCCGCACCACGTAACCGCTTGACAGACACACCACTACCCCGTCAGGCAGGAATAAAAAATATTACCCCAATCATAGCAATGGAAAACTGTGGATCACTCTCATGGTGGTCACTTGCACTGACGATCCTCGGCGCTCTCGGTAGCATAGCCTCCCTATATGGAGTAAGATTGACTTACCTACAGGCTAAAAGCGCAAAAACCGCTGCTCAAGCGGCTGCGGATGCGGCCTCAACGGTCAGTACGCGTCACAACCGCGAATATTCGATCACGACAATCGCATGCCTCATCGAAACCATAGAACTTGTCCGTCAGTATCTTCTGAAAAAACAATACCCGTCGGCAGAGACCAAGATGCGCGAAATCCAAAAATACATTATAGAGATAAGAGAAGTACCGGGGATGACTCAACACTTTAGTACAAATGACCTCAACGTCTTATTAGACAGATTATGTAGCGATATCCACAGCACGTCACTCATTGAGATCGGAGAAAACAGATTAAAGACCGACAACGTTTTTGAAAATCTCAACAACATCGATATATTTTTCAAAACACTACAGGCAAAACTAAAATACAATTCAGATGCATCCAAAAAATGAAGCCTTGCTCGATCGCTTGATCGAAGTCACCGAAAATAACAGCGCAACCTGGAGCGAAACTTCGCTCGCCGACCAGTTTGTGGTTTCTCTTGCAAGTGGATCCGTATTTATAACACTCAAGCATGTAAGCATACTTGGCGAAGTATCACCTTGCCCTGAATACACATTAAGCATAACTGATATATACGGCCACGAAGTTGATTCCGTCTCGGTGACATCAACTTCAAAAATCAGCGCACATACAAGGATCGAATTCGCCAAATTAAAACGACTGTACAGCCTCGTAAGCCGTAACGTCCGCCACGTCGACCAAACCATCGACGCCCTACTCTCCGACCTCGGAGAAAACAAATAAACAAGTAAATGGTCAGAACGGTAAAAGCCCCATAAAACCGTGCAAATTCAAACATTCTCTTAACTACTTATAATTTAACACCATCTGATATGAATATAGCTGTAGCAGGAACCGGCTATGTCGGATTATCGATTGCCACATTATTAGCTCAACACAATCACGTCACGGCTGTTGACGTTATCCCCGAAAAAGTTGATAATATCAATCGCCGCCAATCGCCAATTCAGGACGAGTATATTGAAAAATATCTCTCCGAAAAAGACCTTGATCTGACGGCTACCCTCGACGCTGCATCGGCCTACAGCAATGCCGATTTTGTAGTGATTGCAGCGCCGACTAATTACGATCCTGTAAAGAATTACTTCGACACCCACTGCATAGAGGAAGTCATCGATCTTGTTTTATCCGTGAATCCTGATGCAGTAATGATAATCAAATCCACAATTCCAGTGGGATATTGTCGAAATATCTATGTAAAATATGCCGAGAAAGGTGCAAAGATGTTTAATCTGCTGTTCTTTCCTGAGTTCCTCAGGGAAAGCAAGGCTTTATACGACAATCTATATCCATCCCGAATAATAGCCGGAACCCCAAAGATTATCGATAGACCCGAATTTGCGGATGAAAACGCTGCAATCCTCGCGGTCACTGATATAGACCGTCTGAATGAGGCAGCTCACACATTCGCCTCGCTTCTACAACAAGGCGCAATTAAGCAGGATATTCCGACGCTTTTCATGGGTCTGAAAGAGGCTGAGGCTGTAAAATTGTTTGCTAACACCTACTTGGCGCTCCGAGTGAGCTATTTCAACGAACTCGACACTTACGCCGAAGTCAAAGGTCTTGACAGTCGAGCCATCATCGAAGGCATCGGCCTCGATCCGCGCATCGGCACACATTATAATAACCCCTCGTTTGGCTACGGCGGCTACTGCCTTCCAAAGGACACCAAACAGCTCCTCGCCAACTACGAACACGTACCGCAAAATATGATGTCGGCCATCGTCGAGAGCAACCGTACCCGCAAAGACTTCATCACCGACCAAGTGCTCCGCAAAGCCGGCTGGTACGATTATTCATCGTCAAACACTTACAGCCACCTGCCCGAGCTAGAAATCACAGTCGGAGTTTACCGTCTCACGATGAAATCCAACTCCGACAATTTCCGCCAATCGTCTATCCAGGGAGTGATGAAGCGCATCAAAGCAAAAGGTGCAAAGGTGATAATCTACGAACCGACACTCGAGGATGGCACAACCTTCTTCGGCTCTATTGTAGTCAATGACTTGGACAAATTCATGACCCACTCCCACGCCATCATAGCCAACCGCTATGACGAAAAACTTGACAGTGTTAAAAACAAAGTTTACACACGCGATATATTCAAACGGGATTAAACCACCAAAAATACATTTATATGAAAAAGATAGTTCTTTTTGACCCGTCAATTGCTACGCTAAATATTGGAGATGAAATTATAAAAAAGTCAATTGAAAAGAACTTTCCAGAACTAAATAAATCTTATATTGTCAATTTTCCTACGCATACTCCTCCATACTATAGATTACAGAGGATATGCAAGCAGAAAATGTTGCGCACCATCAGTGATGCTGACTATAAATTTTTTTGTGGCACCAACGCTCTTTATACCAGTATGCTAAGGCCATTTCCTCAATGGAATGTCAGCATTTTTAATTCAGCATTGTATAAAAATACAATCCTCTTGGGAGTGGGAGCGGGTATAAATAGCAAAAAGGTGAATTTTTATACCAAAAAACTTTATGATCGATTGCTTTCGCACGATTACATTCATAGTGTTAGAGACGATTACACGGCCGATTTTTTGGATAAACTAGGTTTTAGGGCTGTAAATACCTCGTGTCCGACCATGTGGGAGCTGACACCCGAACATTGCACCAAGATACCCATAAAAAAAGGAAAGGATGTCATCTTTACCTTAACTTCATATGATTATGATATGGAGAACGATAAAATGATGGTTGAGATATTGAGAAAAAACTATGAACGTCTTTATTTTTGGCCTCAAACAGTCGATGATGCCGAATATTTAAGAGAAATCGGCGATAAGGATATTCAGATTGTTCCGGCAAATTTGGCATCCTATGATATGATGTTAAATAGAGATATAGACTATGTGGGCAATCGATTGCACGGCGGCATATTCGCTCTTCAACACGCTTGCAGGAGTATAATTATTGCCATTGACTATCGGGCTGCAAATATGGGTCAATCGTTCGGTCTACCGGTAATCGAAAGAACGGATATCGGTGAGAAACTGGATCGCATGATAAATACCGAGTGGGCCACGAATATTAACGGAATGAATTTCGAGAATATTAAATCATGGAAATCGCAATTTAATTTTGATTAAATAGGATAAAGACAATGATTAATTCGGGAAATCTAAAATCTGGCACTTGCACTGAATGAGCAAATACACGTCACTCATAAAGAATGCGATGATTTTCGGGCTTGGTAATTTTGTTACCAAGCTTATCTACTTTTTCTTGATGCCGATTTATACAGTCGCTTTGAGGCCGTCTGATTTCGGCATCGCTGACTTATTGAACAACTCTCTCCAATTAATAGTCCCGATACTGACAATCAGTATATCTGATGCTGTATTCAGATTTTCCTTAGATAAGAATGTCTCACATCAGGAGCTCTTAGCCAATGGGTTAAAGGTGCTGAGCCTGAGTTATCTGCTGGTGTGTGCTTACTGGGGATTTTCATATCTCTTTAATTTCGATTTTTACTGGTACTTATTTGGTCTACTGTATCTTACCGAGTCGTTAAAGACATTGTTTGCTCAGTTTACACGCGGGTTGGGCAAAGTCAAGGAATATGCCGTAAATGGAATAATCTCGGCCGTATTTCTTTTGGCATCGTCTTATGTATTCTTGAAAATTTATAATCTTGGTGTCGACGGCTATCTTTTAGCTTTTATCGTCGCGAATCTTGCATCGCTCTTATATCTATTACTGGTATGCAGGATAGGCTGGTTTATCTCGTTCAAGAGCAGTAATAAACTGCTGCTAAGAGGAATGATTGCTTTCAGTCTGCCTCTGACGCCTAATATGCTGTCATGGTGGATAACCAATATCTCGTCAAGATATATTATCGCTTTGTTCTCGGGGTTATCGTTGTCCGGCATATTTGCAGCTGCAAGTAAAATCCCCGCCCTTATCAATGTTGTTTCATCTATTTTCCAATTATCGTGGCAATTTGCCTCGGTCAAAGAATATCAGACAGGCAAGCAATCTGAATTTTACACAACTGTTCTGCATTTCTATACCATATCAATTATACTTATAGGCGCGATAATAATTGCGATTATACCATATATATCTTTATTTATTTTAAAGGGTGAGTTTTTTGAGGCATGGAAGTTGACGCCTTTACTTCTTTATTCGTCGATATTAGGCTGTTTGTCAATCTTTTTCGGCACATTTTATGCTGTTGTGAAAGAAAACAAAAAGGCGCTGATAACCACCTTTGTCGGAGCAATGGCTAACCTCGCGATATGTTTTGCCTCAATACCTTTTATCGGAGTTGCCGGCGCATTGATCGCAAATGTTGTGAGTTATATGATAGTGGTCTATATGCGTTATAAAGACGCCAAAAGCTATTTTGAATTTCAATGGGATCTAAGGAAAACGATTATCAGTTTTGTCCTTTTGTTCTGTGAATCAGTTCTGATGATGCTTGACACACCGTCGGCTCGTGGGCTTTCTTATGTGATAGTCTTGGCTTTGGTTTTATTATACCTCAAAGATATAATGCTATTGATAAATAAGACAAAATCGTTCATGCAGAAGAAACTATTTACACATAATGGCTGATTTCATCATTCTGTCAATAGTGATATTAATTATAGCTTTGATCTCAAATTCAGACAAGCGCCTGTCTAAAATAGGTTTTTGGACATGTTTTGTCATATTTATGCTTATGTCAGCTTTCCGTGGGCCTACCGTAGGAAATGACACGACTGAATATTTGAGAATTTTTAATGAGGCTAATGCTATTGATTTTGATGCGTCAAACAGTCGATATGAAATCGGTTACATATTATTAAATCAATTATTAGGCAAATTCACAGTTGAAGGACAAATAGTTTTTGCCGTCGCCGGTGCATTTATTTTCTTTAGTTTTGGCCGGTTTATCCTTAAATACAGTAAATCGCCGTGGCTGTCATTGATACTATTCTTCTTTTATGGCTTTTTTGTTTTCTCAATGTCAGCAATAAGACAGAGTATAGCAATAGGCATCTTGCTTTTTGCATACGATTATATCCTACAAAAGAAATTTGTGAAGTTTCTTATGTTGTTACTATTGGCTACGGCGTTTCACATGACGGCAATGTTCTTTATTTTTGCATATTTAGTCAGTTATTTAAAGCCAACATTAAAAACATATCTGATTATATTATCGGTGACTGCCGCCCTGTTTATATGTTTTAATTTATTGTTATCTAACTTATTTTTACTTTTTGAAACTTACGAAGGGTATGAAAATGAATACGGTGGCGGAGCTCGAATTGCTATTATAATATATATTTCAATAGTATCTCTGGTGTTGCTTTTTTCATATTTTACAAGGAAAAGAATACCCGCAGCAGTGATGCCGGTTTATAATAAAGAGTTCCTAATGGTATTCGTTGCCTTATGTACATATATACTGGCTCTGAATATAAATATATTGGATCGAATCGCTAATTACTATAATGTATTTTCGCTCATTCTTTTGCCTACAGCGATACATTATCAGCGTTATTACACTCGATTATCTATGACTATCTCGGTTGTGATTGCGTTTTTTGCTTACGCGGCTGTTTTGTTATGGCTCAGGCCAAATTGGAACTCGGTTTTCCCTTATTACATATACTGATAATATGGACAAAATTTACTTTTTTTATTCTATACAATGATTCGGTAAAAATTACCGAAGTAGTTGAAACTTAAGTTAATATAT
>CAJUMI010000021.1:1186-36618 GCA_910587545.1 uncultured Muribaculaceae bacterium | reverse complement strand
TGAACTTTTATGATTGTTCATGACTCCATTGTTTTCGGTGCGCTATACTCCACTATCACGAAAGCGAATCGAAATCTCGGTTCGCTTTTTGTTGAAACGGGACAGGATGGACAGAATGATGGCTATGTTTCACCTGATCTGATATTTAACCTCGAAACAGGGGCGTTATTTCCAGCGAATTCCGAGCAGATCGGCCAATTCGACCAGTCCGATTGCTATTGCTGCACC
This sequence comes from uncultured Muribaculaceae bacterium, assembly GCA_910587545.1. Lineage (GTDB taxonomy): Bacteria > Bacteroidota > Bacteroidia > Bacteroidales > Muribaculaceae > CAG-873. Next base: position 36,390 of record CAJUMI010000021.1, on the reverse strand, counting down.
GGCAGCAGAAGTTATCAGCCAGGCAAAATACTTGTTCCGGATCTTCTTATAGATGAATTTCTGAATTGGGACCATTGCAAGCGCAAAAGCCATGATAACAACATATTTTATAACTATCCACATCTGTCGGGGCGTTTTTTTGATATGCAAATTTATTAAAACATTTTCAATGATGCAATGTTCTGCAAGTGCCGTCCGAAAGCCTCCAGCATCGAATCCGGTATCTGCATTGTTAAAAATAGCGTCAAGGGAAAGTCCGCAGTTGTTGAGCCTCACAGCCATCTCATCTATCCTGTCTTATATTCGGTAGATTCTTTAACGTATATAAATTAGTTTGGACAACTTCAATTAATAAAAATATGCGCCCGATACAGTTTGGTTATGCAATCAAAATTTTCTTAATGCTTTGCATTGCAAGTAATTTTATCGGTTACGGCCTTATCGCAACAGACAAGTTTGATGTTCGTGCGACCAAACGGGGGACACCGACAGCCTCATAAAACAATATACTGTAGAACTCGTCACCCATGATCTCAAGATCTCTATACACGACCTGTCTGTTTCCCGGCTCAACGTTGGATGACTAACCACTCCACATGGTACAAATGGTTCGATCGGGATCCGTGGTCGAAAGAGAGTTGCGCTACAACTACGATGACATGAATCTTGATGTCCGTCCTTTGATCAATATTGTATCTGAATAATACATGTCGCGTTATGCCAACGCCGGTACGGCCGTGATCTGCAATCCCGACTTCCGATGACTATCCTTAGACCAATACTCCCCCCCATTGCATAGGCATCTATCTATGCAAGTACGCACATACACCGCTACAGTTTAAAATCGCGCTTACCAAAGACAGCTTATGCAATAAAGATAGATGCATACGACAGCTGCCCGACAACATTTCCGAAGCATGTCACGAAACAAAATTGCGATGCCGAACCCGCTATGTGGATTGTATAAAATTTGTTTTGTTCGAAAAAAAAGTTTAACTTTGCAGCGCTTTAGCGTCATCGTCCGCGATGATGTTGGGCGACAGGATAGTCTTATGGTGTAATGGTAGCACTACAGTTTTTGGTTCTGTCTGTCTAGGTTCGAATCCTGGTAAGACTACTTGAAGAAGATTTCAGGCGCCCGCTCGGCTGTTTGAGATCTTTTTTTGTTTTCGGTTGTTCTGTTTTTTTGAAGTGTCAGAGAGATGAAGACTCTATATGTTTCGGATATGGACGGCACGCTGCTCGGCCGCGACAGCCGTGTGAGCGCCGCGAGTGCGGAGATCATCAGCGATCTCAGCCGTCGCGGTGCGCTGATCACTGTGGCGACGGCGCGCACGGCCGCGACTGTAGTGCCGCTGCTGTCATCGACGTTTACCCTGCCGCCGGCGATAGTCATGACCGGTGTCGCTTTCTGGAACAGGTCTAAGGAGGCTTATGACAGCGTCCGCTTCATCAGTGACGGGGAGCGCCGCGATGTGGCCGAAGTGTGCCGTCAGGCCGGGCTGCATCCCTTTGTCTATGTGATGGAGAACGATCGTTTCCTTTATGTCTACCACGACGGCGACCGGCTGAGCGATCTCGAGCAGGCGTTCTATGACGACCGTTGCCGACTCAGCCTAAAGCGTTTCTGCCTGCATTGCAGTGTGCCTGACGACCGGCGCACGGTGCTGTGGTATGCCATGGGTGACCATGAGGCTATTTTCGCTGCTGCCGGAGAGCTTCGGAACCGCAGTGACCTATCTGTGTCGTGTTATTATGATATTTTCGACCGCACCAAAGCCCATCTCGAGATTTTCGCCCCGGGGGTCTCGAAAGCCTCGGCGCTTGTCGCGCTTAAGACGAGAACCGGAGCCGACAGGGTGGTTGTATTCGGCGACAATCTAAACGATCTCCCGATGATGGAAGTCGCCGACTATGCGGTCGCGGTCGACAACGCTTTCGATGAAGTGAAGGCGGCTGCCGACATGGTCATAGGCCCGAACTATGACGATTCGGTAGCCCGATTTATCTGCGAGGATTTCGAAAAATCAAATTGAGACGACTGTGGCCGTGGCCATCGCCGCTATGCCTTCTTCGCGCCCGGTGAAGCCGAGACGCTCTGTAGTCGTGGCTTTTACCGATACTCTGTCGTCGGGAAGTCCAAGGTCTGCGGCTACATTGGTCTGCATTTGTTCGATGTAAGGCAGCATCTTCGGTGCCTGCGCTATGATGGTGATGTCGACGTTCGACGGGCGATAGCCTTTTCCCGCGACAATCTCCACTACTTCGCGCAGCAGCATTCTCGAGTCGGCTCCTTTCCAGCGCTGATCGGTGTCGGGGAAGTGGAAGCCGATGTCGCGCATGGCCACTGCGCCGAGCAGAGCGTCTGACAGCGCGTGGAGCGCCACGTCGGCGTCGCTGTGGCCGAGCAGTCCCCGGTCAAAAGGTATGGTCACGCCGCAGATTATGCACGGCCTGTCGGCGACCAGACGGTGGACGTCGAAACCGTTGCCTGTGCGTATGTCAAATGGTAATGATTGCATGTGTCCGGTGGTGTGTGCGATGAATGTTATCGGCGTCCGAACATGTCTTTAAGACCGTCCATGTCAAACGTCAGAGAGAAGCGCAGCGTCTGGTCGAGCGGCGATGTCTGGGCGGCGGCGATCATGTAGGATGCATCGAGACGCACGACATTGAGCGAGAAACCGGCGCCGAGCGAGAAATATTTGCGGTTGCCTTTGAATTCGTTTTCGTAGAAGTATCCTGCGCGCAGGAAGAACTGATTGTTGTAGCTGTATTCGGCGCCGAGTGACCACGATATCTCGCGAAGTTCTTCTTTGAAGCCGCCCGGGGCGTCGTTGAACGATTTGAAAATACCTGTGAACGACGACATGTTTTCCCAGTCCTCGAGAGCGTCGAGATATTCACGCTGACCCTCGGGTGAGTCTTCGTAGTCGCTTTCGCGGGGCTTGGCAGGCACGAGTAGTTTGTTGGCGTCGAGTCCTATGGTCAGGTTGTGGTAGTCGGCGAGCGGGAATGTAAACGCTGTGCCCAGTCGCAGGTTGGTCGGCAGGAAGGCGGGATCCTCGCCGTTGTTATAGGATACTTTCGAGCCGATGTTGGAGATATTCCAGCCCCAAGACCATTGGCATTCGTTGCGTCCGATGATGGGGTAGGTGGTATAGTAGCCCGAGATGTCGGCCGAGAAAGCCGAGGCGCCGGTCGACTGGTCGCTTGCATAGGAATCCGAGAAGCCAAGATCGGAGTAGATATAGCGGAACACCACGCCCATCGAGAATTTCTCTGACAGCTTGCGTGAGTAACCAACGTCAAATGACATTTCATAGGGGTTGAGACTCTGGCCGCCACCGCCGGTGGGATTGGTCTGGACTTCGCCAAGCGAAAAGTAGCGCAACGAGGCGCTGACAGCCTGATTGTCGTTTGATCCTATTTTCCAGTAGCCGGAGAGATTTGCGAGGAAGATGTCGTTGACCAGCTTGCGCAACCACGGTGTGTAGCTGAGCGACACTGCAGCCTGACTGTAGGCGAAGGCATATTTAGACGGATTCCAGAATTGGGAGTTGGCGTCGGGATCGGTAGCCGCGCCAAGATCGCCCATCGATGCGCCTCGGGCGTCGGGGGCGATGCTGAGCGAGGTCACGCCGGTGGTGATAGGGTTGAACTCGTCGTTCTTTATGTTGCCTTCGGCGCGCGCGGTCAGAGAGAATGCGGCGACAAGCAGTGATATGGCTGGTATGCGCAATGAAAGTTTCATGAGCTTCTAAGTGAAATTCCTGTGATAATAATATAACTGATAAAACGTCTGATTATTGCGTCAGCGCGACGTTACGGCGATCTTGCGCGACGCCGTCGAATATGTCTCGCCGTCGGCTGTCACGGTGGCGCTGTAGATATATATGCCGCGTGGTACACGTCTGCCTGTCCCGTCAGTCAGATCCCATGTAACGGGTGACGAGATATACATGTCGCTCCGGCCTGTCGAGGTCTGCGACCACAGCATGTGGCCGAGTAGATTGTAGACCGATATCGTGACAGTCAGCATGCTTTCAAGCCTATTGTGCGCGAGATAGAAGTTGGCCTCTGTCGTCGCTGGGTTGGCATCGGTATATACGTCGAATATCGTTGGCGACAGTCCCTGGCGCACAAAGCAGTCGATTGTCTTCGAGGCCGAGTTGCCGTTGGTGTCGAAAACCCTGAGGCGTATCGTGTGATGACCCTCGGTAAGACCTTTGAGCGGATATGCGATGTCGCCCGAGGGCGAACCGTCGGATGCCGGAGTAAAATAGAAAGGCACATCGTTGTAGCTCCGTTTGTCGTCGAGCATTATCGACATCTGGCGTCCTATGCCGGCCATTGAAAGGTTTATGCCTACGTTGTCGTTGATCGTGGCGATCACCATCGGATCAGGGTTGACCTCGTCTCCGTCGCTGAACGACGGATGATTGATGGCGAGGAGCTCGATAACCGGCGGCTCGTTGTCCTCGGCGGCCTCTTCGTCGTAGCCGTAGACATGACAGCTTCGGTCGAGTCCCGACGCGTCCGTCATGCCGTCGTCTGAATAAGCAAACATCGAGATGGTGGCTTCGCGGAAATTGTCGGTGATGTCTGAAGGCATCGCTACCGTAAGTTCGAATTGACCGTTGGTCACGCGGCACGATCCGGAGTATAGCTTGTCACCGTGTTCGTCAAAGGGCAACATCGTCTTGTATTCGCTGCCTTCGAGCACTGTCGAGCGGTCGGCGTCATAGAGGTCGAGCAGCAGTGTGCCGTTGAAGTCGGATGCGATCGTTCCGTCAGGTCCGGTCACAGAGCCTTTGATGACTGGCATGCCGCGCGCGGGTATGATTATCTGGTCAGGGCCGTCGACAGCGATGCCGCTGACGGTCTCGATCGATATCAGATTGTCGGGCGTAGAGAGTCTGAGAGCCGGATCGCCCATGAACACATAGCGCAGACGGTTGTCGTTGTTGATCACATTTCCCTCTATGCCCTTGTCGTCGATCGATCTGATGTTGTTCTTCGCGCGTCTGTATGCCTCACCGGCGGTCGGAAGGCGGCCTTCGCTGTCGCGGCGGCTGATTTCCTTGCCTATGGCGTTGGTGAGGTAACCGTTATAGGTGATATACACCGGACGGGTCGCGCTGATCATGCCGATCACGCCACCGTTTTTCTCGTTCATCATTATTTCGCCGCCGCTTTCGGTGTTGGAATCCCAGCGCAGGAAGTTGCAGGTCGCCGCATAGACAAACGGCAGCTTGCGCATATAGAGGCTGTTGATGTCGGAGTAGGTGAACATGCCGTCGCCCGTCCACGAATGATTTGTCGCATGGCCTACGAAGGTCCACCACGTCACGCCCTCGTTGAGCGTGCGGAACATCTTGTCGCGCGCACTCTGATAGACGCCGTTTGACTTTTTGTAGGCCGGGAGATACACCTTTTCGAGTATATAGGGATTGTTGTCGGTGCGTTTGATGCCCTTTGCCAGCCATTCGGTCTGCTTGTAGTGGATGCCGGCGTCGAGGTCGTCGGCAAGCAGGAGGGCGCGGTTTTTCCATGCTCCGGGTGCAGAGCGGCGGGCGTAGTCGATAATCTTGTCTGTGACGGTTTTTGCCGACGATGCGCTTGTCACCGGCAGACGGCCGACAGCCACACTGAGTTTGTCGGCGCCGAGGCGAAGTCCTGATCCGTCTTCGAGCATGGCGATGAAGTCGTCGGTCGCGAAGCCTTGCTGCGCGTTGAGCGACAGGCGGTCGTCACGCTGCTGCCACGCCGGAAGTGTAGGTGCGCCGAGCGCTCTGACCCCTTCTGTCAGATGGCGCTCGTCGTATGTCATGCGTCCCATCAGCAGCACATAGCGCAACTCTGTGTCGCCGCCCTTGCCGCAGTCATACAGCATCTTCAGATATTTTCTCAGTCCCGCCACATCGGCCGAACCTGAACTGAACTCATTATACACCTCTTCGGCATCGGCCACGATCACCTTCATGTTGTCGGGTGCGCCGCGGTGAAGCTCGGCTATGCGTTCGGCCTGAGCACGCCATGCCGGATGAGTGAATATCACCATGTCGGCAGTCCGGTCACCATGAAGGTTTTGGTTGGACACCTGCCCTACAAGAGTGGGGCAAGGAAGAGTGGCCGTCTCTGTCCAGGCGACATATTCGCGAGTTCCCGAATTTGTTGCAGTCCAGAGGGCGTCACCGCCTTCGAGCGCGAAATCCACTTCCTTTATTTTTTGAGGATCGGTCACATCCCATATGCGGGTCCGATCGCCGGCACCGGCAAGACGCATGGCGGTGTTGTTGCCCGATCTGAACGCCAGCGTTCCCGACGAAGGCAGTTTCATAGCGCGTTCATAGTTGACCGCTATATAGTTGAGCCACGCTCCGTAGATCACAGTCGACGCGCTGTGGCTGATCGTCAGTTCGAGCTGGCCGGAGATGCCTTTAAGCGTATGGGTGCTCCGGCCTTCGGAGCCGTATACTTCGCTTTCGGATGATGACGACGATATTATGTCAGACGATGAGTATGTCACGTCTTTGCCGTTGGCTGCGAAATTGAGGCGCGACGGAGCGCCTATAGTCTTGGCGACAAATGAGGTGCGGAATGTGAGCGAATCGACAATATCCGGCAGATCAAATCTGAATTTGCGGGTGGGTGTAAACCTGAAATCCTCGCCGACGAGCATCTGTCCCCCTTCGCCGGGTGATACCAGATCCTGTTCGTGCTGAAGACGTTCGGTGAACGTTGTAGCCGGATTGCTTGCTCCCGGAGTGGCTGTCGTGGCTATAGCCGGAATTTCGGCGTCTGACTCTGTCACATAGTAGTAGCCCACGGTCGAATACGGGTTTGAACGACGGTTCATCACGGCGTTGCCTTCCCATGTGTGAGGCCCGACGGCATAGAAAATTATTGACCCGTCGTTGCATACTGCCGTACTCACCACGGGCAGATCGTCGGTGTAGTTCACCTCGGTCAGGGCATCATCTATGCGGCGGCCGCCGTAGCCGTGGATTCTTACTGATGACGCGTCGTTGAAACCCCATCGGCGCAGAGTGGCCGCAGGTATGCGGTATAATCCGCTGTCTTTGACGGATATTTTCACCCAGCGGCCTGACGAAAGCACTGATTCAGTCGCGTAGAGCGACGGGTCAAATGCCGCCGCTGACAATGCTATCGAGACTGTTATCAATGATATGATGAGTCGGAAGAGATTATGCAGGTTCATTATTACTCGTGATCGATGTATCTTTTTTAACGTGTAAGACTGCGGTTTATTGCATCAGACGCGTAGGTCTTTCGTTGTTGACGGCGTCGAGCCAGGTTTCCCACGAAAGGCTGTCGCCGTTGAAAGTGTTGAGATCCACTTTGCCTTTGATCCCGTCGATGTGACTTTCATGGCTGTGTTGCCATAGTGTCCAGTTGTCAGTCGTGATGGGCGGATTTGTGAACGAGCACACCCATACGGGCATCTCGTCGAGCCGTCCGCGCACAAATCTCTCGTAGCCGCGCTTGTTCGTGTATAGTATCACTTTGTGGCGGCATCCTTCGAGGGCGAATATCATGCCGCGTATCGATTCGACCACTTTGTCGGTGGAGCAATTCTCGGGATTGCCCCATTCCTCGATATCTATCGCCAGCGGCAGGTCGAGATCGAGCGAATCCACTGCGTCGAGGAAATTGCGTCCCTGGTCGTAGCCGTCACCGTCAAATCTGAAGAAATGGTAGGCTCCTGTTCTGATACCGGCCTTGCGCGCCGCTTCATAGTTCTCCTTGAATTTAGGATCGCGGAACGTAGTGCCTTCCGATGCTTTCAGAAACACGAAACTTACTCCCGCCTCAGCGACCTTGTCAAACTCCACGTCTCCGTTATGAGCCGACAGATCGATGCCCATGACCGGAAACAAGTCTCGTTCAAGCTCCACGTGCGGACGCCGTGTCGCACATATACGCATCACGGCAACCGTGAAAATGGCTGCCGCTGTTATGACTATAAGGCCGATGGCTATGTGTCGGGCGCGGTTCATAAGTGATGGCAAATGTACGAATAAGCGAGGGTAATGCCAAATTTATTTGAGCATTGCAGGGCGAGACCATATTGGATGGAACATAATGGCGATTGTCGTCCTCAGGCTTCCTGTCGTCCTGATTGTCCTGATCAGTTCAGCTGCATGGCCGCTTGGCTGCGTCATGTCAAGTTTTTTTGGTGCTTTCAGTCAGATGTTATAAATTTGTAGTTAATTGCATTAATCTGTACTGAAATGGAATCGAAACCGGCTATGACCCCAGAACAAGAGGATCGAATGATAGAAGAAGCGTTCCGCGAAGTTCTCGACGGCTATCTCAAAAGCAACCACCGCAAGAAAGTCGAGATAATCGAGCGTGCCTATCATTTTGCCAAGGAGGCACACAAGGGCATACGCCGGCGTTCGGGCGAGCCTTATATACTTCACCCGATCGCCGTGGCCAAGATCGCCAGTCTGGAGATCGGCCTCGGCTCGACTTCGATCTGCGCGGCTCTGCTCCACGACGTAGTCGAGGATACTGAATATACAGTCGAGGACATTGAGCAGCACTTCGGCAAGAAGATAGCCCAGCTCGTCGAAGGCCTTACCAAGATTTCGGGTGGTATATTCGGTGACAAGGCGTCGCTCCAGGCAGAGAATTTCCGTAAACTTTTGCTGACAATGAGCGAGGATATACGTGTCGTGCTCATAAAGATGGCCGACCGGCTCCACAACATGCGCACACTTGGCTCGATGGCGCCCAACAAGCAATACAAGATTGCCGGAGAGACACTTTATATCTATGCTCCGCTTGCCCATCGTCTCGGCCTTTTCGAGATCAAGACCGAACTCGAGGATCTCAGCTTCAAATATGAACACCCTGCGGCCTATGCGCGCATCTCCGAGCAGATCCGGGAGAGCGAGGCGCGACGCCAGGCTGTCTACAGCGATTTTTCGACCCCGATCAAAGAAAAACTTGACCGCATGGGTCTTGTCTATGAGGCTAAGGCGCGTCTGAAGTCCGTCTATTCGATCTGGAACAAGATGGAGACAAAGCACGTGCCGTTCAAGGAAGTCTATGATCTCTACGCGATGCGCATCGTCTTCGAGTGTGACGACCAGTCAAAGGAAAAATCGATCTGCTGGGCCATCTACTCAGCGATAACCGATATTTACAAACTTCATCCTGACCGCACACGCGACTGGATAGCCGTGCCAAAGGCCAACGGCTACCAGGCTCTTCATCTCACTGTGATGGGGCCTGACGGCAACTGGGTTGAGGTGCAGATCCGTTCGCGCCGCATGGACGAGATCGCCGAGAAAGGTTTTGCGGCTCACTGGAAATACAAGATAGGTGAAGGCGACGAAGAGTCGGAACTGAATGTCTGGTTGCGCACGATCAAAGATATTCTCGACAATCCCGAGCCAAGTGCGATTGACTTTCTCGATACGCTGAAACTCAATCTCTTTGCTTCCGAGATCGTTGTTTTCACGCCTAAAGGCGAATTGCTCACTCTGCCCTCGGGAGCCACGGTTCTCGATGTGGCCTTCGCACTCCACAGTCAGCTCGGCATCCATTGCATCGCCGGCAAGGTCAACCATAAGCTCGTCCCGCTCAGTCACAAGCTCAGTAGCGGCGATCAGGTCGAGGTGCTGACATCCAAGTCCCAGAACCCCCAGCCCGAGTGGGAATCTTTCCTTGCGACAGCAAAAGCGAAGACCCGGCTCCGTCAGGCGCTAAGGCGCAGTCGTCAGCCTGCCGTGAACGAAGGTCGCAACATCCTGGCTGAATGGCTTGAGGTCCACGGGCTGCCCGACAACAATGCCGTGATCAGTAAGATGCTCGGAACGTTCCACGTCCCCAACCGCGAGGAGCTCTGCTATCAGATCGGCGAGCAGGAGATAGTCCTCGGCGATTTCCTCGTCAAGAGCCTCAAGAAGCAGGTCGCCACCCAATCGTCCGGCGGATTGTTCTCAAAGCTGCTTAAATTCAACCGCAAGACCTCGCCCAAGGCTCTGCCCGAAGCTGTGGCCGACGATAAGAAACCGGAGATCAACACCAAAGAGACCTACGAACTGCGCTACGACGAGAACGGCTCCAATTTCAAGATCGCCGAGTGTTGCTGCCCCATCCCGGGCGACGAAGTCATGGGTTTCATCGACGACAACGGCGAAGTTGTCGTCCATGCACTCACCTGTCCGCGCGCCCAGGTCCTCAAGGCCGGCTTCGGATCTCGCATCGTCGCCACTCACTGGGAGCGTGTCTCAGGAAAGTCGCTTGCCCACGTTCATGTCGAGGGCATCGACCGCCATGGTATTCTTCAGGAACTCATCCAGATGATATCGACCCATCTCGCCATCGACATACGCAAACTCAATATCGAGGCCCACGACGAAGTATTCGAATGTGATCTGTGGGTAAGAGTCGGCGATGCCGAGGTCGTGAGTGCCCTCTGTGAGAAAGTGCGCACGATCGACGGTGTCCAGCAGGCGGCCAGAATTCATTAACCATTACAACAAATCAGCCAGATGCACAAACAGATATTAAAGAAGTTAAGCAAGAAGGCAGTGGTCGTCAGACTGTTGACGTGCGTGGCTGCCGCCATCATGATAACCTACTTCTACCCGCATCCCGAGTCAAACCATTATAATTATGAGCAGAACCGTCCGTGGAATTATGCCAAACTGATAGCTCCGTTTGATATTCCAATCCATGCCGACTCGACCACCATCCTTGCCGCTCGTGATTCACTCGAGGCTCATTTCGTTCCCGTCTACGAGATCAACCAGCTCATGATCGACTCTGTGATCGCCGAGTTGCCGCCGGTTCCCGGCACAAACTATCGCAATGAACTTGCAGCGCGCCTGCGCAAGATCTATTCGTCGGGCGTCGTCGACGGACAGACACGGGAGAATATAACCGACGGCCGGCTCCCGAAAGTGAGGATACTCGACAAAAACGTCCTCAGTGAGATGTCGACATCTCATTTCACCTCGGCGCGCGACATCTATCTGCGACTCGACTCAACGATCACCGATCCCGGGCTGCATCAGTATTTCAGTTCCGCCAATCTGCAGAACATATTGCGTCCCAATATAATCTACAACGATGCCGAGAGCCGCCGCCACTACGACTACGACTATCTCACTCTGACCGCCGACAGAGGTGTCATTCAGCAGGGACAGACGATCATCGACAAAGGCACTATCATCAGCCCGCAGGATTTCACCAACCTGCGCACCTATGAACGCATGATCGAGGCGAGCATAACCAAAGCCGGCAAGAGCGACTGGCTCATGCTATTCGGTCAGTTTCTCTACGTGGTCATGCTGATCATCGTGCTCTACGGCTATCTGATGTTCTACAACCGCCGTATTTACAACGAAGTGCGGGCGTTCAGCTTCATCATGCTGCTGATCACGGTCTTCTTCCTCGTCGCTTTGGCGCTCAACACTTTTGTCGGCTCGGGCATATATATAGCCCCTCTGACCATAGTCCCGGTGCTGGTGCTGGTGTTCTTCGACGGCCGCACGGCTCTTATGGTCTCGTCTGTACTGACGCTGATATGCGCCGCCATCACTTCGTTTCCCCTCGAATTCATATTCCTGCAGTTCTCAGCGGCGTCCGTCGCTGTCTATACATTGCGCAAGCTCAACCAGCGCTCCGAACTGCTGCGCACTGCCGGTTTTGTCGCCGCCACCTATCTGATCGCTTATGTAGCCCTTGAACTTCTGATGAACGGCACTCTCGAGGGCTTCGCATGGAGAATGGTTGTGTATCTGATTGTCAATGCGGCTCTCAGTTCGATGGCCTATGTGCTGATGTCGGGCGTCGAACGCTTGTTCGGATTCATTTCCGAAGTAACACTCGTCGAACTTGCCGATACCAACAATCCGCTTCTACGCCAGCTCAACGACGAGTGTCCCGGCACATTCCAGCATTCGCTGTCGGTCAGCAACCTCGCCGCCGACGCCGCCAAGCGCATAGGCGCCAACGAGCAGCTCGTCAGGGCCGGAGCCTTGTATCACGACGTAGGCAAGCTGAGCAACCCCGCGTTCTTCACCGAGAATCAGCATGGCGTCAATCCTCACGACTCCCTTCAGCCCGAGCAGAGCGCCCGCATCGTGATCAACCATGTCTCCGACGGCCTTCGTAGGGCCGACAAAGCCGGTCTTCCTGCTGTAATAAAGGACTTTATCCGTGAGCATCACGGCCGCGGTAAGGCAAAGTACTTTTATTACACATATTGCAAACTGCATCCCGACGAAGTCGTGGATCCCGCCCCCTTCGCTTATCCAGGACCTAACCCGCGGTCGCGCGAGACCGCCGTGTTGATGATGGCCGATGCTGTCGAGGCCGCGAGCCGTTCGCTCCAGGAACACACTCCGCGCTCGATCAGCGCTCTTGTCAACAAGATCATCGACAATCAGATATCTGAAGGCATGTTTAACGAATCGCCCCTCGAGTTCAGAGATGTCCCTGTCATCAAGGAGGCTTTTATCAAGCGCCTCAAGACGATCTATCATTCGCGCATCGTCTATCCCGACGCGCCTAAAAATGTCTCACCGGCAGTGCATGACCAATGATGATGCGTCGCCGGTTGCTTCCTGATATGATCGTTTTTGTCATTGTCGCCGTTTTGGCCGCAATGACGCTTCAGTCGTGCGGCGGCAAGAAGAATACTGCGGCAAGAAGGCAGTATACTGCCTTCATTACCCGCTACAATGTCTATTACAACGGCGACACCCATTTCAAAGAAACCCTCGACGACATGGAAGACAAATATGAGGACGACTATTCGTCGCGCTTGCTATTCATGCATCCGGTCGAGGCCAAAGGCGACGAGACAGCGCCTCAGCCGATGGGCGATTTCACACGCTCGATAGAAAAGGCCCAGAAAGCCATCCAGCTGCGCTCGATCAAGCAGCGCCCGGCAAAAAAGCCCGGTAAAAGCCGCGACGAGGCCTACAAGGCATGGATGAAGCGCGACGAGTATAATCCCTTCCTTCACAATGCGTGGATGCTGATGGGGCGCAGCCAGTATTTCAACGGTGATTTTCTCGGCGCCGCCTCTACATTTTTCTATATCAGCCGTCATTTCACCTGGTTGCCCAACACAGTCACCGAAGCCCGTCTCTGGCAGGCCCGCAGCTATGTCTCGCTCGGGTGGCTTTTCGAAGCCGAGATGATATTGACGCGCATAAAGCCCGACTCTCTTGTCAACAAATCGTTAAAGGGCCTATATGACTTCACTATGGCCGACTGGCGGCTGAAAAGCGAAGACTACGAAGGCGCGATACCATACCTGCTCGGCGCGATAAAGGCCGAGGACGGTCCCCAGCGGACACGCCTGTATTTTCTTCTCGGCCAGATCTACACGCGTCTCGGCCGCAAGCGCGACGCCTATGAGGCTTATAAAAAGGCCGGTAGCGGCGCTTCGACAAGCTACCGCACGAAATTCAACGCCCGTATAAAACAGAGCGAGGTTTACGACGGAGCCGACATCACCCCCGAGGTGAAAGCGCTCGTACGCATGACGCGCTACGACCGTAACAAGGAATATCTCGACCAGATCTATTATGCCATCGGCAATCTCTATCTGTCGCGCGGCGACACCCTCGAGGCCATAGACAACTACCGCAAGGCCGCCGAAAAGAGCAGCCGCTCAGGCATCGACAAGGCCATAACTCAGGTGCGTCTGGGAGGGCTGTATTATGACCGCGGGGAGTATGGACTCGCGCAGCCGTGCTATGCCGAGGCTGTGCCTCAGTTGCCCAAGACTTTCCCCGGCTATGATTCGCTCGTGCTTCGCAGCGACGTGCTTGACGAACTGGCGCTTTACTCTCAGAATGTCACCCTTCAGGACTCGCTCCTGCGGCTCAGCCGCATGACCCCCGAGCAGCAGCTCGAAGTGGTCAATAAAATAATAGAGCGTCTGAAGAAAAAGGAGAAAGAAGAGGCCGAGGCCGCGGCGCGCGAGGAATATCTTGCCGCACGGGCGGCCGAAGGCAGCGCACTGACATCCAATGCCCAGGCTCCAAACTCGTTCAATATCAATTCCGACAATTCGTGGTACTTTTACAACACCGCTACCCGCAACTCCGGACGGGCTGAATTCCAGCGCCGTTGGGGTTCGCGAAAACTCGAGGACGACTGGCGCCGGCGCAACAAGGCTACTTTCAATCTCGACACCGGCGATGACTATGCAGATGCAGAAGCAGATGCAGAAGGCGGTGAGTCGTCTGAGATTGTCGATGATGCGCGTGATGCCGAGTCTGCCAAGACCGACGATCCCCACTATCCCGAGTACTATCTCGCCCAGATCCCCAAGGATGACGCCGAGCGCGCCACAGCTGACGACATCATTCAGGAGGGTCTCTACAACATGGGTGTCATACTCAAGGACAAGCTCGAGGATTTCAGCGCTTCAGAGCGGGAGTTCGATCGCCTCTTGACCGACTATCCCGACAATGTCTATCGTCTGGACGTCTATTACAATCTATATCTGATGTATATGAGGGCGGGTGACGCGGCACATGCAGAGCGCTACCGTCAGCTAATTATTACGGATTTCCCTGACTCCAGATATGGCGTTGCGATGCGCGATCCGGACTATATCGACAATCTCCGCAAGATGGATCAGCGTCAGCAGGCGCTCTACGATCAGGCTTATGACGCATATCTCAATAACCGCAACGCCGAGGTCCACGACGCTCTGAAAGTCATGTCCGAGCAGTTCCCCATGAGCAAGATAATGCCTAAGTTCATGTTCCTCGACGCTCTGGCTTATGTCACCGAACGTCAGCCCGAGAAGTTCGCGGCGGTGATAAAAGATCTTCTCGACCGCTATCCTGACACGGATCTCACTCCCATAGTGGCGTCATGGATGAAAGGCATCCGGGCGGGCCGCAAGCTGCAGGCGCCTGAAAACGGCAATATCCGCGGCATGATATGGGATCTGAAACTCGGCAACGACAGCACTTCGGTCGACACGCCGGTCGAGTTTGACCTCAATCCCGATAACTCACAGATGCTTGTGATGGTATTCGATGCCGCCGAGGTGCCAACCAACGAATTGCTTTTCGAAATCGCCAGGCATAACTTCAAATCTTTTGTTGTCAAAGATTTTGATCTCGAACAGATGAACTTCGGACGCCTCGGCATGGTTGTCATCCGCGGATTTGCAAATCTCGGGGAACTCAACCACTACCGTCAGGTCATGGCCTCGTCGCCCGACTTCCGGTTACCGCCCGGCGTGCGCCCTGTGGCCATAAGCGTGGCTAACTTCGAAAAAATGATGAATGAGGGCAGAACGTTTGACGACTATTTCCGTTATCTTGAGGAGCAGAACTATGTCGACGCCCAGGAAGGCATACTTCAGCCCGAGGAAATCGAGACCCTTGACGAAGCCGACCGGGCCGCCGAATCTCCGGAACTCCCGGCAAAGCACGAACAGTCAGAAAAGCCCGACAGTTCTGACCGGCCAGGCAAGCAGCCCAAGCCCTCTGGACCCGCCATGCCGGCTCCCGCAGCTCCGGGTCCGGCCTATGACCCCGGCAGCGAAGGCGACGATCCTCTCTTTGACGAATGATAATAACTCAGCATTTATGACTGCACGATATCGAATACTTTGGGCCGACGATGAGATCGACCTGTTGAAGCCCCACCTGATGTTCCTGCGCAACAAGGGCTATGAACTTGTCACTGCCAACAACGGCAGCGATGCTCTCGCCCTCACTGACAGTGAGCACTTCGATCTCGTTATCCTTGACGAGAATATGCCCGGATTCACCGGCCTCGAGACTCTTGCTCTGATCAAGCAGCGCCAGCCTCATCTCCCCGTGATAATGATCACCAAAAGCGAGGAGGAAAACATCATGGACCAGGCTGTCGGGAGCAAGATCGCAGATTATCTGATAAAGCCCGTCAACCCCAATCAGATTTTACTTGCCATTAAGAAGATACTACACAGCGACCGCCTCGTGGCCGACCGGACTACCCAGGACTATCGCCGGGACTTCGGCAATATTTCGGCTCAAATCAACTCGGCCGCGACAATTGAAGACTGGTATGCCCTCTATGACAAACTCGTCTATCGCGAGCTCGAGCTTGCCTCAACCGATACCAATATGGACGAACTGCTCGAAATGCAGAAAGTCGAGGCCAATTCGGAATTCAACAAGTTTGTCCGCCGCAATTATGAACGGTGGGTCACGTCCGATGACTCCGACAGCGTCCCGCTGATGAGTGACAAGATATTCTCGCGACGTGTGTTCCCGCTGCTTGACAGCGGCGAGAAAGTTTTTTTCGTGCTGATAGACAATTTCCGCCTCGACCAGTGGCGCACGATCAAACCGCTCCTCACCGATATTTTCAACATTGAGGAAGACCTTTACACGTCGATCCTTCCGACCGCGACGCAGTATGCCCGCAACGCCATTTTTTCGGGACTCATGCCCCTGGGTATCGCAAAGATGTTTCCCGAGCTATGGGTCGACGAGGACTCTGAAGAGGGTAAGAACCTCAACGAGTCGCCGCTGATTGCGACACAGTTTGAGCGCTACCGCAGGCAGTGCCGTTTCTCATATAGCAAGATCAACGACACAGCCTCGGGCGAGCGTCTGATACGCGACTTCGCACGCCTCGAACAAAACGATCTCAACGTCGTTGTGTTCAACTTCATCGACATGCTGTCGCACGCCCGCACCGAGTCAAGGATGATCCGCGAGCTTGCCGCTTCCAATGCTGCATACCGTTCGCTTACCGAGTCATGGTTTCGCCACTCCTCGGCTTATGAGTTCTTCAAGACCGTCGCGGCAAAAGGCTACAAGATCATCCTCACCACCGATCATGGCACTGTCCGCGTCGACAATCCTGTCAAAGTCGTCGGAGACCGAAATGTCAATACCAATCTCCGTTATAAGCTCGGAAAGAATCTCAATTACAACCCCAGGCAGGTCTATGAGATAAAAAATCCCGCGCGTTTCGGTCTCCCGTCTCCCAACGTGTCGACAACCTATATATTTGCAACAAACCGCGATTTCTTCGCTTATCCCAATAATTATAACTATTACGTTCAGTACTATACCGACACATTCCAGCACGGCGGCATCTCGCTCGAAGAGATGCTTGTGCCGCTGATCACACTGTCGGCTAAATAAAAAAGGACATTTATGACAACTATCCACGTCGATTCTCTCGACCGGCTTCCCGAAGCCGCCGAAAAGTTTGTCGCCGCTATGGGCGACGAGACCGTATATGCATTCTATGGCGACATGGGCGCCGGTAAGACAACATTTATCAATGCTCTCTGCCGGCGTCTCGGAGTCGAGGATGATGTCACCAACTCGCCCTCATTTGCCATAATCAACGAGTATCGCTCCGACACTACTGCCGAGCTGATCTATCATTTCGACCTATACCGTCTTGATGATATTGACGAGGTTCTTGAAATCGGAGTCGAAGACTACTTCGACTCCGGCGCCCTCTGCTTCCTCGAGTGGCCCGAGCGCATCGAGGACATCCTGCCCGACGACACCGTGCGTGTCGACATCCGCGTGAACGACGACAATTCACGCGATATCATCATCAATGACTGATCGTGGGGGCTGATATACGGTGGGTCGATTCCGCCCGGTCGACCAATTCTCTCTTGGCCCGGGACGTGTCCGCGCTGCCCCATGGTGCTGTTGTGGCCGTCCGACGTCAGACGGCCGGACGCGGTCAGCGCGGCAACTCATGGGAGTCGGAACCCGATGCCAATCTGACCTTTTCCATGCTTCTGCGACCGTCGGTCATTGCTGCTGCCGCCCAGTTCGAACTGTCGATGGTCGTGGCGCTCTCCGTCTGCGACTCCCTCGCCGAAGCCTCGGCAATGGAGTTCAAGGTCAAGTGGCCCAACGATATTTACTGCGGCGACAAAAAGATCTGCGGCATACTGATCGAAAATAGTCTCGAAGGCCGGCATATCGCCCGTTCCATTGTCGGCATAGGCATCAATGTCAATCAGCGACGCTTTATCAGCGATGCCCCCAATCCGGTGTCGTTGGTCAACCTCACCGGCCACACTTTTGACCTCGGTTGTCTACTTGTGGATGTCTGCGACCGCCTGCTCTCTCGGCTTGCCGCCTACGAAGCGTCACCCGATCCCTGCCGACTTGTCGGCGAATACAGGGCCAGGCTGTGGCGAGGAACTGATTTCCACCGCTGGCTCGACGCGGCTTCGGGAGAAATCTTCGAAGCTGCCGTTGACGATGTCGCCGTGACGGGAATGCTGACTCTCACCGGCCGCGACGGCTGTCGGCGCACCTATGCCTTCAAGGAGGTTGCCGCCGTTCTCTGAGCTGCCGGAACAAATATACGGATTTGTGCGTTATTCAGTAACTGACACTAAATTTGTATATTATGGCTTACAAAATTGACCAAATCGAAGGTATCTGTGATAAGTGTGCCCGGAAGTTTGAAGAGCCTGGCGTCGTAACTACCGAACAATTGCTTGAGCGTGCGGCTACTCCCAAAGGCCGCGAGACTCTTGCTCGGGAAAGCGGTATCGCAGTCAAACTTATTCTTAAGTGGGCCAACCATGCCGACCTGTTCCGCATCAAAGGCGTAGCAGGCCAGTTCGCCGAATTGCTCGAGGCCGCCGGTGTTGACACCGTCAATGAGTTGCGACATCGTGTTGCCGCCAATCTGCATGCAAAACTTGTCGAGATCAACGACGTGAAAAATCTCTGCAACCGCGTCCCCGCCGTGTCTGAGGTGCAGCGCATGATCGACCAGGCCAAGGAACTCGATCCTATTATGACTTATTAGTTTTAAATACAAGATAATAGGATTGTTAAGTGAGGACGCACGGACCGTGCGCCCTTTTTTATAGACCTTAATCGGCCTCATTATTCCGAGAGGTCTTATTCAATATGCCAGTGCGACGTTGTCGATGAGAAATTCGGTGCCGACGGTTCCGACATAGGGTTCGCCGCTGCCGGCCGAGAACATAACCAGGATGTGTGTCGGAGTTGCATCGGGAGAGTCCCAGCCTACTTCATGGACCGGTACGATCTTGCCCTTCGAATTCCGTGCGCAGTAGCTTTTTTCTTCGGGGATCAGCCCCATATAGGTCTTGAAATAACTTTCATGTGAGATGTCGCCGTAATTCACTGAAAGATTGTGGCCGTTGACCCATGTGGAGGTGTTGGTCGACAGCAGTTCGCGTCCGGTGCCGACGCGCTTGGCATAGAGATTGCCGTCAGCGTCTTCCCAGCGGCGCTGCAGGTAGATGAACACTTCAGCCTTGTCGCTTCCCGGCAAGGTCTTCTTGCTGCCGAACCCAGACGAATAAAGGCGTGTGCCACCGGCGGGAATATGTAGTCTGTAATCGTAGACCAACGCCTTGGGGCGCTTGGTGAAGGGTACGCCCATTTCCATTTTGGAGTAGGGATCGCTTGTCGACTTGATCGGCTCGAACATGCGGCCGAGAAACATTGTGCCGGCCACAACCACGTCGATGTTGATTATGCCGATTGCCTTGCAGCTCTCGAGACGTGTGGTCAGTTTAGCGCAGCGGTTGCCGGCCGATCTCTCTTCGGGAAAAACGGCATTGCTCGTCTTGGTGATTCCGCACACTTTCGCCATCACATTTGACGTCGCCCATGGCGAGCCGCCTTCGTTGACATAAGGCTCGTCACCATCAATAACCCGGGACGGAGCTATCTCGTAGACCTGTTTTGTCTTGCCACCGATAATGTGCGACTCTTTGATGTTACGTGTCACCCAGTTACTGAAGTCTCCATACTTTATGGCCTCCGTATGCTGAGCTGACGCCTGACCTGCAAATAGCAGCCATATCAATGCAATTATCTGACCTGTAGTATTTGTATTGAGTAGTAGTTGTCTATTCATGTGATTGTAGTTGAAACGTAGGAGTGCAAAAATATCATATTTTTAATTATCAAAACAATCAATGCGCTTTATTTGCTTATTCTGTGTCCCATTTTACCATAAATACGACAGCGTCCCGGCTTTCCAGGCCGGGACGCTGTCGTTATTGAAGGGTTGAATGTGGGTCTGATAAGAATTATTCCTCTGTTGTAGGTTGAGCGTTTGTCGCCGGGGCAGAAGTATCTTCGGCCGGGGGTAGCGCGAGCATTACTTTCTCAGGTTCGATCCTGGTCCGGGCTGCGTCAGCTTTGTCCGGTTCCGGCACGGCGGTCTCTGCTATGGCCGAGTCGGGCCTGCGCGCTTTGCGCGCCTTGGGCTGACGTTTCTTTTTGGTCTCCCGGTCGCTGCCGGCTTTGCTGTCGTCATTATCGTCTCGCGCCGGTTTTTCTGGCGTTACGTCCCTGACGGGCTTTTCGGCAGTGTTCTTGCGGGCTTTCTGTTTCGCTTTGACCTCGTCTGACTTCGTGGAGTCAGGTTTTGCGGCGGTCGGCTTTTCGTCGCTTTCCTCGTCGTTGCCGCGATTTTTGGCTTTGTTTTTCTTCTTTGCTGTCGAAGATGATCCGCTGTCTTTTTCCTCTTGCAGGCAGAGCTCAGTGCGGTTTTCGTCAAACACTTTGTATTCGAGATAGGCGAGCGACTGATCTGGCATTATCTTGAAGCAGCGTCCGAACTGGCGGCGCCATTTGCCGTAGAGCGAGGTGAATATGCCTTTCTTGATGTATGCGTCGACAAACGGGTGGACATACATCACGAAGTTGCGCAGGCCGAGCACACTGATTATATAGTCGAGTTTTTCGTGAAGTGTGTCTGTGAACAGCAGCGACGGCTGCACCTCGCCTTTGCCGTAGCATGACGGGCAGCGTTCGGTCGTTGTGATGTCGAGCGCCGGGCGCACACGCTGACGGGTTATCTGCATGAGCCCGAACTTGCTTAGCGGCAGGATGTTGTGGCGAGCGCGGTCATTGGCCATGATCTCGCGCATGTGGTCGTAGAGTTGCTGGCGGTGTTCGCTCTTGTTCATGTCGATGTAGTCGATCACTATGATGCCGCCCATGTCGCGCAGCCTTAGCTGCCGGGCTATTTCGTCGGCAGCTCTGAGGTTGACCTCGAGTGCATTGCTTTCCTGATCGTTGGTCGCCTTGGCGCGGTTGCCGGAGTTGACGTCGATGACGTGCAGGGCTTCGGTGCTCTCTATGATCAGATAGGCGCCTGATTTGAACGACACGGTTTTGCCAAACGATGATTTGATCTGCCGTGTGATGGCGAAATGATCGAAGATCGGCTCGTCGCGGTCATATAGTTTGACAGTCTCTTTGCGTTCGGGGGCGATGAGGGCGACATATTTGCTGATCTGCGAGTAGATGTCGGGATCATTGACGGTGATGTTCTCAAATGTCGGGCTGAAGATGTCGCGCAGCATGCCGACTATGCGGCTTTCTTCCTCGAAGATAAGCGTCGGCGCTGTCGATTTCTGAGCCTTGGCCAGAGCGTCTTCCCAGCATTTCAGGAGAGTCTTGAGCTCGTTGTTGAGATCGGCCACGCGTTTGCCTTCGGCTGATGTGCGGACGATTACACCAAAATTCTTCGGCTTAATGCTTTCGATGAGCTGGCGCAGACGGAGTTTTTCCTCTGTGGTCTTGATCTTCTGTGATATCGAGATCTTGTCGCTGAACGGTATCAGCACGAGGTAACGTCCTGTGAATGTGATCTCAGTCGTCAGCCGCGGGCCTTTCGATGATATCGGTTCTTTGACTATCTGCACGAGGAGTTCCTGTCCGCTTTGAAGCAGGTCGGCTATCGAGCCGTGTTTATCGATGTCAGGGAGCAGTTTCTGCTTTGACAGCGAAGGCATCTTCTGTTTGTCTGAGAGCAGTTGCTTGACGAAGGCCGCATAAGATGCGAAGTGCGAGCCGAGGTCAAGGTAGTGGAGGAATGCATCTTTTTCGTAACCCACGTTGACAAAGGCGGCGTTAAGACCGGGCATAAGTTTTTTGACTTTTGCCAGATATATATCGCCGACCGCATACGAGATATTGCGCGCTTCTTTCTGCAGAGACACGAGGCGCGAATCCTCAAGCAGGGCGAAGGATACTTCGCTTGGCTTTACGTCTACGATGAGTTCGCTTTTCATTGTTGGATGCGGGTGTGGATGATGGGGTAAAAATACACAAAGAACAAATCTTGAGCGGGATTTCTATCCCTCGTCAGGAGTCCCCGTGTCAAGTTTGTTCTTCGTATAGCGTTGGCGTCTTATAGATTGTCCGGACTTAAATACAGTCTTTCGGACAATTTTTAAACCACACTGAAGATTATTTCTTCTTATGACGGTTTTTTCTCAGACGTTTTTTGCGTTTGTGGGTAGCCATCTTGTGGCCTTTTCTTTTCTTTCCGCTTGGCATTTTACGCTAAATTAAGGGGTTAATAGGAGTTTATTTATTTTACATCTTCCATGAAGACCTTGGCGGGCTTGAACGCGGGGATCTTGTGGGCAGGGATGATGATTGTTGTGTTCTTTGAGATGTTGCGGGCTGTTTTCTCTGAACGAGTCTTTACAATGAAGCTGCCGAAACCACGGAGATAAACGTTTTCACCGTGAGCGAGTGAATCTTTAACAACTTCCATGAACTTCTCGATAGTTTCAAGAACTGCGGCTTTTTCGATGCCGGTTGTCTTGGCAATTTCGTTTACAATGTCGGCTTTTGTCATAGCTGTATTTATTTTTTTGGGATTTATAAGAAATGTCGTTGATCTGCAATTCATTACTGCACAAAATTGGCTCTCGTGAATTTTGCAAGTGCAAATATCGTGTTTTTTTTTGAAACACAAGCAATTTTTTGCGCTTTTGTGGTGATATTTTTGTTTTTACACGCGATTTTGCCCTTCGTGGAGCGTCAGAATATCGTTTTCAGATCTGTGAGCCGGTCGATATTTGTGACTCCGGGATAGACCCCCGTGTCGTGTCTGCGGCGATACATGACGGCTTCGAGACCGGCGTTCAGCGCGCCCTCGATGTCGGCTGTTGGGTTGTCGCCGATCACTATGTTGCGCTTGCCGCGTGAGCCGGCTTTTTCGAGTGCATAGTCGAAGAACCGGGGATCGGGCTTGTTGTAGCCGGCGTCGTCGCTGAGCACGACAATGTCGAAATAGCCGTCGATCTCCGATGACCTCATCTTGTTGTACTGCACCTCGTGGAAGCCGTTGCTGACTATGCCCATCCGGTAGCCCCTCGCGCTGAGATAGTCGAGTGTCTCCCGGGCTCCTACGATCAGCGACGTCTTGCGGCCGAGCAGGCCGAGATAGAGCGGATCAAGTTGAGCTGAGAGCCCGGCGGCCTCATCCTCGGCCATGCCGGCCAGACGAAGCGGACGGGCGAAGCGCTCAGATCGCAGATAGTCACGCGTGATCTCGCCATTGCCGTATTGTTCCCACAGTGTCAGATTGATTCCGTGGTAGACGCGGTCCCATTCCTCGGGCGTGGCAAACAGACAGTCGAGATGTGCGCTGTCGTAGATCTCCCGCAGGCAGATGGCAGAGTTGCCGCTCATGTCCCAGAGTGTGTCGTCAAGATCAAACCACAGCATTGTGGCGGCCGGTTCGGCAGGGAAGCGGTTCATGCCGGTTATTCCGCTGTGTTGTCAAGCTCCACTCTGATGGCCACGGGAAAGTGGTCTGACGGAGTGCGGGCTGTATATTTCATCAATCCGAGCTCTTTGGGGAAGTTGGATGTGTCGACCGTGTCGGTCTCATCGGCCGGTGACCGGTAGGTGTCGGTCAGAATGCCGTATTTTTTCACTTTGAACTCGGGCGAGAGGAATATGTGGTCGATGCGTTCCTCGGTCATGGCATCGGGTTGAAATGCATTGAACGTTCCGTTGTTGGCGTAGACCATATCGGCCGTGGTGTATGCGTCCGACAGTATTCCCGAGTTCTGAAGCAGCAGATATGATTCGTTGAGCTGGTCGACATTGAAGTCGCCCGACAGCATCACCGGCAACTTCTCGGGGAATGCCTTGATCTTCTCGAGGATCAGCTTGGCGCTTTCGGCGCGAGCCACGACGCCGATATGATCCATATGGAGATTGAAGTGGACAAATGTGTTGCCTGACAGCTTGTCGAGGAACTTGCCCCACGTGCACACTCGGATACACTCGGCGTCCCAGCCTTTGTTTGGCTGCGTGGTGTCTTCCGACAGCCAGAAGTTGCCGCTGTCGAGCAGTTCGAAGCGTTCGGGCTTGTAGAAAATCGCTGCATATTCGCCTCCTTGTGCGCCGTCGTCTCGACCCACTCCGATATATTCATATTCGGGCATCATCGCCTTGAGGTCTTCGAGTTGGTGGTGTTTGCCTTCCTGAGTGCCGAAAATGTCAAATTCGTGATATTGGATCAGCTTGGCGACATAGGGAGCGCGCTGTCCCCATCCGTCTCCCTGAAGCGAATCTCCGAGGTTGGAAAGACGAAGGTTGTAGGTGGCTACATTCATTTCTGCTGGCTTCTGCGGCGATGTGCAGGCAGCCGCTACAAGGACCAGCAGACCGTATATCAGCTTTTCCATTGGATGTAATGGTTGTGATGAATGGGTATGGGTTATTCGAGACATTCGTCGTCGGCGCGCTTGTCCATGCGTTCTATGCGAGACTCCAGGTCGGGATGAGAAGAGAAGAGCTGGTTGATCTTGCTTGTCTTTGTTTGTCCGGCTTCGTCCTGGAGCTGTTTCAGCTTGCGGAACGACATCGCCATGGCTCTGGGGTTTTTGCCGTGGGATTTCAGAAATTCGTAGCCGTAGTCATCGGCTTCGCGTTCCTGTTTCTGAGAGTGCTTGGCTGTGACGAGTGCTTCGCTGAGGCTGCCGAGCTGCGAATCCGTGAGGGCTGCGGCTTTACCGCCGGTTGATGCGATGCCGTCTTTCAGAGCCGATGTCAGCAGGGCGGTGCGGAATGCTTTCTTAGAGTCTTTGTGAGCCACATGTCCGACCTCATGCCCGATCACGCCGAGCAGCTCGTCGTCGCTCATGATGTCCATCAGCGCCGCAAACACGCGGATGCTGCCGTCGGCACATGCAAATGCGTTTACGTCGACGACATTATATACTTTGAAGTTAAGCGGAAGGCCTTCGACGTCGGTAAGACCTTCGGTCAGTTTGGCGAGGCGTTGAACGTAGGGGTCTTCAGCCGGAAGCACAGGGTTGTGGCTGTCCATCCAGTCGATGTATTCTTTGACATATTGCACCATGTCCTCGTCGGACAGGGTGGCGGCTTTGGCTACCTTGCCGAGGCTGCCTGCGGCCTTTTTAATGTTGAACTGAGCCTCTGCAGGTGATGTCAAGAAAAATGAAAGACAAAAAACGGTTGCGATTTTAAGTAAGTTGAATTTCATGATCAGTATAAATAATTATGTATGGTTTACCTGAGTGTATAAATCATCACAAAGATACGAATAATCTCTTATCCTACGTGAAAAAAATACTATCTTTGCCGAGTGGAAGACAATAAAGTTAAAAGATCTGTGATAATGCGCAGGGTTCTTGCGGGATTGCTGGCTCTGCTGGTGTTTATGTCGGGATGTGGCTGTGCGTGGAGCACTTTTATCGTTTGGTGGGAGCCGGTTCTATGGGCTGTCGGGATCGGTGTGGCTTCGGGCATAATGCTGCGTAGGGTTTTCAGAAACTTTCTCCGCTATTCGGGCCGTCTGGCAGGTGTGCTGTGCCCGGTGGTGATTATGAGTGCGCTGAGCTATGGCGCTATACTTACAATCAATTACTTTATGGCTGACGACAGCAGCACTGTGACGGTCGATGCCACTGTGACGGCAAAGTACAGTGAAGAACGCACGCGTTACCGCCGGTCGGGGCGCGGACGTTCGATTCCGGCAGGCAAATATAATGTGTATTATCTCCGGCTTGAGTTTCCCGACGGTTCGACCCGCAACATGAGCGTAAATGCGTCGACATACGTCAAGGCCCGTACGGGAGTCAAAAAACAATTCCGGGTCAGCGACGGTTTTTTCGGATATAAGGTTTTAAAGCTCGAAAGCTCTGATTGTCGAAATAATTGACTATTTTTGTCTGCCATAAAGAACGATATAATGTATGAAAGCTCAAGATAAGACATTGCCCGAGAAATATGTGATCACCGTAGGGCGCTCCTTCGGCAGTGGCGGCCGCGCTCTCGGCCGTATGATAGCCGACAGGCTCGGCATCGCTTTTTACGACAAGGAGCTGCTCGTCAAAGCGGCCGAAAAGGCCGGCATGAGTCCCGAGTATTTCGAGCGCAACGACGAGCGTGTCCCCCGCTTCATCTCGGGGTTGTTCTCGTTCAACCACGGCTACAGCACGATGCCGTTCTATTCTGGCTCGTCGTCGATATCTTCCGACAGTATATATCAGGCCCAGTGTGATTTTATCCATGAGATAGCATCCGATGGCCCGTGTGTGATAGTCGGACGGTCGGCTGACTATGTGCTGCGCGACATCGACAATGTGGTCAATATTTTTGTCCATGCCCGCATGGATGACTGCGTCAGACGTATACTCGAAAGAGCCGACACTCTGACAGCCGACGAGGCCCGCAGCCTCGCCGAACGGACCAATAAAGTGCGCGCAGCATTCTACAATTTCTATACCGACAAGCGCTGGGGCGCGGCATCGACCTACGACCTGACGCTCGACTCCTCGCTGCTGCCGCTCGAGGAGTGCGCCGACTTCGTCATCGACTATCTCTATCGCCGCCTCGGTGTGGCGAAGTGAGACTATTCGGCGATGCGGATGTCGGCCGTCGGTTCTGACGGATTGTAGACCACGGTCTCGTCACATAGAACCGTGAAGTTGACCTCTAAGGGCGATGCGACAAATATAAGTCGCCCGCCCTCAAGCTGATCGCGGAAGAAAACGAGTTCGCTAAGGCTCACTGTTGATAAAGGCGGGATGCAAAGATGCGCGCAGCAGTTGTTGTCGGGATTGGTGTCTACAGGCAGCAGCAGTTCGCGTCCATCGTCAAAGATGATCACAGCGTTGACAAACAGATAGCCGGCAGTGTCGTTGGTGATACTGACATACGACGTGCCGTCGTCCCGGTCGGCAATATCGTATGACACCTTGTTGTCGGCATTGGGCGCCTCTTTTGAGAGATAGAGGGCGAATGCGTTGGCGAGTGCCTTGTCATCGTCGTCGCCGCGGTGTGAGCCGCCTTGCGACTGCAGAACGCGCCGATGAGTCTGCTCGGGAGTATCGGATCTTACCAACGAATTCATCAGTGACGCGACCCATTTTGCCGTTGACTTTCGCGATGGATCGGCGCGGTGCACGAGCGTCGACAGACGTTGGATGCCTTTTTCGGTCAATGTGACCATGCGGCGGTTACTTCCGAGATAGAGCGTCAGCGAACCACCGTTGCCAATCACTATGCGCGAATCGTCGGTCAGATGTGAGGCCCTGGCGGAAATGGCCACTTTGCCGCGGTCGGTCTGTTCCCATACGTCGCCGTGAACCGAGTAGACCGTGTAGCTTTCGGACAAAGAAGAAAAAGCGATTGCCGCGATGCAGGCTATAAGTATAAACGCTCTGTTGCTCATTGCTTGAAAAAGACTGAATAATCGGTTTCCTCGAGATTACGGTAGACCGGAGTCTGTCCTTTGTTGGTGAGCTCAGGTATACGCCGCTCGAGATAATTACGGATTTCCTTGATGGTGATACGGCCGTCGCCGTCTGTGTCCGACTTATCGAAGTCGCATGCTTCAAGCAAGGCCTGAGTGAAATATCCGTGACCCGAGTTAGGGTTTTCCCTCGATTTCTCGTCGGGACTGCTTGAGGTGTAGATGCTTGTGCCGTTGCGGGCGGTCTGCAGTTCCTTGAAGAAGTCGTTGCCACGGTAGGAGTCGAAAATCTTGGCCGAGTGGCAGGCGTCGATAAAGACTATGAGTTTGCAGGTTATATAGCTGATCTTTTCTTTGAACAGAGTGGCTGACAGACCGCCTATGTTCGGACGGTCGGCATCTTTCACTTCTGATGTCGCGAGATAATAATTGCGCGAATCGACGAGTCCGTGACCGGCGAAGAATATCACGGCGAGGTCGTTGGGCCCGGCCTCGGAGATCGTCTCTATCGCGCGCTCGATGCTGTTGCGGCTCACGTCTTTGCCGAGAAGCACCGTTTTGTTTATATTGTTAAATGTATATTGGTGGCGCTTGACGAAAGTATCCACGATGGCCTCTGCGTCGGCTTCAGCATATTGCAGAGTATGAAGGTTTGGCGCAGCGTAGTCGTTAAGACCGATGGCCAGAATGTGGAGCGTCGCCGATTTGCGCAGACTTGCGGTCTCGTCGTAGACAAACGATCGGTAGTGCATCTTGCCGGCTTCATCGACCACGGTGATCTCGCAGTCACGGGGCGGCAGCTGTATGCGGAGTTTGCCGGCCAACAGGGCCGACGCGGGTATGTCGCACGGTTCCGATCCCGAAATGCGGTAAGTCGCCGTCCGCGAGTTTGTCACAAAAGTAAGGTCGAAGTCGGGTTCGCTGAATTTGGTCTTGTCGGGTGTGCGGAATGCGAAATTGACCTTGCGTTCCGAGGTCTTGACATCCTGATTTGCGGGTTCAGGCTTGGTCGTATTGTTCTTAACTATTCGAGTGTGGTCAGTTTTGATGAATTTTGCGGCTTGATCGTCTAATTCCTGTTTGTGGGTAGAGGCGTATTCTGCCAATTCACGCAGACGTGACACTCGCGCGGCGGCCAGAGTCAACTCGGTCTTGAAGCGGCCTTCGGGTATAGAAGGGATATTGCGATACTCGTAGGCGGCGACTTTTGCCAGTTCCTTTTTCGCGCCGGGTTTGCCGTCGATATCGACCACGAATTTGAAGCGCTCGATCTCATCATCGCATGAATAGTCGGTCTTGTCATCTTTTTGTCCGGCGTCGGCCCAAATGGACAGCCAATCCCGAGCTTTTCCCAGGCCTTTGCCGTTAAGCCTGTTGCCGAATTCATCATTATAATAGTAACGGGATTTATATATTATGCCCATCAGAAAGCGGGCTGTGTCATCTCCCTCATCCATGGCCTCGCACAGCAGGCTGTTGTGCAAACCGGTGAAAAAACGGAGATCGTCCATTTTGAATTTATTCGACAACACTTTCTGACATGCGGCAGCGATTGTATTAAGATGTGCTTTCTGTTTTTCGTCAGTAGACGGTGAACTTAAAGCGACGTAGGAGTTAATAAATTTCTGTATATAAAAATGTTTCTCCTTGCCTATGGCTGACGGAGATATCTTTTTGAATTTTTCGGATGCTTTTTTGAAATATGCTGCGGATGCCGGGATGCCGCTTCCGTCATCGTAATAAGAGATAGAGGCCGCGCCGGTGATTTTATTGTTGAAATAGAAAGCGTTCAACATGCGCTCGTTTAAAAGGTAATAACAAAGGCCTATTGTCAAGTCGTCAATCCACGAGCCGGCTGTGCTGCATCGATCCAAAAAATCTTTTGCTTTCGTATTGCTGTTGCTTAAGATCAGCGGATAGAATCGCATGAAATTGGCCGGCGTGACAGCGATTTTACAATTTGGAAAGCCGGAAAGCAGATTTTCGGGATCTTCGGCAATCAGCGCATCCTCGCAGTCCTTGATAAAAGTGTCGGCCATATACCCGGGGCGAGTGTAATCGGACATGGAACCGTGGGGCGTATCACAGACTTTGTTAGGGTAGCCTTTGGCGCGTAGACACGATCCCAAAATATTCAGATCTCCGTCTTCGAATAGATAGAGTTGATCTTTTTCTTCATCGGTCGCCGATGAAGCGATGATGAATGCTATGTCGAGGCATTCGCGCGATTTTCGGTAATTGGTATCTGTGCCGAGTCCGAAATAATAGCATAACGATAATTTGTACCAGTACCGGGCATAGACGGCATCTATATAGTCCGGGGTCAATGATGATAAATATTCGAAACCTTTTTTCAGGAACGGAGAGTTTACGCTGTTGAGGAAAAAATCAGCTGCTGCCAATTTATTGGTGTCGTAATTATTGAGTGCTATATACTCGAGCATGACCGTGTACATATCATCTGAGAAAGGCATGTCGGACGTGGATAATAGACTGATCAGATTTTCTATGATCGTAGTGTCGACAGGCAGTTTGATCTCTCCGTTCTCAAAGGGACAGTTTTTGTCGAGCGCTTTGAATGTCTCGATAACTTCGGCCTTTGTCATGTCGGCATTGGCCGGGATAGCGGCAAGGATTATCGCCGACGCAATTGTGGCGGAGCGGCGCGACAGGATGCCGCGGCTGATCGTCAGCAGGTCGTAGGACACGGGGATGAAAGCGAGCGACCCGATGATGACGAGAGGCGGCAGGTAGACCGACAGCGTAAGATACAGCAGCCCGACGGCCATGATGACCGTGAGGATGATGACGGTCGGATAGATGATGTTGCCGAGACCGAGCACGGCGTAGGTGTAGCGGTTGGCGGTCGGGTTTCGTGATTCGAAGTTGTCGCGCATCATTACGAAGCCGGCCGACGAAGCCATCACCAGTATGACACATATCAGCCATACGGCCCACTGCGGAGCGACAACCGACGGGTTGCTCAAAATCGTGTCGATGGAGTATGCCTGAATCTCGACTCCGCTCATCCGGCCTATGGGTGTGAAGTGGTAATCCTCGTCGGAGTCCGTTGCGCCGAGCAACACCATGCGCCCCGAGGCGAGGCTGTCGATGGCCGCGATGTCGGCGGCATCGACGATGTCAAACGCCTGGGGCGAAAAATCGATGATGCCTGTGTCTGTAGGCCGCATGGGCGAGTCGTCGCCGTAGATGCTGCGGTATCTGTCGGCTGTCGCCTGAGCGAACGAAGGCACGCTGCCTGCAGCGGCCACGGAGTAGTTGCGTATATAGCTGTAGTCGCCGCCAGTCATGAAATTGGTGTATCCCGGGTCGAGATTGAGCGAGTCGGTCGCCGTGGAGAGGGTTGAAATGTAGGATTGCGATGCGTCGTCCCACTCGTTGAGATGGATCGCCGATACGGTCAGCCCGCGGTTGGAGGCCATGGCCTTGCAGAGAGCAGCGGTCGCCGACGAATCAGCGGCGGCGTCGGAAAAGATAATGTCGACAGCGACGACGGCCGCTCCGGCTTCGGATGCCAGGCTGACGGCCCGGGCTATTTCCCCGCGGTCGCTGTCAGATGTGTCGATGATCAGGAAACGGTCGTTTTCAACCGGACTGTTGTCCCGCTCGGCAGCATAGAAGATGTCTGTGACGGAGATGTCGCTGAGCGATTTGTCGATAGGGTCGAATGCCGATATGCCGGGGAGCACCGCGCCTATGACCGCAAAGAGGCCTATAGAAATTATGCTTAATATTATCGTGCGTCTGAGCTTATCCATTATGGTCTTCGTCGAATGTCAGGTTAAAGAGGTCATAAAGATATGCAGAATCCTTGATTTACACAAAATTTTAACTGTTTTGGCAGGAGATGGACGGAGTGACAGTTTTGTGTTTTTTGTTGGACGTTTGAGAATTTTGCTTAACTTTGTCAATCGCAGGCTGCAGAGCATTCTTGTCACCGCAGGCGCCTCAACGTCGTGGCGACTGGAAACTTTTGGTCAGACTGTTGTGTTAAAGTATATTATATAGGAAGAAAGTATGACAATCAACGAAAATGACATGCAGGCTCTGCGTCGGGATGCTGACGGGCTGCTGACTTACGAGTATATAGCCAACCATATCGATTCTCTTGACGGCAATGATCTCGACCGACTGGTAGACAACATGATCGCGGTCGATCTGTCGGGGCAGTTCCTCGCAAGCGCGGCGCGCTATCTTCATGCTATCGATGCCTCGGCTTATGCTGAAGCGGTCGACCGTCTGGTCGCCTCGACCATCGACAAGGACAGGGAGCACCGCTATCTGCCCGATATCCTCAACAGCATGTATGGTCCTGACTACGCTGACCGTGCCGACGAACTGAGCGCGGCCGACAATAATTTCCGCCGCATCTACAAGCGGCTGTACCCCAATTCGGTTATCTGAATACACTGAACAACTAACGATAATAACACAATGATCAAAAATTATCTGGCTGCTGCGGCACTGCTTTTCGGCATGAGCGCCTGCGGATCGTCGACATCGTCGAAGGAAGCCGGCGAGGCCGCCGACAGCACCGACACAACCAACTCACAAGAAACTATGGCTACAAACTACAATCCGGCCGACACAAGCAGTGTGAAGGTCGAAGTCGAGACGACACTCGGATCGTTTACCGTCCTTCTCTATGGCGACACACCCCGTCACCGCGACAATTTTATCAAACTTGTTAAGGAAGGTTATTACAACAACACTCTGTTTCACCGCGTGATCAATGAGTTTATGATCCAGGCCGGCGATCCCGACTCGAAGACCGCCGTCGCCGGACAGGCTCTCGGATCAGGCGGCCCGGGTTATACGGTCGACGCTGAATTTGTGTTCCCAAAACACTTTCACAAGCGTGGCGCGCTCGCCGCAGCCCGCCAGGGCGATCAGGTGAACCCGACCAAGGCATCGTCGGGCTCTCAGTTCTATATCGTCACAGGCAAGAAGGTGAGCGAGGCCGAGATGGCCAATATGGAAAAATATATGGAGCAGTCGGCTATGCAGTCACATTTCGCCCAGCTCGCCCAACAGCATATGGCCGAGGTCCGCGACATGCAGGCGAAGGGAGATCAGGCCGGACTCGAAAAACTCCAGAACGAGCTTATCGCAGAGTGTGAGGCCTATGTGGCCGAGCATCCGGTTAAAGTGACCGATGAAATGAAAAAGGCCTATACGACGGTCGGCGGCACTCCTCATCTCGACAACAACTACACGGTCTTCGGCGAGGTGGTCAATGGCATGGAGACAGTCGACAAAATCGAAAAGGTTGAGACAGACCGCGGAGACCGCCCGAAAGAGGATATCCGCATCATCTCGATGAAAGTAGTCGATTAACGGATCTTTCTATGATAGACTATCGGACGTTTACGCTCGATAATGGATTGAGGGTCGCACACAGTTGCGACCCTTCAACTGCTATGGTGGCGGTCAATCTGCTCTACGATACAGGCGCGAGGGACGAGCGGCCGGAGTTGACAGGCATAGCCCATCTGTTTGAGCATCTGATGTTCGGCGGTTCGGCCAATGTGGCCGATTACAGCGTGGAGATAGAGGCTGCGGGCGGCTCTGACAATGCCTGGACAAGCAATGACTTCACCAACTTCTATGAGGTGCTGCCGGCTCAGAACGTCGAGACAGCTTTTTGGCTCGAGAGCGACCGTATGCTCTCGCCGCTGCTCGACGAGCGGACTCTCGAGGTTCAGCGCCGGGTGGTGATCGAGGAGTTCAAACAGCAGTGTCTCAACCGTCCATACGGAGACATGGCTCACTATCTGCGCAAGATGCTCTACGGTGACAGCCACCCTTACGGCTGGCCTGTGATCGGCAAGGAGCCTGGTCATGTGGCGTCTGTCACGGCTGAAGATGCGCGAGACTGGTTTTTCAGGCACTATGGACCCGACAACGCCGTGCTTGCGGTGTGCGGCAATGTCACTTTCGAACGTGTGAAGGAGCTTGCGGAGAAGTGGTTTGGTCAGATACCGCGCCGCGACATAGCGCCGCGCCGTTTGCCGGCTCCGACTTTTCCGACGGCTGATGTCGTCAGGCGCGTAAGCGGCGATGTGCCGCAGACGGCCATAGTCGTTGCTTATCCGATGGCGGCTTATGGCGCTAAGGATTACTTTGTGGCCGACACCATCACCGACCTTCTTTCGGCGGGGCGTTCGTCGCGCTTCTATCACAATCTGCTTATGGGGAGCAACGGACTGTTCAGCGAGGTCGATGCGTCGATCAGCGGCAGCGAGCACGAGGGTTTCCTGATGTTGAACGCCAAAATCACCGACAGGAGCGACGAGGCCGTAGAGCGTGCGATCGGGATGATGAAGCGCGAGGCTGCCGGTCTTGCCGCAGCGGGATCGGTGACCGGCCATGAGCTTGAGCGCTGTATGAACCGCTTCGAATCGACGTTCAATTTCTCCAACATCGGCTATCAGTCGCGGGCTGCCAATCTGGCTATGGCTTTTTACCACGGCGAGGATATCAACGCCGCCGTCGGGCGTCAGAAACAGACCATGGCCGACGATGTCAGGAGGATGGCCGGCGAGATGTTCAATCACACTCCGTCGGCGACGCTGATCTACATGCCAAGATAAACGATTTCGCGCACGTCACTCTTCGGTGTGAAGGTCGGCGTGCGCGAAAACTCATGGAAGTGGAGAGAGGAGAATGAAATCACGTGAAGATTGTAGATCAAGCAGTAGATGTCGATATAGGTTGTAGACTATTGCTGTTTCTTTTGTTTTCTATACATAAGACGCAATCGGGGCTGATTTGTTACAGGATCTGAGTTTAAATAATGTTAATTCTATGAATGGATTGTTGACAATCGTTTTGCTGCTTATTGCAAACGTGTTCATGACTTTCGCGTGGTATGGCCACCTGAAACTCCAGCAGATGAAGTTGATCGGAGCTGACACGCCTGTCTATCTTATAATTTTGCTGTCGTGGGGGCTGGCGTTGGTTGAGTACTGTTTCATGGTTCCGGCCAACCGGATGGGTTTCATCGGCAACGGGGGCTCGTTCACGCTGATGCAGCTTAAGGTGATACAGGAGGTGATCACACTGCTGGTGTTCACGTTGTTCTCCTTGCTGATCTTCAAGGGTGAGGCACTCCACTGGAATCATTTCGCCGCCTTTGTGTGTCTGATAATGGCGGTCTACTTTGTGTTTATGAAGTAGCGGGATTATAGTATCAGCAAGGTCAAGGCCATAATGGCCATGCCGGCGATTACGCCGCCGAGGGCTATGTGGTGGTGGCCGTAGCGCTCGGCGCCGGGGAGAAGTTCGTCAAATGAGATGTAGACCATCACTCCGGCGACTGCAGCGAGGCAGTATGCGTTG
The DNA here is from genome assembly GCA_910587545.1 of uncultured Muribaculaceae bacterium. GTDB lineage: Bacteria > Bacteroidota > Bacteroidia > Bacteroidales > Muribaculaceae > CAG-873. Next base: position 1,500 of record CAJUMI010000021.1, on the reverse strand, counting down.
ATTTCCGGGGTCCAGAAGGGGAATAGGAAGGCCATGCCGACAATCGCGCCCACAGTTTCGGCGAGGCCTGAAACCAAGGTGTAGACGAAGGCTTTTTTGCGGCTGCCGCTCGAATGGTAGATCGGCACAGAGACGGCTATGCCCTCGGGGATGTTGTGGATTGCGATAGCGACGACAATCGGCAGGGCGACGTCGGGTCCGTCGAGAGCGGAGATGAACGTGGCCATGCCTTCGGGGAAGTTATGGATGCCGATAGCGAGGGTGAGCATCATGGCCGTGCGGCGCATGTGGTGGCCGTCGGCGGGTTTCGAGAG
>CAJUMI010000021.1:0-1176 GCA_910587545.1 uncultured Muribaculaceae bacterium | reverse complement strand
GAGAGCTCGCCGGGCGAGTGCATTTCGTGGGGGTTTTCATCTTCCGGTACGAAGTGGTCGATCAGTGCGATCAAGGCGATGCCGCCGAAGAAGGTGAGTAGGGTGACAGCCTCGCCTGTGCGTTCGTCGAACGCGCGTCCGAGAGTGGCGAAGGCTTCTGGCAGCAGTTCCATCATTGACACATAGACCATCACTCCGGCCGAAAGGCCGAGCGCGGCCGACAGGACGCGTGTGTCGGTCGCCCGGGTGAAGAATGCAACCAGAGCTCCGATGCCGGTCGACAGTCCGGCGACCGTGGTCAGCAGCAGTGCGATGATTATGTCGTGGGTAGCGGGCATGTATTGTAAACGCGCGAAGTCTGAGATTTGTTATTGGTGAAGGAATGCGGGATGCAAAAAAAGTAGCGGCGCACTCTTTGTCGGAGTGCGCCGCCGCAGTATGGTTGATAATTCCCTGAGGGGATATTATTTGCCGGAGAGTTTTTCCTTGAGAGCTGCGAGAGCTTCGAGGTCGCCGAGAGTGGTCTTTTCGAGGGGAGTGTTGAGCGCGGTTGCTTCTTCCTGCTTTCTGGGAGCACGGCGGGTCTTGCGTTCTGCAGTCTTTTCAGCACGAGCTTCATCTTCGAAGATGCGGCTGTGAGAAAGGATGATGCGTTTGCTGTCCTTGTTGAATTCGATCACCTTGAAGTTGAGTTTTTCGTCGATCTTGGCCTGCGAACCGTCTTCCTTGACGAGGTGTTTGGGAGTGGCGAAGCCTTCGACACCGTAGGGCAGAGCAACGACTGCGCCCTTGTCGAGCATCTCGACGATAGTGCCTTCGTGAACAGAGCCGACAGTGAAGATAGTCTCGAATACGTCCCAGGGATTTTCTTCGAGCTGCTTGTGGCCGAGGCTGAGGCGACGGTTGTCTTTGTCGATGGCGAGAACCTCGACTTCGATGTCAGCGCCGATCTGAGTGAATTCGCTGGGGTGTTTGATCTTCTTGGTCCAGGAGAGATCGCTGATGTGGATGAGGCCGTCGACGCCTTCCTCGATCTCAACGAATACGCCGAAGTTGGTGAAGTTGCGTACTTTGGCTGTGTGGCGGCTGCCGATAGGATATTTGGTCTCTATGTTTTCCCAAGGATCGTTTTTGAGCTGCTTGATGCCGAGGCTCATCTTGCGGTCCTCGCGGTCG